>JAJRTO010000226.1 GCA_024278235.1 Candidatus Poribacteria bacterium
CTCATATCGGATTCCTCGCACAGCCTATTCTGGCAATCCTGCCGTACCTTCCCAGGATGCTCAGTGTATCGCCGTGAAAGCAAGTCTGATCACGCATCGACGAACTCCCGCATATATGGTACGCACCATGACTCAGTCGGTTCTCTCTATCCTGTTCCGGAAACAGATGCATCTGCGTGAACTCACCGAGGCTTTTGCTCAGGATGAACAGGATTTCCCATTTCATCGGGGGGCCCTTGAGTTTTACGAGCGGGGGAGGCCGACCTTCTCGTCAAGTATCGCCGAGGCATTCAACGATACGCTCCCATTTCTGCTTGTTCTTGCCATCCTGGTGATCATCATCGGAGCGACATTGCGTCAACGGATTGTAGAGAAGCGGCATCTGCTGCAGAAACGTCTCCACGAAATCATGGTGCAGGTGAGTGATATTGAAGAAGATCAGCGCGGGGAAACTGATATACGTCAGCTTTTCCGTTTGCTCGATCAGCTTTCACGGATCAAAAAACGCACCATCGAGGATCGGGTACAGGATCGCCTTCCTTCAGGATCAGAGTATGTCGCCTTCATGGTGCAGTTGGATGGGCTCATCAATACGATCCACGGGAAACTGACAGCGCTTGCCGGGCTGGAAGTGGAAGGTGAGGAAGAAAATCGTCTATGATAGAGGCAATTCGAGATAGTGGTGTTGTCGGTGCTGGGGGCGCGGGATTCCCCACTCACGTGAAACTGGATGCCAAAGTAGAGATCGTGATCGCAAACGGTGCAGAATGTGAGCCGCTCCTTCACAAGGATACAGCACTCATGATACGGCATGCGGATCACGTGATACGGGGCATGCAGATTGCCATGCAGGTCACAGGAGCATCTGAAGGGATCCTTGGTGTCAAAGCCAAGCGCGTGACAGCCATCGCCGCCCTGGAGAAAGCCATAGGAGACAATCCCATTCGGATTCATTCGTTAGGCGATTATTACCCCACCGGGGATGAGTTCGTACTCGTTTATGAGACGGCAGGCCGTCTGATTCCCCCGGGAGGCATCCCGTTGCAGGTTGGCGTGGCCGTCAACAATGTGGAGAGCCTGTACAATATCTCCCAAGCGACGGCAGGACAACCGGTGACACAGAAACACCTCACCATCACGGGTGCGGTGCGGAAGCCCATGAGCACTGTGGTTCCTATCGGTTCAACACTCCGAGAGATGATCGATCTCGCCGGAGGCCCGACTGTCGATCATTTTGCCGTTTTTGTCGGTGGTGTGATGATGGGGCGGTTGGAGTGGGATCTGTCTCGACCCGTCACGAAAACCACCGGAGGACTCATTGTGCTACCCGGGACACATCCTCTGGTGGAGCGAAAAGCCCGCCCTGAACAGGCAATGCACCGCATCGGCAAATCAGCGTGCGATCAGTGCAGTTACTGTACCGAGTTTTGTCCCAGATATCTGCTTGGCTACGATGTGCAACCGCACAAGGTGATGCGGAGTCTCGGTTTTACGGCAACGGGCAGTGAGATCTGGAGCAAGTGGGCCGATCTCTGCTGTGCTTGTGGGCTCTGCACGCTCTACTCCTGTCCGGAGGGGCTCTATCCAAAGGAAGCCTGTGATAAAGGGAAACAGGATCGCAAGGATGCCGGTCTGGAACGCTGGCTCGGGCCGACAGAGACAGTCAAACCACACCCGATGTCAGAAGGACGGCATGTGCCACTCAAAGCATTGATCCGTCGTCTGGGCTTGAAAGATTATGATCTCGCCGCGCCCTGGGTGGACACCGATCACCATCCGCGACAGGTGGTACTGCCATTACGACAGCACGTTGGTGCCCCCGCACAGCCTGTCGTGCAGGTAGGAGAACAGGTCACGCAGAATCAACTCGTTGCTGAGATTCCAGAGGGCCAACTGGGTGCACGTATCCATGCCAGCATTTCCGGAATCGTGACCCAGATCACAGATGCGATTGTCATCGAGGAACGCTCATGAAAAAGAACGCCATCGGGGTTGTGGAACTTTCGAGTATCGCAACGGGATTTGCCGTTGTCGATACCATGCTGAAGACAGGCGATATTGAACTACTCCTTGCCCGAACCATATGTTCAGGTAAGTATCTGGCTGTGATAGGCGGAGACATCGCGGATGTGCGGACAAGCATCGATGCAGGCGTAAGCATTGGTGGGATCGCGGTCATCGATGAATGTGTGCTCGGCAACATCCATGACGCCGTGTTTCCTGCAATTGCCGGCTCCGGAACGGTGCAGGTGCTGGATGCTCTCGGCGTACTCGAAGCGTTCTCCGTCACATCACTTATCGATGCCACGGATGCGGCCGTGAAAGCGGCAGACGTTGAACTTGTCGAGATCCGACTGGCTATGGCGCTGGGAGGCAAAGCGTTTGCGACGCTGACGGGCGACGTCTCATCGGTCCAGGCGGCGGTGGATGCGGGGGTCGAGAAACTGAAAGAATACGGCATGTTGGTCAACTATGTCGTGATCCCCAGACCATCCCAGAATCTCCTCAGCGAGATCATCTGAAGCCTGATGCCTGATACCGGATGCCTGAGACCTGAGACCTGAGACCTGAGACTAATACATCATTTCCACATTCAACTAACCTCAATACGTCATCTGTACTTCCACCCCTCGCTGTCGACTACGGCGCATTGTGTCCAACTGTTCGATGTTCTTGCCCTGAATTGCCCGATTTTGTAGGAATAGATTGCGGCGGTAATCGACTTCCATCTGTTGTCTGCTCAGTGATTCTTTGTCACGTGTGACGGCTCTGTCAGCATCCTCACCCTCAGGAGGACCAAGCCACTGTTTGCCACGATAGAAAGCATATAGGTTCTGGTCATCGCGTGCAAGTACGGTGGCGATGCCTCGGATGTTGTCAGCGATGAAGATCCCTCGCAGATCTGTTTCTCCGGAGATGAAACGTTGGTCGGCCGATCCGATGACTTTCACCTGAATTCCTTCCGGATGGCTACCAGCGATCAACTTGCGGATGTTGACCCGAACTCGCCCACTGATCGCATCTTCCTGGACCTCCATCTTCAACGGACTGATCAGGATCAAGCCGCTTGTAAAGAGATCATCCCCACGACAGATGACGAGATAGGCCCCTTCCTCTGCGATATTCAATTTGAGGGTATGTTCCTTATCGCTGTAATCTTTGCCATCACCGAGTTGGATAAGCCGGCTCTGTTTGGGTGAGATCCCCTCCAGGCGCACTTTGGTGATTTGGCTCAGGTTCTTCTCGCGGAGATACAACTTCATCAGATCGACGCGATACAGTTGGAACGCTGCTTCCTTGATGTTCCGGTACCTGAGCGTGAGAGTAACGGGTTCTCCGGGCTGGAACCGACTGACCTCATCGAGCGAGATCCGTCTTGCCTCAAACGCCTCGATCGATTCACGCGCATCGGGATAGATGTCGCGGACCTGCGTGTACCATGAGATCGCCTTTTCAGGTTCCGCTTGAGCGTGGTAGATCTGGCCGAGGATGTAGCGCGCCAGATCCCGGTATTTGCTCTCTCCCTCAGCAACTTTCTGGGCGGCATGGATGGCGGCTAGAAAGTTGTACTGTGAGAATAAACCCAGTGCCTGGACATATTGGAAACTGCTCAGGAACTCGCTTTCAGCATAGCGTCGCTGCGCGGTTTCTGATAGTTGTATGGCCTTGTCATAGGCTTCGAGATCCAGATAGGCGTTTGCAAGGGAGAACGTCGCATCATCTGCAAGTGGATCCTGCGGGTAAAGCTCCAGGAAACGGGATAGCATCAGGATCGTATCCCGCAACAACGTCACAGAAGAAGGCTTTGTTTTTATTCTTGCTTCCTTATCCCCCACTTGCTCCTGACCCAACAGCGGCAGTCTTTTGACCTTTGCCAACTCCACAGCCTCGGGAACTTTTGCATAGAGGGCCTGGGACAGGGCAAAATAGGAGGCGATGACCTGGGCTGTATCGGGATACTGCCTCCAGAGCGAGCGCTGGAAATCGACAGAGTTCAGAAATTGCCCCTCATCCTGCAATACCGCGCTTACATTCGAGTCGTTGCCATAGCTGGCATCGAGGGTGGATCGGAAGACCAGATACGAACGTTCGAGTTCTCCCATCTCGCGATAGGCGCGACCGACGACCAAGATCTTGTCGAACGGGATCGTCAGTTCAGGGAATCGTTCGTGTAAGATCTCAAATGAATCCACAATGCGCGGCGCATCGAAGAAGCGCTCGTCAGTACTGATCCAGAGGTGCATCCGGGCCACATCTTTTTCACGATAGTCCGGGTTGCGATCCCGCAATTGAGTCAGCAGAGAGAGTGCTTTCTCATAGTGACCATCGTCAAAGTTCGCTTTCCCCAGGCCGTAGAGTTCTCCGTCATTCATCACGTAGGTATCGCTCGATTTCTCGCCTGGGGCAAGGATCATCAGGGAGGTCGGTTTACCGATCATCGGCAGGTCTGGCCGCTCCGCATAGCGGATGATCGTCGGCAACACACGATAGGTTCCCGGCGAATAACTCATGAGTTGGTATCGAAATTCGAGACGGGGGCTCGGCAATTTTTGTCTGACCTGGACGCTCCACTGCCGATCCAGGAAGAACCGGATCACCCGATCACCGACCTCGTAATACTGGAAATTCCCCACGACAGAATTGGGGATCAGGGTCGTACCTGCTGGTAGATATTCCTCCGCTATCAATGGCTGGCGGCGGGGAAGATCCTTGATGTTTACTGAAACGAATGTGCGGTTGCCGTAGGATAGTTGGGTGACCTCCATCGTGCTTGAGGCAATCGTTCGTCCGTTGTATTCCAGCGGTGCATGGTAATAATGTCGCACGAAACCGGCAGCCAGCATGCGGTAGGCAGTGGACGGATCCCCCTCTGCTCCCTCGGTAGCCTCAGAAGGGAAGTCCGGAAGAAATCCACTCAATACGACCTGATAGGCGTAGCGTGCCTGGCCTTTTATGATGAACTGGATGCGATTGGGCCCATCAACGACCTGATCTGTCTCCATTTCGATGACGGGTTGCCCCTTCTTCACATCGATCTGGCGTAACGGCTGGTCATTCACAGAAATGCTGAGTCGATAATCGTTCGTGACAAACTGGCTCTGACGATAGAAGTTCGCCAGAGCTGCCACGGCAGGGCCTTTCGCCCTGTAAGGATGGAATCCACCGATACGCCGCCTGGCCATCAGGGTCTCGACCCATTGTGGGATATGCGTTGACTGTGGGCGAACGGATTCGAGTGCAAGTAGCGTGAAGGCAAGGGTTTCTACAGGTAGCTCCGAAATTTTCGGCTGTTGCAGCAGTATCTCGAGCAATTCTCCTGCGATCTCCTCACGTTTGAACTGTGCAAAGATAAGGGCGGTAACAGCCAGTGCTTTCGGCGTCAGGCGATGACGATTGCGGTAGAGCCGATTGGCAATCCCAAAATCAGCTTTGTTCACCCGTGCCAGCGCATGCAGGATGATCGAGCGGGTTTCATCGTCGCTCGTCTGTGGTAACACTGATTCGAGGAAGCGTATCGCTTTCTCATGAACCGTGTTTGGCACGGCGATACCGCGCTGCTGGATTTCAGCCAATGCCCAGAGATTCCGCGCGCTGATCAGAGGATCCCTTGTCGTGGAACCCGGACTCCAGGTCCAACCGCCGTCATCTTTCTGTCGCACGACGAGCGTATTCACGAGGGAACGTCCTCGTTCCACGAGTGCCTGTGCGTCCCTGGCCGTGGCAGGAACCTGTTCGAGATACCAGAGCGCGTAGGCCACCGCAAGAAGGTCACTGCCCGTATCTCCGGGGGGACGGATGATGGGCGGACGGATGATCTGAGAGCGGAAGATGGGATAAGATTGTCTCAGGGCAAGTTCTATGATCAGTCGTTCCACTTCGGGGGCTATACGGATGGACAATCGTCTGTTTCGGATGCTCGGATCCGGAGGCAGTTCGAGGATCAGCGTTTCATCCCCTGTGGCAACACGACTCCTGCTGTCAGATATTTCCATACCCCACGGACGGATCGGGATGTTTCGCATCAGAGAGTCGCGTCGTGTGAGATCCCCATGCGTGGCTACCACGGATACCACCAGGTTTATTTCCCTTCCGAACGGTATCCCGATGCCATCGAGCACCACATCGACGGTACTATGGGGCTGAATCGTCACAGGTTGGGCAAGGGCATCCCCCTCAGCTCCAACACTCCACTCGAGTTCGAGTCGAGCTTCCCCTGCGAAATCGGTCAGGTTGTGAATTCGCACCAATGGCCGCAGTTGATCGCCCTCTGTGAGGATGCCGGGTGCTTTCAGATCAAGGAAGAAATCCTTGCGTGTGATGACGTTCGTTCGGATTTCCCCGACCAGCGTTTCTATACTGCATCCACGTGCTGTGAGACGCCAGCGTGTGGTCTTTTCAGGCATCGTAAACGTGACCGTGGCTTTGCCGTCCGCGTCTGTGACAACCACAGGAAGCCAGATGCCCGCATCGAGTAACTCTTCACGTGGTGCAGATGGCTCCTCGATGCTCAGGACAGTTTCCCTTACATCCTTGCCGCGTCCGATAACACGCCCGCCGGGTTCACCTTTCGATACAGGCTTCCGCGATCTTGCACGGGCATCGAACTTCTCATCGGTGAGCGAGCGTTCCATCTCCTCTGCAAGTGCATCAAGCTCTACCCCTCCCGCTCCTCTCGCCATCTGCGATAGATTTGCAGATACCTCCGCACGCTGTTTAGAAAGCTCTTTCAGATACTTGCGTTTGTTTGCCTCCTCTATCCATTCTTTGATGGTACTCTGAGTCGGGGGGGTGTAACGGAAGTCGCAACTGGAGATCGTGCGCATGGCCGCATCTCGGTGGATGCCGTCCTGAAAGAAATTGGTGATGGGAGAGACATTCCCAGCAAAGAGGGCGAACAGAGCTTCATCCACCAGCGCCAGAGACAATTCGGTCCGTACCGGCTGACCCTGTTGATCAGTGGCCGCCACCTGGATCTGTGCCTCCTCGCCGGGCGCGTAGATCTCCTTGTCCGGCCGGAGTATCAACTTGAGTTCGCGTTGGACCGTAAAATCCTTGCCCGCTGTGCGTAACACAGGATGGGATGTCGCTCCTTGAACCTCGAGTCTGGAACCTCGAACATCGATCGCGCTCAC
>JAJRTO010000227.1 GCA_024278235.1 Candidatus Poribacteria bacterium
ACGGGGATTTGGACCACCTTTACAGAGCACTATGGTTCGGAAGATATTTGAATTTCCCAATTCATCAACAGGGATTGCATGGGCATGTTATCAAAAGTACACGCCAGAGAAAAGATGATTCAGCAGCAGATCATTGCGCGTGGTCTCCACGACCAGAGCGTGCTGACAGCACTCCGGACGGTGGAACGGCATCGATTTGTGCCTACGGAGCTACGCGGCGAAGCCTATGATGACAATCCGCTACCCATCGGGTATGGACAGACTATCTCTCAGCCCTATATCGTGGCGCTGATGACCTCCCTTCTGGAAATCGATGCTCACTCCCGTGTATTGGAAATCGGTACAGGCTCCGGCTATCAGACGGCCGTTCTGGCTGAGATCGCCGCTGAGGTCTATACGATTGAAATCATACCTGAGCTTGCTTCCCGGGCAGAGGCATTGTTCGCTGAACTCGGGTATACCAACATCCATGTCCGCTGTGGGGACGGGCATGTGGGCTGGCCGGAACATGCTCCTTTCGATGCGATCATGGTTACAGCGGCCCCACATGAGATCCCACCTGCACTCACTGAACAGATGGCTGTGGGAGGGAGGCTCGTGATCCCTGTGGGAAACTTCTATCAGGATCTGCTCGTTCTCACCCGTGAGGAAAAAGGGATAGAAAAACGTAACGTTACAGCGGTTCGCTTCGTACCTATGACCGGGGGAAAATGAAAGGAGCTATCCATTCTCACACTACTGAAACAACTTCTTGAATTTCTGACCACCGAAACGGGAATCGTCGTTCTGTTGGGGATCGGGATAGTGATTGCGCTCGCTATTCTGTATGATCGCCATCGACGCATCCCGGGACTCGACATCGAAGTACTTCAGGATGATACATGGTTTGTATCACGTGACGATATCCGTCGTACAGGTATCGTGATTTCGCTCAAGCTGACGAATAAGTCAGGGCGTCGTGTCCAGATTACCAGGTGCCGTATTAGTGGCTATATTCCCAGAGAAAACCCCACGCCGATCTATCTTGATGGACATCAGAAGACCGTTGAAATTCCATTCCCGGATCACGACTTCTACTATGCAGGGCTTGAATGTTATGTGGACCCTTATACCACCAAGCAGATGTGGATGTATTTTGAGTCACGAAGCGTTCACATGAAGAGCATTCTCCAGGCCCCCATGACTCTCCGGGATGCGAACCGCAAACGGACTCGGATCCAAATTAAGATTCCACGCAATATGGAACAGGTGATGATCTACCGTAAATTGGCGCAGCAATGGTAGAGAAAAGAATTGCTCCGATTCCGTGACGTATGTTATACTGTTGATCGATTGTAGGGCATCTGATGCCTGGCGATACTCAGTAAGATCAAATAATCTATCCATATTCCGCTCGGCAAGCTATCATCGCTGAATTTTGGTCATCCAGCCGGGGCAAATGGGGAGGTTGTTCGGTTCTTAAGTCCTTAAGGAGGCCCAGGTGAATCTCAGGGAAGCAAAAAAAGAGGCTGAGTTGGTAATTCCCATGATCTCGAACTGGGAATTGGTGGCTGCTGAAACGGCCGCAGTCGTTGCTGCTTTGGTCGGGTTTCCCCAGAAGCAGATCGATGAAATCCGGCTCTCGGTCGTGGAAGCATGTATCAATGCCTTTGAGCACAGTGCAAGTGATGACAATAAAGTCTATGTCAAGTATATTGTGTCTGAACAGATGGACAGGCTCTGCATTCTGATTACGGATCATGGGAAAGGCTTCCGTCCTGAAACGTTGCGTACTCCCAACATCGAAGATTCTATCCGGTGCGGGCGGAAACGTGGCTGGGGGATCGAACTGATCAGGAATTTCATGGATGAAGTAAATATCAAGAGTTGCGGGCATGGCACGACGATTATGATGACCAAGAGCAAGGTAGGTAAAGAGGGGACAGATGCATGATAGATACCTTGAATGTTACCGTAGAACGTGCAGATGAGTACGCCGTGATCTCGCTGGAAGGGTACCTCAATCAGAATAGCGGAGAAAAGCTCGCACAAGTCTGCCACCAGTTGATAGATGAAGGGATTCGCCACCTTGCATTTGACTTTGAGAAGGTGGCAATGGTCAACAGTATTGGCATCGCTATCCTGATCGAGATCATCGAACGTTTGCGGGAATTCAACGGAAAGATTCACTTCTATAAGCCCCGTGATGTGATAGCACGCACCTTCCGGATCATGGGACTCACCCAGTTTTCAACGATATTCCCCGACAGAGAATCCGCGATTGAGGCATTCAAATAGCCGTGACGATTGAGTTCAGCGAAATGTCCACCGAACAAGAACGCGCCGAAAGATTCCTCTTCGGTCTATCCTCACTAGCCGAGATAGGCGAAGTGATCTTCTCGAATCGTAGTGACTTCACGACGTCGCTTCAATGGTTACTGGAAATGACATTGGGCATGATGCGGATCAGCCACGGGGCAATTTTGCTTTACGACAATAGTCGTCGAGAGCTGTCCGTTCAGGCTGCAAGAAGCGTCGAACAGCCTCTCACCATTGGGATCGAACCGGAAGAAGTGGACTATTTACGACAGAACCGCATTATCGCTTTAAGTTCACCTCCGGCTGAATTCCGGCAGTTCCTCACACGTCACTCTCAGGAATTCGATGCACTGGATGCGGAGCTTTGGGTTGTTCTGGCTGTGCCGGAACAGTTTCTGGGGATCATGAGTTTGGGCCCCGTTTCCACCGGCGAAGTGTTGGAAGAATGGGATCAGGACTTCCTCGCAGTCCTTGCTCATCATATTTCTCTTGTGATCCACAGCGCCAATCTACTGCGAACGATGCGTGAGAGAAACTTTCAATTACGCTGGCAGACACAACAGCTATTGACGCTGGCCGAGGTGAGTGCCAAGATCAGCTCCGTATTGGATCCTGAGCCGCTGGTGGAGCAGATCCTTCAGAATGCCATCATGCTGCTGGATGCACACTCCGGCGCGATCTTTCTGCTTGAATCGGAGGAACTATCCCTGAGTTCTCAGTGGGGCGAGCTTGCGATCCAACCGGAATCTGTCAAGAACAGTGTACTCATGCATGTCGTCGAACAGGGCATCTCCATCAGAACAGGAACCGATGCCCCGGAAGCCAAGATTCTTGGAGCTTCGGCATTGTTGGCAACCCCAATCAAAGCGCAGGAGAAGCCTTTCGGGGTGCTCATGGTGTGCGATAAAGAGAGCCGCGAAGGCCACATCCTGAAATTTGACGAAACGGACGAGATCCTGTTGTCGGGACTGGCGAATCAGGCGGGCGTTGCCATTGAAAATGCACGTCTCTATCAGGATGCAAAACGTCTGCGTCAGATCGAAGCAGAGATGATGGCAGCTCAGGAGATTCAGCAGGGGCTCCTCCCCAAAGCAGATCCGGAAATTCCCGGTTATGATATTGCAGGGATCAGCATCCCACGCGGCCGAATTGGTGGCGATTATTACGATTACATCTATGAGGATGCGCACCACCTCGGGATTGTGATTGCAGATGTCTCCGGGAAAGGCACCCAGGCGGCCTTACTGATGGCAACACTTCGCGCCGGTGTCTTTTTCGAAGCGGGAAACCAGGATCTCACAGTGATGGTGTTGCATCTGAATGA
>JAJRTO010000228.1 GCA_024278235.1 Candidatus Poribacteria bacterium
ATCATGGTGCATGGGCTCAATGGTCAAGCGGCGAATTACGATACGATCAAACAGCGTCTCGTAGAAAATGGATATCCGTCGGAGTGGCTCTATGCCTTTGATCTGGTACCAAACAACTCTACTTGTGATCCTGGACATGTGGATCAGATCAATGAGATGGTGGAGAAGATCGTCCAGGATACAGGATTCCAGCGTATCGATTTGATCGCTCACAGCAATGGTGGTACGGATAGCATGAATTATATGCGCTACAGTAATGGGACCCAACGAATACGCAACTGGGTCTCTATTGGTGGGGCAAACAATTTCACATGCCAGAAATTTTTCAACGAGGCGTTGCCGTCTGATCCGACGCCTGGAGATGAAGTTCTCTATACATCCATCTATTCGACTGATGATAAGATCGTACCGAATAATGCTTCGATCCTGCAAGGGGCTCATAACATCGCCGTTTCTCAAGTGACCCACATCAACCTATTATTTGATGAGGACGTGTTCCAACTCATCTTAGAAGCTCTCGAGGGTAATGGGCTGAATGAAAACTGAAAGGATTCTTTGGAATGAGAAATCTCTTCATCCTGATAACGGTCATGTTACTGTTGGTATCTTCATCAGCATTTAGTTTGAAGAGTCCAGATGAGTTACAGATAGAAGCCATACGACAGTTAGAAAAAGCATCTCAAGACAAGGTTGAGATAGTGCTCGCCAAAGATACAGGCATCCCCCAATTTATCAGGATGCGTGTCCCGGTTTCATCCGCTTTGTCTGCTGAGAATGCAGTCTATCGGTTTCTGGAGAAATACAGGGCGATCTTTAAGATGGAGAACCCGCGTCGAGAACTTTCGACAAAGATTATCCAGACAGATCGCCTGGGTATGACTCATGTGAGAATGCGTCAGTCCATCAACAATATCCCGGTCTTTGGCCGAGAATTGATTGCTCATATGGATCGCAGTCATCATATCTACGCGATCAACGGTGAGTTCATCCCTGGCCTGAAGGTTTCCGGGGTAAAACCCTCTATCAGTTCAAAATATGCCATCAACGTTGCGATGACTGATATTGGCCCTGCTGTTTATCGGTGGGACACAACCCTTGAGCAGATGCTGCCGTCCGGCAAAAGCTGGCGTCCAGTAGCCGAGCTGATGATATATGATCATCATGGGCAAGCTCGCCTCGTCTGGCGCACGATGATTGCCGTCGAACGGCCCGAACCGGCCAACTGGGTCTATTTTGTCGATGCCAAGACCGGTGTCGTGCTAGATCGTTACAATGATATTCAGAACGTGGATGCCATTGGGACAGGACATAGTCTCTACCGCGGAGTTGTGAGTATCAACACAAACGACCGTTCCGGACGAATCTATGAACTGATCGATAACTCTCGAAAACTATCGACCTACGATGCCAGGAATAGGAAGATCATCCTCGCATCGGGGAGACTGTTCCGCGATACGGATAATATATGGGGGGATGGAACAACAGGAGATTCTCAAAGTGCTGCCGTAGATGCTCATTGGGGTGCTGCCATGACATGGGACTACTACCTCACTACGCATGGTAGGAACAGCTTCGATGATGCAGGGGCACCGATCATATCAACGGTTCATTATGGAAAGAATTATGTCAACGCTTTCTGGAATGGCGAGCAGATGGTCTATGGTGACGGCGATGGCGTTACGGCGGATCCTCTCGTGGATCTGGATGTCGTCAGCCATGAACTTACGCATGCAGTAACAGAGCATACAGCAGGTCTGATCTACATGAATCAGTCCGGGGCACTCAATGAATCCGTGTCGGATGTCTTTGCTATGATGATTGATACGGATGATTACACAATCGGTGAAGATAGCTGGACACCTCACATCCTGGGGGATGCCCTGCGATATATGGACGATCCTACGAGAGGTGGACAACCTGACCATATGGATGACTACCTGGTGACGGATCAAGACAATGGTGGAGTACATACCAATAGCGGTATCCCAAATTTTGCGGCTTACCTGGCGACCGCCGGTGGAGCCGGCAAGTACGGCGATATCGTTACCGGTATTGGCAGGACAAAGGTTGGTGATATCTGGTACCGCGCGTTATCTGTCTATATGACGTCATCGACGGATTTCGAGGCTGCGCGTCTTGCGACCCTGGCCGCTGCTGCCGATCTCTATGGTACTGCCGAAGTCCAAACAGTGGACGATGCCTGGTTCGCTGTTGGTGTGGGAACTGCTCCAGCCGCTCCCGCACTGCCTGCATTAGGACACTCACTACCGGTACGCAAAACGGACGCAATCACTCGCACCGCTTTGGGAGCTGCGTTCCCAAGTCCAGCGAACCCCGAGGTGTGGCTCCCCTACCAATTGGCATCTGACAGCTAAGTAAGCATTCGTATCCATGATGCGATGGGGCATTTGGTCCGTGTGCTGGAACTCGGTTATCGACCAGCGGGCATCTATGATTCCAGATCGGCTGCCGCCTATTGGGACGGGCGTAATAGCAGAGGCGAAGTTGTTGCCAGTGGTATTTACTTCTACGTACTACAAGTGGGAGACTTTGCAATCACCAGGAAATTGATGATCGCCCGGTAGATATTGCCGTCCATGCGACTTCAAGTATAGTTTTGGCGAGTTGTATACCTATCAATACCCAATGTAAGGAAAGAGGGATAGAGGGATGGTTTCAATGAAAACAGGCGTAACAACATTGATCCTCGTACTGTGTGTGCTGCTTGTAGCAGATGCTGCTCCATGGGTCGAGCGCGAACTGATAGTGAAGTTTAAGACAGGCACCAATCAGGCAACGATCGACAGGATTACGAAGCAGTTTGGCACTGAGACACTCTATCGATTCAGACTTATCCAGGCGCGCCACTTGCGGATCAGGGGAAACCAAAGCGTCCGCTCGATGGTTGCCAAGTTTCGTCGTCATCCAGCCGTGGAGTATGCTGAGCCAAATTACATCGTGCGTGCGGCTGTCATGCCAAACGATACCAATTTCAATGACCTGTGGGGGCTTCATAACACAGGGCAGACCGGTGGAACTTCCGATGCTGATATCGATGCCCCGGAGGCATGGAATACGACAACGGGATCGGATCAGGTCATCGTGGGTATTGTCGATTCCGGGATCGACTACAATCACTCGGATCTGAAACCCAACATCTGGACTAATCCGGATGAGATCCCGGGCAACGGTGTTGACGATGACAACAATGGCTACATCGATGATATACATGGCTGGGATTTCGCTAACAACGACAATGATCCAATGGATGACAACAGCCATGGCACCCATGTCGCCGGGACGATCGGGGCTGTGGGCAACAACAGTCTCGGCGTTGTCGGGATCAACTGGAATGTGCGTCTCATGGCATTGAAGTTCCTTGATGCAAACGGCTCTGGGGCCATCGTAGGAGCGGTAAAGGCCATCGAGTATGCCACCATCATGGGTGCTCATCTGACGAACAATAGTTGGGTGGGATCACAGCCTTCGCTGTCGCTCCGTAATGCCGTTGCTGCTGGCCCACTCTGTGTGGCTGCTGCGGGTAACTCTGGAGTTCGCCGACCTTATTGGCCGGCAGCCTATTCCCTGGACAATGTGATCAGTGTCGCTGCCACCGACTATAACGATGATCTCGCAGGCTTTTCCAACTATGGATCCCGCTGGGTGGATCTGGCGGCCCCCGGTGTTGGCATCATAAGCACGATACCCGGCGACAGCTACGCTTCGTTCAGCGGCACTTCCATGGCCGCGCCTCACGTGAGCGGGGTTGCAGCTCTGCTCTACGGCGCGAATTCCGTCCTGAGCGCAACAGATATCAAGCAGGCCATTCTGAATAGCGTAGATCCGAAGCCATCCCTGACTGGAAAGATGGTCACCGGGGGGCGTCTCAATGCTGCAGTGGCTGTCACTGCCGTCCTACCGGCGGCTCCACAATTGCCTGGATTGGATCGCTCAGCTTTTGTCTCCGATACTGCCGTAGTGGGACGGACCGCTCTGGGACCTGCCTTTCCAAGCCCAGCGAATCCCGAGGTATGGATCCCCTACCGTTTGGACTCTACCAGTGAGGTGACTATCAGTATCTATGATGCTATGGGACATCCCGTCCGCACGCTGAATCTTGGCAGGCAACCAGCGGGCATCTACGATTCTCGGTCGACAGCAGCCCATTGGGATGGGTACAATAGTAGAGGCGAAACTGTCGCCAGTGGCTTTTACTTCTACACACTTGACGCCGGGAACTTTTTAGCAACGCGTCGGTTACTTATTATTCGATAAGTAGAAGAGCGGAGGTGCGTTCATTGATCCCTTCGCTCTTTAATATCAGATACAGTTTAGAATGATAGGCTTGTGTCGCCAGAGAAATAGAGTAGGGGGAGTTCCCTTGCTCCAACACCTGTTTCCTGTGTACGTGAAAGAGTGTAATTATAACAGCAAACGGTGTCATTCGACTTTCCGAGGTGGATGATGCATTTCCAACGTGCACTTTGCTTGAAAGTTTTTTCAGTACTGATCATGCTCGTAGTGAGCGGTTGTGCGGGTAAAGCACCTGCAGGCGGTTTTGTGCAACCCACTGAAGGTCCCGGTGGCCAAGATTATCGTCATGCTGAAATCACTGCCCACACGTATCACAAAGGGACAAGTGAAGAATACTGGATTTTCGAGCCAGCATCTCCAATACCACGTTCTGCGCCCCTTGTGGTCTTCAACCATGGTTGGAGTGCAATGGATCCCGCTGTCTACGGTGCCTGGATTAAGCACCTCGTGAGGCGGGGAAACATCGTTGTCTATCCGCGCTATCAGGAAAATATGCGTACTTCAATGCGAGATTTTACTCCCAATGCTATTGCGGCTGTTAAAGCAGCGATCCGGGAGCTTCTCTCCGGATCCCATGTACGTCCTGAGCTACGCCACTTTGCGATCGTAGGACACTCGATGGGAGCTGCTATTACAGCCAACATGGCTGCGATGGCGGCTTCTGAGGGACTACCCCAGCCGCGAGCGATCATGTGTGTAGAACCGGGAAGTTTCGTCATCGGCCGGCCTGAAAAAGCCATGCCCCTTGCCGACTTTGGGGAGATCCCTCCTGCCACACTACTGCTCATGGTTATCGGTGAGGAGGACACCCTGGCCGGTGATGTGGATGCGAAGCGGATTTATTCGCAAATACCACAAATTCCTGCCGACAATAAAGATTTTGTGACTGTTATGTCTGATTACCATGGAGAACCACCGCTCATTGCCAACCATCATGCACCAACGGCACGTGATGAGAGCATAGGTGCCGGCGAGAGGAGACGGTTGGGAGGTCGGCTGCGGGATCGAGTCACGAGAAGGAAAGGAATTGGTACTGTTAATGCGTTAGATTACTACGGATTCTGGAAACTCTTTGATGCTCTTATGGATGCGGCTTTCAAAGGTAAGAACCGTGAGTATGCCCTCGGGAATACGCCTGCTCAACGTAATATGGGGCGTTGGCCGGATGGCACAAAAGTGAAAGAACTGATGGTAACAGACAAACCTTGATCAACGATAGGGAGTTGGTTATGATAGCATTCAAATGGCGATTAAGTGGTCTATTGTTTTTTCTCTGTGTGTTCGTAGTATCATGGGGAAATGCAGATTCAAGCTGGATCGGTCCCAGAGATATCACCTCGATCAGTAACCATGGACTCAATCCCATAGTGACCCCTGTTGAGGCGCTCGATGGACATCCAGTCGGGGATCGGCATAACAGTTATCCCTGGTCCATGGCTTGGTTCCAGGGCAAACTATACGTTGGTACGAACCGTGATTTCTTCTGTCTGATGGCTGCGTTTCTTGAGCAGGCGGGCGCCGGTGCTGAATATCCACCGTCGATTCCGGATCTCGAGTGTACCGAAGATATCATGGATCTGGATCTGTGGGGGGAGATCTGGGAATACACTCCGCAAACGGAGACCTGGAAGATGGTCTACAAGTCTCCAACGATTCAGGTGCTTCAGGATGATGGGAGCATTGCTGAGACAGGACGTGATGCAGGATACCGTTCAATGACCATCATGGTGGATGAGAACGGTACTGAGTGGCTGTATGTGCTTGGGTATAGTTCACAGACACTTGACGATGTTCCACCACCACGGCTATTGCGAACCAATGCGGATCTTCTTGCTAACGCGGACATAGACATGAAGTTCGAAGACATTGCCCCCCCCAAACTGGCTGATCCAACCATCACCACTGCGCGAGGTCTGGAGGTCTTCCAGAACAGGCTCTTCCTCTCATACAATTATGATGAGGGAACAGATCCGGATACGGATCAACGCCTTGTTGGCGCTGGTGTTCTCATGTTTGACGAAATCTCTGGGGATTTCATTGAGGTGAGTGCAAGACCTCTGGGGGGGAATTTCTACAATGTTGGAGCCTTTGAGCTTGCTGTCTACAACAACTATCTGTGGGTTGGAACCTTTAATCCTGTCTATGGATATGAGGTTCTGCGGAGCGATTGTGTGGGGGAACCTCCGTGGGATTTCGAGCAGGTAGTCACCAACGGGGCTTATCGTCCCATCGACGAAGAGCGAAATGTGCTCAGCGAATCCGTTGTCAGCATGTACCCTTTTAACGGGAGTCTCTACGTTGGATCAGGAACCTTGTTTGGTGGTAATGACGTCGTGTTCGAGAATGGTCCCGCACCAGCCGAATTAATCCGAATCAATGCAGATGATAGCTGGGATCTGGTATGTGGCCAGCCACGTCGAACGCCAGACGGACTCAAACTTCCTATTAGCGGCATGGGGCCGGGCTTTGGCAATCAGTTCACTGGCTATATTTGGCGTATGATGGTGCATGATGGCTGGCTTTACGTGGGAACCATGGACAACAGCTACATCCTACAATACGGAGACCCATCGGATGTACCCGATGGACTATCCCCGGAACAGCTAGAACTGCTTGTCCAACTTGAAGCCGGATTTGACCTGTGGAAGACCTTCGATGGTCGGCACTGGTTCCAGCTCACACGCACAGGTCTCGGAGATCCACTAGCGGTCGGGGTGCGCACCATGATGTCTAGTGAACATGGGCTTTTCATTGGAGGTGCGGATCCTTACTATGGCTGCAGGACCTGGTTAGGCACCCCGGATGGAGGGGCTGCCCGACTGCCTCAACCCGTGATGGATCTGCAGGCGATCTCGGTTAAAGACACTCGAACAAGGCTGGAATGGAGTCCTTCAGACGGTGCTAACAAATACCGGGTGATGCGTGCACAGAGAATCAAGACGGCGGATGGGCTGCCCCTTGCTTTCTCCGAATATGAGGAGATTGCTCTGATAGATGCCACGGGATACACGGACACGACGGTTCGTATCGGAGAACAGTATCACTTTTATGTGCAAGCTGTTGACTCCTCGGGATATGCCTCGGATGCATCGAACGTTGTGAGTGTTGGTCTTACTTTCCCCGATTTTGCTCTGCCTGTTGTCCTCTCTTCCTTCATTGGAGAAGTCCAAGATGGGCAGGTGTCTCTGAGATGGGAAACCATCAGTGAATGGCAGAACCTCGGCTTCAACGTGTACCGCAGCGATACTCCAGATGGCCAGTTTACAAAGCTGAACCAGCAATTGATCCCCGGTCTCGGGACATTGGCATCGGGGCGTGAATATCATTGGGTAGACGATGCTGTATCCGCTGAGGAAACCTCCCTCTACTATTACATCGAGGATGTGGGCTTGGATGGTTGGACACACCAGTCCAATGTGATTTCTGTGCTGTTTACAGATGCTCGTACGGCCACGCTTCCAACCAAGACTCAACTGTTCCAGAATTATCCGAATGCATTCAATCCGGAAACATGGATTCCCTATCAACTGGATAGGACAGCCGACGTCGAGATCCGGATCTACAATCTGCAGGGGCACCTATTACGTACTCTTGCACTAGGAAGCCAACCGGCAGGGTATTACCTGGATCGCTCACGAGCTGCCCACTGGGACGGCCGCAATGATGATGGCGAATACGTCACGAGTGGTACCTACTTTTATCGCTTCCAGGCGGGGGATTTTACCGCCACACGCAAGATGCTATTGGTGAAATAGGCTTACGCTCCGCGTTGATCGGCTCACAATGAACCATCGCCGATCCTTGCCAACTTTGTTGGTGGCTCTGCTTGTCCTCCCAGATGGCAGGGTGTGGAGGAAGGTAGCTGCTCCATACCGATGCCATTTGGAGCACAACATCTAACGTACGTTGAACACAGAAAGATGATGGAAATGAGACGAGTTCTCTTGGTAGCTCCTGACTTCAACCGTGGTTTTGCAGAGCACGCCAAACTGATGGGACGGGCCAGCGCCAAAACTTTGATGATGCCACTGCATCTTGCAACCATTGCAGCGCTAACACCTGATGACATCGAAGTAACGCTGTGGGATGAAGCTGTGCAGGGGGAAATTGATGAGTCAACAGAACTGGAAAGATATGATCTGCTTGGGGTAACAGGATATGTCGCGCAGATCCCTCGAGCGAAGCAGATAGCACAGCTCTGTCGTCGACATGGTGTCACCGTTGCTGTTGGAGGACCAGGTGTATCTCTTGTACCTGAAAAATGTCGGGATGACTTTGATGTTCTGTTTATCGGTGAGGGAGAGTTCACTTGGCCACAGTTTATCGAGGATTGGAGACATGGTGAGCACCGCAACGAGTACCGCCAGGTGACCAAGCCTGATATGGCTGTCTCACCTATCCCCCGGTGGAACCTGGTGGATGATGTACACAATTATCTCTTCGGAGCTGTTCAGACGACACGAGGTTGTCCCTTCGACTGCGAGTTTTGTGATGTCATCTATCTATTGGGCCGAAGTCCACGGACGAAGCGGATAGATCAGGTGCTTGAAGAGGTAAGCAATCTGGAACGCCTGGGAGTGCGGCAGATCTTCTGCTGCGATGACAATTTCATCGGCGATCCGCGATACGCTAAAGATCTGCTCAGGGAACTGATCTCGCTGAACCGCTCGTTCGAGAAGCCTGCACATTTCTCAACTCAGTTGACGATGAACGTGGTCAAAGATGAGGAATTGTTGGAACTGCTCGCTGATGCTAACTTTGGACCCATCTTCATCGGTATCGAGACCCCGAACAAGGAAAGCCTTAGGGAAACCAATAAGTTTCAGAACTATCGGATCGACCTCGTTCAGGCTGTCAAGAAGATCCAGTCTTACGGACTGCCTATCTTGAGTTCAATGATCCTCGGCTTTGATCACGATGATGCCTCGATTTTTGATCAGCAATTCGAGTTCATCCAAGAGTGTTGCATACCGAACTCGACGATCAACGTGCTCACCGCAGGTGAGGGGACTAAACTATGGATGCGTCTGGCGAAGGAAGGACGTCTCATCAAAGCGGACGAGCGACATGATGAAAGCACCTGGGGGACTCATGGTGGCGTCTTTACAAATATCGTGCCTAAACAGATGACACGTGTGGAGTTAATGCAGGGATATGGGGAACTGATCACTAAATTGCGTGATTGGGATAACTTCGCTGCGCGCGCCAAAGGGTTTGTCTCCGGTATCAATCGAGAACCAAATATCACCGACCAAGTATCCCAGGAGGAGATCGGGTCACGTGCGGAACAATTCCGAAAATTTCTGTTCTCTCTGGACGAAAAGACACGCCGCAATGTTCTCGATATCATCCAGCATACCCTACAACATGCACCCTTTATGCTGGAAAAGATCCTGCGGCTTGTCGCCTATCAGTTCCGGTTAGCGGCCGCGCTACAGCCAGCGATTGATAGAATTCAAAAGCGAGCTGAACTTGAAAAATCCGACGGATTCGAGCTGGCCATTGAGCAAGCCACAGTACTGATTCCAGACGGTTTCCGGAAAGCTTATGATACAATCTTCCCCAAAATCTACCGTCATGTGTATGTGGGTCTCCTGGATAAGGCGTGTACTGAAACCGTTTTGATCTCGATATTCACTGAGTTTCTTGCCCGTTGGGGACGCTCGTTGGACAAGTTCACAGATAGCTATCGGGTCTATTTGATGGAGCTTGCAGATCGCACGATTGCCATTGAGAACAACTCTCGGCAAGCCTCGCCGCCAGTATTTACACAATCATCAGCATTCACACAAGAGGATAGTGCAATACCCGATATTCGCAAGACCCGACTGGCAGAAGAAATCTTCAAGGCAGTTGAACAGGAACTGCGTCGCCCATAACGGCATATCACGTTAATACCAGGTATTCAAAAAATGTTAGACAATCTGGCATGAGCGGTATTACGACGACAATCAGGATTCATAAACCTATTGAGGTGGTCTTCGACTACGTGACAACACCATGCAACTGGATCCACTGGCAACCAACCTCATTGCAGGTCAGTGGCTGCTCAACAGAACATTCCCTGGGCGTAGGTGAGCAGGTCACGGAGGAGGTGAAAACCAGCTTTGGCGGCCGGCGTAGAAGCATCACATGGACGGTCCGGGAACGAGATGCGCCGAGGCATTGGATGATCGAGGGACAGTTGGCAGGAGGAAGTCGCTTGGAGGTAACCTATATGTTGGCTTCGGATGGTGACAGCACTATCTTTGAGCGTCGGGCGGCCTATACGGTGCGTAGACCGCTGTTGGCATTACTGGGGCCTTTGCTGCGTGGACATGCACAGACAGAGTCGGAAGAAGCTCTCACTCGTTTGAAGGAAATATTGGAGTCAGATGCACCATGCTGATGTCCTGATGAGCTGCCAACAGTATAAGCTGGTATTGTGTTTCCAAGAAGCTCATTAGGCTTTATCTTGGTGAACGGTGGATGTTTGATTCAAGGAGGAAAGATAGTATGTCTTCAATACGTATGATGTTCATTACAGTGATCATTGGGTTTGTGATGGTGAGTGGGTCGATATGGGCAGATGGCAATGATACGCCTGGGAATGCCCTCACCATCACGAGCGGAGCCGGGAACGGTGTCATCATCAGTGATGCGCCGGAGATCTCTCCCGAAGGGACAACCCAAACAGTAACCTGGGAATTCTGGATCAGACGAACGGAGGACACTGGCAGCAACACTCGGATTGTTGCGACAAAATGGGATGGAAGTACCGGCATTGTAGTAACCGTCGGACAAGGTTCACAAGGCCCAACACTCTACGTTGGCATCAACCGTGTCCCGGATCCATTCGCTGGTCAAACGGGTATAGATGGCTCTACTGGTGCGCTTTCGCTGGACAGATGGCAGCATGTGGCCATTCGTTATGTGAACGCTGTCGGTACGCAAAATGATAATTGCACCGTTTACAAGAACGG
This sequence comes from Candidatus Poribacteria bacterium, assembly GCA_024278235.1. Taxonomy (GTDB): domain Bacteria; phylum Poribacteria; class WGA-4E; order JAJRTO01; family JAJRTO01; genus JAJRTO01. Next base: position 11,277 of record JAJRTO010000228.1, read on the forward strand.
TGTTGAGATCACTTCAAAAATAGTGACTAATGATGGGAGTGCCACCAATACCGCGAACCTTGTGCTCGGTGATGATCCTAATATGGCGGTAGGTGCTTCAGATGTTGCTCTTGGATGTCAAATCGATGAGTTTCGTGTTTGGGCAGATACGGGAGCTACTGCTAGCAGTGGTGGCAACCGCGATCAGGGGGAGATACAGGCAAATATGCATCTTGCACAGGCCATCAGTGCAGGGAGCGATTTACTTGGAGCACACTACAGCTTTAACGGCGATCTCACTGACAGCACATCCAACACCAGTGTCAGTTCCTCCCAGGGAATTGACGCCAGCAGTGCTTCGGGAGCTGCCATCGGTAAAAGTATCACCAAGACCGTTTCCGCCACAGGTGTTGTGTCTTTTGATGATGGCGGCAGCATCGACACGGGTCTGGCCCTGAACATCACGAGCATCAGCGGAAGCGTGCAACTTACAGTCGCCAGGATCCCGGCGCCAGTGCCGGATCTGCCCAGAGATACCACGAATATCTCGTCCTCACAGTACTGGATTATGAGCCACGAGGGTTCGCAAGTGGTAGGTGGTACAACTCCGACGGATGCAGTCACTCTCACAGCGGATGTGAAACTCAGCCTTGCGAACGAAACCGGAATCAACGATCCTGACACCCTGGCACTCCTCGAAGCCAGCTATGCTACTGGTGCTGATGACTGGGATACGGTAAGCAATGCGGATGACGCTCAGACAGATGCTGGTACTGCTGTTTTCACTAATCTGACCATTTTCTCGACGACGACTGCCCATCTGGCTGATGTATGGACATTAGGTGGTGGGGCTGACAATCCGTTGCCGGTGGATTTGACATCGTTCATCGCTCAGGTACGTGATGGTGCGGTGATGTTGCAATGGGCGACAGCGAGTGAGTCGCAAAACCTCGGGTTCAACGTGTATCGTAGCGAATCTCCTAACGGCCCTTTTACAAAATTGAACAGCTATATTATCGCAGGTCTCGGTACGGTGGGTGCAGGTAAGGAATACCATTGGGTAGACGAGAATGTTGATCCGGGCGTAGATATCTATTATTACTATGTCGAGGACACGAGCTTCTTCGGGACAACCGATACCTCGCGCGTCATTCCCGTCAAGTTGAAGCTGCAATCTGCCGAGATCTTCTCCGGTACGTTGATCCCGGAGGAATCGGCTCTACTGCAGAACTATCCAAACGCATTCAATCCTGATACCTGGATCCCGTTTCAACTCAGTGAGACTGCGAATGTCATCCTGAGAATCTATGGTGTTACAGGCACCCTTGTTCGCACCATTGAATTAGGGCAGAGGGAGCCCGGCTATTATCTCGATAAATCCCGGGCGATCTACTGGGATGGACGTAACGCCCGTGGCGAACATGTTGGGAGCGGTACATATTATTATAGCTTGATCGCCGGTGACTTTGCAGCCATGCGGCGTATGATACTGTTGAAGTAGTCCTGGGCGGATAGGAATGTTGTTTTATTTACATCCTGCATGTAGGGAGTGGAACAATAATGGGAAAGGAGTCCAAATAAACATAAAAGAACGGTTAAATGCAGAAAATGGTTGACTCAGAGCCAAAAATCTGCTAAAATTGGAATCGTACTGTTATGGCGAGAGAAAATCCAAGATGGGGTAGTAGACGTCTAGTCTAGCAACACACGAAGCCTTTGTGGGAGGTTTATCATGAGGAAGACTTTCTTTTTGTTGGTCTTGTTGATGTTGGGATTCATGGTAGCGGGTCATGTGGTGGCACAGAATCCAACCGAAGTCGAACCCAACGATAATCTTACCGATGCTATTAATAACAATCAGATTACCCAGAACAATCTTACTTATGAAGGTGCTGTAAGTAGCACTGATACAGTGGATATCTGGCCGATTGGCTATACCAATGCCGATGCTGGTAAAAGTTTTACAGTGGCATTCACAGTTACCGGTTTAGGGCGTAATACGCAACTCGAGATATGGTCGAACGTGGGTGGTTATGGTGAAGGTAGTCTCCTGACGAGCCCTCCTCTTGAGGATAATGACACTTCTCAGGTTACCATTGCGGCCAACACTTATTACCTTCTCAAAGTATCGCTAGGGGACGCGGATAAAAGCTATCAAATTCAGTTAACAGGTGACGCGGCCCTCCCTGTCCAGCTTTCCCTCTTTACGGCGACTCGTGAAGAAGGCCATGTCCAGGTGCGTTGGCGTACGGAATACGAGGAGAGCAACCTCGGATTCAACATCTATCGTAGTACCGCCAAAGATGGAGAGTATGTGCGTGTGAATCCAACTCTCATCAAAGGTCAAGGCACGGATTCGACCCGCCACGATTATACCTTCATCGATGATAAGGCCCAGGATGGTCAGATCTACTGGTATGTGGTTGAGGATGTGGATTTCAGCGGTACCGGCCAGCGTTCACGGCCGATTCAGGTTACGCTCCAGCGCGAAATCATTCAGCCGAAGTCATTGCCAAAGAGTTTTGTCCTGCTGCAAAACTACCCAAATCCATTCAACCCGGAGACGTGGTTCCCCTATGAATTGGCTGATGACGCAACGGTGACATTCCGTATCTACAATACCAGAGGTCATCTTGTTCGTCAGTTGGATCTGGGACGCAGAGCAGCCGGAAGTTATCTGGAGAGAGCACTTGCAGCGTACTGGGATGGAAAAGACGCCACAGGTCAAGGGGTCAGCAGTGGTATCTATTTCTATCAGATCCAGGCAGATGATTTCTCAGCACTACGCAGGATGGTCATTATTAGATAACTTCTTCATCCGTTTGACGCGAGCAATCCAAAGCTCCAACGCCGGGAGTTCCCTGGCGGCGGAGCTTTTTCTTTTGGGACCACAGCACATCTTGAATATCTTCAAGGGAAAGTGTGAGCAAACTCATGAAAGCTGCTCTGCTCTATGAGCCGAGGAAGATAAGGCTCGAAGATCTCCCGGAACCCGGCATCAAGAATCCTAACGATGTTCTCCTCAGAGTGCAGTCGGTTGGGATATGTGGTTCTGATGTGCATTACTACGCTGAGGGAACCATCGGTGGCACTGTCATGATGGAACCGCTTGTCATCGGTCATGAGCCGGCGGGAACTGTCGTGGAGGTCGGTTCCGGGGTCCGATCACTCAAGCCCGGCGACAGGGTGGCTATCGATCCTGCCATCCACTGTGGTGAG
>JAJRTO010000229.1 GCA_024278235.1 Candidatus Poribacteria bacterium
ACCCCACGGTGATGATTGTCGTGGACCGCATTGATCTGGACACCCAGATTACCGCTACCTTCAACGCCGCAGATATCCCAAACATGATCGGAGCCACCACTCGGCAAGAGCTGCAAAGCCTGCTTGCGACTGATACACGCAAGATCATCATTACCACTATTCACAAGTTCGGTGAAGCCAATGGATGCCTGAATGACCGCGCGAACATCATCGTTATGGTGGACGAGGCCCATCGCACCCAGGAGGGCGACCTTGGACGCCAGATGCGGGAGGCTCTGCCTAATGCATTTCTTTTTGGCCTGACTGGTACACCCATCAACAAACGCGACCGTAATACTTTCTGGGCCTTCGGCGCGGACGAGGATGAGCAGGGCTACATGAGCCGTTACTCGTTCCAAGACTCTATCCGGGACAAGGCGACGCTACCGCTTCACTTTGAGGCAGTGGACGTCAAGCTGCACATCGACAAGGACGCCGTCGACGAGGCTTACTCGCAGATTACCGACGAACTGAGCGAGCAGGACCGGGATGACCTGGCCAAGCGGGCAGCCAAGATGGCGGTGCTGATCAAGGCCCCGATCCGGGTACAGGCCATCTGTCAGCACATTGTGTCCCACTTTCAGGAGAAGGTGGAACCGAACGGCTTCAAAGCCCAGGTAGTCACCTTTGACCGGGAGTGCTGTGTTCTTTACAAGCGGATCTTGGACGAACTGATTGATCCCGAGGCGAGCGCCATCGTCATGCACACCAAGGGCGGCAAGGCGGACGAATATGCCGAGTGGAAGCTTTCCAAGGATGAAGAGGAGAATCTGCTCGACCGTTTTCGCGACCCCGAAGACCCACTTAAATTCCTGATCGTCACCTCCAAGCTGTTGACCGGATTCGATGCACCCATTCTGCAGGCAATGTATCTGGACAAACCGATGAAGGACCACAACCTGCTGCAAGCCATCTGCCGCACCAACCGCGTCTTTCCCGGCAAGACCCACGGTTTGATCGTGGACTACCTCGGTATCTTTGACGATGTGGCCACGGCGCTCGATTTCGATGAAAAAGCGGTGCAAAAAGTTATTACCAACCTGGACGAACTGAAGAAGGAATTGCCGGGCCAAGTCACCAAATGTCTCGCGTTCTTCCCAGACGTGGATCGCACCGTCGGAGGCTACGAGGGATTGATAGCGGCGCAGAACTGCCTTCCGGATAACGAGACCAGGGACAAGTTTGCAGCCGAGTATTCGGTGCTCTCCCGCCTGTGGGAGGCGCTGTCGCCGGACCCATGCCTGGGCCCCTATGAAACCGACTACAAGTGGCTTACCCAGGTCTATGAATCAGTGAAACCGCCAAGCGGCAACGGCAAGCTACTCTGGCATGCGCTTGGAGCAAAAACCATTGAGTTAGTCCACGAGAACGTACACCTGGAGACCGTTCGTGACGACTTGGATACGCTGGTAATGGATGCCGAGATTCTTGAAGGACTGCTCGATGCCAAGGACCCGGACAAGAAGTCCAAGGAGATCGAGATCAAGCTCATCGCCCGCCTGCGCAAGCATAAGGACAACCCGAAGTTTGTTGCCCTGGGCGAGCGCCTGGAAAAACTCAAAGAGAAACATGAACAAGGGCTGCTGCACAGCCTCGACTTCCTGAAAGAGCTGCTGACCCTGGCTAAGGAAGTCGTCCAGGCCGAGCAACAAGTGGACCCCGTGGACGAACAAGCCAAGGCCAAAGCCGCTCTGACCGAACTGTTCGCTGAGGTCAAAAACGGCAAGACACCCATGGTGATCGAGAGAATAGTAACCGACATCGACGAATTTGTACGGCTGGTTCGCTTCCCCGGCTGGCAAAACACCAAGGCCGGGGAACGTGAAGTCCAGAAGGCCCTGCGGAAGGTGATCTATGTGAAATACAAAATCAAAGACCAGGATTTGTTCGACAAGGCGTTCGGATATATCAGGCAATATTACTGAGGGATGGTGATTAAATTCTATGTCTAAAGCTGGCCATGCAAATAAAATTATTGAAGACCCAAGGCAATTTGCCTTCGGTGGGTGGCCTGCTCATACCTTGCTCGAAGCCGGTGAGATCCCCACTGACAAGATTGCTGAATTAGCACTGCGCGAGGGGCAGAGCTCCACTCCGCTTTATCGCGTACATCGCTGGTTCGCTCGGCGTGTCGGCTCTCAGTTTCGCTCCATTCTCACCGCGTTGACTCTCTCTCCTGACCAGAAGGACATTTTTTGGGAAACCTATCTCGGTAAGACATCCGTGGGTGGTGCCGTTATTCTCGATCCCTTTATCGGCGGCGGAACGAGCTTAGTCGAATCCATGCGGTGCAATGCCCGCGTCATCGGCTTTGATATAGATCCGGTTGCCACCTTCATCACCCGTTTTGAATTGGCTGCTTCTCAGATGGAAAACCACTACCCGGAGATTGATCTTGTCTGCGAAGAGATTGCCAAGCAGATCATGCCCCTGCATCGAACCAAGATTGACGGGGTAGAACGGGATGTTCTCCATCATTTTTGGGTTCAAGTGAAACGCTGCGTGAATTGTCACTGCGATGTTGAACTTCATCCCCACTACCAATTGGCCTATTCCAGGGAAAAGGGCTTGCAATGGGTGTTCTGCAAGGAATGCCACGCAGTTCATGAGCTGCCGATTGACCGGAAGGTGCTTTACTGCGAATGCGGCAAACGTACCACCATTGCCACCGGTACTCATAGCAAAGGGAGAATGACGTGTCCGTATTGCAAGCACACACAAAAGATTGCTGCCGATGATCTCGATAGTGCAACTCCACCGCATTGGAAGATGTTTGCCCAGGAATACTTGATCGGAACTGGTAGGAACTGTACCCGGCATTTCAAGCGAGTAGAAAAACATGATCTGAAGATATTTGCCCGTGCCGAGAGGATGTTGCAGTTATTCGCCGAAGACCTTCTAGTTCCCACAAGGCAGATTCCGAGAGAAGGCCGGTCAGATGGACGCCCCCTTATTCATGGCATCCGAACCTATGCGGATTTATTCAATGCCAGGCAGAAGCTGCACCTTCATCTTCTGGGCGCTGCCATTCGGCGAGTCGAAAACGATGAGGCCAGGCGTTGCTTGGAACTTGCCTTTAGTGAGCATCTCACGACAAATTGCATGTATACGGCATATGCCTTTGGCTACCGTAGAACAAGTCCGATGTTCTCGATTCACTCCTATCGCCACATTACCCGCCCGGTCGAATTAAACCCCTGGCAAAATGGCATTGGGCGCGGTACCTTTGTCAACACGGTCAGAAAGATATCCAAGGCGATTGTCTTTGCCAAGGCCCCAGAAGAACTACACCCCGAAGGGGGCAAAATGGCCTACGATACATCCTTTAATAGTGAACAGACCTGTGTGGGAACCATCAATGAAGTTCTGGATGGTAACGCTACAGCGGCCATTGAAACACAATCATCAGAGGATATCTCGGTACTGCCGAACGAGTCGGTCGACCTTATACTGACCGATCCTCCGTATTTCGACAATCTGAGCTACTCAGAACTATCGGATTTCTATCTTGCTTGGCATCAGGAACTGGGTATTGCTCCGCCACCTTACGACAACAAGACGGCGTCGTCACCCATACTCCAGAACCTTGCCATTACCAGCCGATCGGTTGAAGACATCAGAGGATACCAGCAACGGCTTCAGCAGATTTTTGTCGAGTGCTGTCGCGTTCTGAAAAAGGACGGCATCTGCGTGTTCACCTATCACCACAAACTCGCGTCAGCCTGGGATGCCCTCGGGACGGCATTAGTCCGTTCCGGCCTGACAGTAACCAAAGTGCTGCCTATGCGCGGTGAAGGTCAGGGTGGTCTGCATACCTACGATGGGACCATCAAGTGGGATGCCGTTTTGGTCTGCCGAAAAGGCAAGGTTGTTCAAATCGGAGGGGCTCCTGTGATTAGCAACAAGAATGTTGAGCGGGCGCTTAATGAAGCACTTTCTCACTACAACGCTTTATCTCGGAAAAAACGAATCGGCTTCAAAGAACCGGATTTCACCAATTTGGCTCGAGCTTTGATCATCAGCAACAGCTCCCTGGGGGTAGTAACCTCCGAATCAAGGCCAATGTCGGACGTATTGAAAACAATACCAACCACGGGAGAGTTGTGATGGCAAAACTCGATAAAGGAACACTTGCCTTAACATTCAAATTCGATTGCGACCGCTTTCTCAGGTTCCGCCTGGCCAGTGATCAAGAACGTGATGCGCTGGGGGTGACTGCTGATACCTACAAACGCCCTGGTATCGAGCTCATCAAAGCCGCCGGACGCCGCTGGGAAGCAGACAAGTACCAGGATCTCATTAATACATCTGACACTGGTGAAGTGCTGTTCCAGTTGGAGGACCGCGAAGATTCTCTCCTCGGCTGCAAGCCGTTCAAGAAAATCGAAAACCTGTTTGAAATCCTCCGTGGTGATAAACCGCCAAGTGCGATCATTGAAGCTGAGTTCACGGTACCCACGAACATTACACCGGGGCTTCAGAAGGCCTACGATGATTACGGGCTACAGCAAGTACGGGTGCGGCCGGATATTCTCTGGATACGGCCTGGAGGAACAGGAGCTCCCTTGATCGGGGACCTATCAGATACACCAGAGTATGAGATCCACATCGTAGATGTGAAAATGGCTGCGGAACCATCTCTGCGGCATTTCACTGAGGTCACCTATTACGCCCTGGCTTTGGCAACCGCCATTGAACAGGAAGGACTCAGCGGACGGTATGCCGTCTCTGCCGAGGGCACGATCTGGCCGGGCAATCACGATATCAATGCCTTTCGTAATTTGGTTCTGTTAAATCAGGCGCAAGGGTCATCAGATCCGGTTTCCGACGCATTGGACGAAACTCTGATTCGTGTCCCCTACGAGGTTTATGAAGTTCATGTGAAGCAGTTCTTTGAGGACCGACTTCTACGCGTTCTGCAAACCGACATCGACCAGGCCAGTTGGCATGTCGGTCCCAAATGCCAGCTTTGCGATTATGTCCGATTCTGTAGAGAGAAGGCATCCGAATGCGACCATCTATCTCGCTTGGCTTGGCTTGGCTTGGCTCAATCAAGGGCAGGCTGAACTGCTTCGGTCAAACGATATTCATACTGCTGCCGATTTGACCGAAGCCGTGACAACTGAAGACCACCGCTGGGAATCGGTCATCGAATCCAGCCATCAGTTGCGTGCGGATGGTCCCGCTTTGGCTACTCGAGCCCGCTCCTTGACTGAAGGGGTCCCGTTACCTGTTGAAGGGCGTCGAAGCGCGATGATTCCGGCATGGACTGATCAGAGTATTTTTATTACTATTCATTTTGACCCGGGCTCCGGAATCTCTTTTGCATTAGGTGCTGCCCGGCTCTTTTTCCCGGCCAACCGTAGTCAGGGTGACCCACCTATTACCGACGAGAAAGTTTTCATCGTTGATCGCGTGGATGCAATGAACCCTGAAACTGAACGGGAGCGGCTCAAGGAGTTTGCTGCCGTGGTTTCGGAATGGCTCGAGGAGGTATCCACGACCAACAGAGACCTTCCTGCGCGTCAGCGTCTATCCTCGCATATCTTCTTTTGGGATCTGCTGGAAGTACGCCAACTCAAGCGCATGTTCGAACGTCACATGCAAAACCCTGATGTTATAGAGCTCATTGAGATACTGACTCGCTTCTTCCCGCCGGACAGCCTTCTACCAGACCCAGATGCCTTCAAGTCGCATCCCGGAACCATCGTCAAGGAGGTGCTTCGAACGCTTGTAGGGCTCCCGGTGGCGCACGACTACTCCCTGTTTGACTCGGCAAATAATTTCTATCCCAATACACGGGAAGACGGAACGCCTTACAAGTTCGATCTTCCTTTCGGGTTTTCGACGCCGATGAGTGACCAGATTCCCTTCGAGCGGGCTTATGAGTTGTGGCAAGATAAGATATTCGTTAGCCATTACAACAAGCTATATCCGAACGAGCCATCAAGATGGAAACGCTATTCCAGAGACGAGTTGTATGACGGCATAAAGCGTGCGACGAAGGTTCATCTGCATGCGCTCCAACATATTGTGCGGCATTTGCGTGAGCATTACAGAGACCGGCTGACGCTAAAAAAGAGCGGGTTCTCTGCAGCTCGTTCGACCCAAGCGAGAGTACCAGAAGCGGGAAGGAGTCTCATCGCTTTTGAGAAACTGAATGTTGCCTGCCAGGAAATTGAAAATCGCAATATACGCTCTCTTCCTGTCGCCGAAAGGGAGGCCAAGTTCCTCTCAATTCGCGGCCTCACGCAAAAATCGCAACCCGAAGCTGATCGCATCATCGATGAGATCAAGTTCGCTAATCCTCAATATCAGAATGATACGCTTTATGTGTTTGATTTTGCGCCAACCAGCAGGGACTCTCGGATAAAGGAAGGCGAATTCACTGTCGCAATTTCAAACGAAGATCAGGGTGTTGACCTGGACGAGGCTTGGCGGAACAGGCTTGGGCTGGGATTTCAGGATGCCAAGGAGTTGCTTGCTGAACACGGTCTTGGAGAAAGGTGGATGATCAACAAGCCGGTTGGCACCCTGCTGCAGGTTGAGGTCATCCGGCTGGAGGCAATGCAGGGCAATCCCTACGTAGTTATAAAACCCGGGCATCAGGGCCTTTTCCAATTTGCAATTGCCCAAGGCCTGGTGACGCTCGACTCACCGCTTGTTCTTGATCCGCTGTATAGCAGTTTCAAAAGAGAAGAACGAATTGAGAAGGCATTGAGAACGATAGGCGGCAAGGCGGCACCGATCAAGCGGGCCCGGAGACGGAGGAAGACCAATGGCTAAGCGACAACCCAAAACTACAGAACCGGCGCATAGCCTGATGTATGCCCCGAACACATTGGCGGAAGGTAAGGCTTTCACTGATACCGAGCCCCTGTATCAAGCGGTGAAGTTATATCTCAAAGACAATTTCAATGAAAAGCAGGTGGATCTCTTCCATCTAACTTTTCATAACAGGATCTCCTTGCTCTGGGGGCCGCCGGGCACAGGAAAAACCACTGTTTTAGCAGGAACAATTCTGGGATGGATGGAGCACTATGCCGCAACCGGAGAGTCCCTGAGAATTGGCATTGGTGCCAGCAACTACAACGCCATCGATAATGTTCTGAATGAGGTCTTGAAACTTATCGATCTTAGAACCACGTCGTCACTTGGGGGATTCACATGCCCAATACGCATTGCACGAGTACGAAGCGACTCTTCCGCTCCACCGCTTAATGATCAGATCGAGGATGTCGCCAGAAGTTCGACTGCTTCTCAAGGACTGGTCGATGCGATTAAGAGCGATGACAAAGGAATCGTCATCGTAGGCGGCACATGGCAACAACTTGGGAAGCTGGCTGAAAAAGATCACCAAGATAGCGAGCCCTCCGCTGAGTGGTTTGATCTCCTTGTGATTGATGAGGCTTCGCAGGTTCAAGTGGCCGCCGCCGCTGCCTACTTCCTCCTGCTCAAATCCGATGCACATGTTGTTCTTGCAGGGGATCACCGGCAACTCGGACCAATATACGGATTTCAGATGAAGGACAGTGTGCAGGGCTTATTTGACTGCATTTTTTCCTATATGAGAGAAACTCACAATATTGCACCCGTTCAGCTCAAACATAACTACCGGACCAATGTAGAAATTTCCGGTTGGCCACGCACCAGATTCTATTCAAACGATTACGAAGCGTTCTTCCCAGAGCGAAAACTGGAACTCAATATCGATATTGATTCCAAGCCCGTCGACTGGCCGGATCAGTTGCCTTGGTCGGATGAATACCTACGCATTCTAGATCCGACTTGCCCTGTAGTGGTTCTCAGTTATTCAGCGAATATGTACACCCTGTCGAACCCGTTCGAAGCTCAGATCGTTGCAGCGCTCACGCTCCTGTACAAAAAGCTGATGGACCGTCAGCTATCAGAGGTATCCCCTCAGGAGTTCTGGACACAAAAAATCGGAGTCGTGACACCTCATAGGGCGCAGATGGCCTCAATAAGGAATCTTCTTGTCGAGGCGGCAGGTATGACCATGGACCCGCCACCGTTTGTTGACACCGTCGACCGTTTCCAGGGACAAGAACGGGATCTGATTCTCTCGAGCTACGTTGTGGCTGACAGGGATTTTGTTGCATCCGAAGACGCGTTCATTCTGAGCCCACGGCGCTTCAACGTGACGCTCACCAGGGCCAGAAGTAAATTTGTCATGCTCATCAGCGACGCACTACTGCAGTATCTGCCGTCGGACCCCGATGTCGCCCGTGATGCATCGCATCTTCAACTTTTTGCGGAGAAATACTGCAGCACAGTCTGCGACACCGTTGAACTGCCTTACTTTGAACGCGGTAATGCAGCGACAATGAAATGTAAGTTGAGGGGACATTTTGAAAATGGCTGTTAAGAGGCTAATAGTCAGCCCAAACAGATCCGCAGGCCGGAGGGTGTTAAAGATGTCATCCGTTCTTACCAGGATCGCTCACGGCCCGGGGTTGGACAGTTCCCTCTGTGCGAATTCTCACCTGTACCTGTTACGCTCTTCCTTGGATAACGATTTGGTGATGTTGCGGGAAGATGGTCAGGCAGCCAGGAATGGAGGTGCAAAATGAGTACCGCCGACCTCAGTGCATGGTTCAAGGAACGTCCCAAGTGGCTTCAAAGAGCAGCCAAAGAATTGCTGGAGAAAGATCAGCTAACTGACAAGGACATAATTGACCTTGCAGAACTATGTCGCAAAGAGGCAGTCGGTGACCCTGGAGAGTTTGAGTATGCATTTTCAGTCGAGGCCTTCACGACTACCACATCCGACGCAGTGCGTCTTTGTTCGATAGGAGATGTACAGGATATTAATGCACTTGCGCCGAAGATTCCACTCGATTTTGGAGAAAGCAATCTTGCAATAATCTATGGCCAAAACGGGTCCGGGAAATCCGGTTATGTGCGGATACTTAAACATGTATGCGGGGCGCGTTATCAAGGGACGCTGCATTCGAATTTCTATTCTTCGGAATCATCTATACAACGGTGCTCCATTTCATACGAGATAAACGGGTCTGCAACCTCGCGTAAATGGCAAGCGAACTCTGGAGTTATTGGTGACCTATGCGGCCTTGATATCTTCGATTCTTCATGTGGCCAGGTGTATATCGCCAACGAAAATGAAGTGAGCTATGAGCCACCCGTTCTGTCCTTCTTCTCAAGCCTGATATCTGTTTGCGGTAAAGTATCCCAGTTGCTGGATGCTGAAGCAGCAAAGCTCGTTTCTCAGAAACCGGCGCTCCCTTCTGATTATGTCGCTACCGTGTCAGGACAATGGTATGCCAACCTATCAAAGGACCTGACCGTAAATGACATAGCAAAGTATTGTAGCTGGACAGATAAAGATAAAAAGGAACTGGAGCAGTTGGACAAACGGCTTTCAGAGCAAAGTCCCGATGATAAGGCCAAACAGCTTCGTGCGAAAAAGCAGCATGCTGATACGCTAATTCAGAATACAGAAGAACTCCTCAAAAAACTTTCGGATGAAAACTGTCGACGAATTCTGACTGCAAAGAAACAGTCTCTCTTAAAACTAAATGCATCTAAGGCTGCTGCTGAACAGGTTTTCATAGATGCTCCTCTGGAGGGAATCGGCTCTGATGTC
>JAJRTO010000230.1 GCA_024278235.1 Candidatus Poribacteria bacterium
CCGGCGCGTCTTCAATGATACGGAGCGATTCATCCGCCAGCAGGTTTCCTATCCGCTGACATTCCTCCCAGGTCTGGATGTGTTCGCCTGTCTCCGGGTCGCGCGCGTCCGCAGTGACCATGCCCCCCTGGGCCCCGTTCATGAAGATGGCCATCCCACCTGTTTCCGCTTCGATGCGCTGGTAGAACGGGCCGATCATATCCGGGCTGCTAATGCCCTGATCCGGGCCGAGCACTTCGGGATGAACTGCATAGTTGACCAGCGTGACGATAGGACCGCCGTTCTCATCGACCGCCTGCACGACGCTACAGCGGGGATCGTAGAGTTCTGGCGCGTAATAGTTGAACGCAATGCGTTCCTGAGCTTCATCTGTAGCAATCTTCAGTGTGGCAGGTTGTCGGTTCTGCAGGGCATCGTGGATCGCGTCGGCCATCTGGCGGCACACCCAGTCCACATATTCAAGGTCAATCGCAAAGCCGCCTTCCTCATCCGGGAAACCGTACATATCGGGCGCGCTGTGAGTGTGCGTCGCGCCAATGAGGATGTTCTCAGGGGGAATCTCTGGCACCTGCCCACGAACCCGATCCCCGAGTACCTTCGGGAAGCCGAGGAAATCACCGGACACGATAGCGACGCGCGTCCCATCTTTCTCGAGCACCACGGCACGGACAGAGAGTTCGTCCAGCTTCTGATGAGCCGGGGTAGCGGGGCCGATCCCACCGGATACCGGGAGTAGAGGATCGGGTGTGACAATACGCTTGGCCGCTCCTACTTGTAGATCTGCCCGGCACGCCAGAGTGATATTGAAGAAAACAAAGGTAATCAGAATACGGAATGTCATACAAGTCTCCTTGTTCATCATCGATCAGTAGAGTTGCCAGATTGTCATAGGGAGGGCAATCTCCCATATGCCTCCAGTTGAGCCATAAGGGGCTATCGGCGATTGAGGACATGAGTTTGATGCAGGTACTATTGTGGCAGAACCTGCGATAGCGGTCAACAGGAAAATCTCGCCTTGTCGTATCAGGACTTCCTGCATTCATCAGATTATGGTATACTGGGCACAAATGCGGTTTATGAGTAGAGCGACCTCAGATACAAAGGCAGGTCATACGGGTTTTTCAGTATCCCAGGGAACGAGCAGGCTGCACGCTCTACGATGTGGCAGAGTGCGTAGAGCCTGCCGCTGGCTGGTTCAATGCTCCGATGCTCAGGCTGAACGAGCAAGCGGCACGCTCTACGAGGAACGAGCAGGCTGCACGCTCTACTCAACTCACTGAAAAACTCGTGTAGCAACTAGCAGGGACAGGTTTCAAGAGGAGGAATGTCGATGCCCAAGATGACCAAGCGGGAGCGGGTTCTGGCGGCCTTTGACCATCAGGAGACGGATCGCGTGCCGCTCTATGATCTGATGCTTAACGATGATTGCATCGAGTACTTCACCGGAGTCTATCCGCCTTATGGCGAAGAGGGTGCGCGACTCCAGGCGCAGGCCGTTGACTACATGCTGGATATGGCGCGCGGCGTTGGGGTCGCACCACGCCAGCCACCGGCCGATTTCACGGACGATCCAGTGCTGTTGGAATATGCGCGATACGCCTCGCTCACCTACCGGCTCAACCCGATCCGCTCGTATGAAGCAGCGGTGGCCTGGGTGAAAGAACAGATTCAGCAGTTGCACCAATGGCAACACAACACGGATCTGCAACAGGTCGCTGAAGAAACACGGCGTTCGTTTGAGAAACTTTACAGTTGGCTGGGCGAGGATCATGTCGTTTGCTGTTTACGCCAGAGTGGAATCGGCCTGGATGACATCCGTGGCACGATGGGGATCGAGTACTTCAGCTACTTGTGCGCGGATACCCCCGGGCTCGTGTCCGAATACCTGGAACTCCGCACCGAGCAAGAAGAGGCCATCATCCACGCCATCGCCGATCCGGAGATCTCTCCCTGGGCGCTCACCTACGGTGACATCGCCATGAAGGCCAAACTACTGCACTCCCCCGAATGGTTGCGCCGGGAGTTTTTTCCGCGCCTGAAGCGGCTCAACGATGCTTATCACGAACATGGGATCCGATGCCTGTTCCACTCGGATGGCTACCTGATGGAGATTATGCCCGATCTGATCGAGACGGGAATCGATGGAATCAACCCGATGGAGACTGTGGCCGGGATGGATGTCGGTGAGATATATCGTCTCTATGGCGACCGAATCTTCTTGACCGGCGGCATTGACATGAGCCAGTTGCTCTCCAATGGGAACCCGGATCAGGTCCGTGAGGTGTGTCGGAAGGCGATCTCGGAGGCTCCTACGGGTTACTTCATGGGCTCCACCACAGAGATCGACAACAGCTCGCGCCTGGAGAACGTGCTGGCGATGGTTGAGGTAAGTTGGGGGCATCACCCACCTGGTGCCAAACCTGATATCATGGAGCAAATCCGACGCCGAAAAGCAACTTCAATACCGAGAGGAAATGAATCACACGAAGAACCGTGAACGAGATTCTCATAGGGGAAGGATACTAAAGAGAGGAACGTCCTATGACACCAAAGGAGAGAGTACTAGCGGCACTTCGACATGAGGAACCTGATCGTGTCCCCACAGGTGAGTTCGCCACCGATCATACGGTCATCGACCAAGCTCTGGGACGGCACACCTATTGGCGTGCGAAACGTCGATATCACGAAGCATTGTGGGATGGGCGTCGGAATGAGGTTATCGAAACGATGAAGCGAGACATCGTGGATTTCACTCTGGCACTTGACCTGGATATGATTCCTGTGAACCTCGTCCCTCATAAGGACTTCCCTTTTCGAAAACCCCGGCAGCTTGACGAGGATACCTGGGAAGACGAGCGCGGTAACATCGTGAAATACTCGCATGAAACCGAGGACATCGGTCTGGTAAAGGCGGGGGATAAGCCAGTACAACCGCTCGATTTCAAATTGCCCCCGGAACCTGACGAGTCAGAGCTGGAACTCGTGAACTACGTCATTGAGAAGCTTGGCAAGACCCACTTCGTTTTCTGCCGTCCAGGTAGGTTCACCGGCCTGGGTTATGTGAGTGGATGGACAGCAGACCGATTCCTGAGGGTGGCCGAAGATCCCGAAGGCGTCGCCAACGCTGAGTTACGCGGAGCAGAAGGACTCAAGAAGACGCTCGAACCTTTTGTGAAGGCAGGTGTTGATGGTGTTGCCATCGGATCAGACTATGGGTTCAACTCAGGCCCTTTTGTCTCGCCGGCCACCTTTGCCGAGGTCTATGCACCTGCCCTTCGACGGCGGTGCGAGATCATTCACGAAGCCGGGAAACCGTGCCTGTTTCATTCCTGCGGCAACAATCGCCTCATCCTCGATCAGATGGTCGAGGCAGGCATGGATGCCTATCAGGCCATCCAGCCCATCGAGCGCATCCACGAAATCAAGCAGATTTTCGGCCAGCGGCTCACGCTCTGGGGAGGCGTCTCGACGGATACGCTATGCCGGGGCACACCGGAGGAGGTACGGCATCAGACTCTGTTCACGCTGAAACATTGCGCGCCCGGAGGCGGTCTCATTCTGAGTTCGAGCCACAGTGTCGTCGTGAAAACGCCGCTTGAAAACTACCGGACGATGCTGGATGTGATCCACGAACGAGGAACCTATCCTATTGACATTCCGGAGGAAATACCAGAGCCGGACTGGGGAGGAGGATAGCCAGGGCACGATCCTCTCTCCGCCCGTGCATCCGCTGTAGTAAGTCATTTCTCAAGGTACTCAGTGCCAAATGAGGTTGCCCTGTAATAAACCGCAGGGCAACCTCATATGAACACATATGCTGCATTTGCACAGGAAGCGGATGCAACGTCGCTACAGGGAACGTAGCCAATCATCCCACGGTCGAGTAAATTTCCTGGTTGTTCTGAAGATTCAAAATACGGTAATCCTCGAGATGGAGATCCACATCCCCTTCGATCTCGATGTGGAATTTCAGTGATTTTTCTAAGGCATCCACCTTATCTCTATCCTGCTGTCGTAGTCGAGCTGCAACAACTTCATTGGTGATAATTTTCAGTCCCGGTCGTCGAGACTGTTTCCGGAGTCGACGGACACTCCGGAGCACATCCAGTGCAATGGTCTCCGTTGAGAGGAGCCAACCTTGGCCTTCGCAATAAGGGCACTCCTGACACAGAGCCCCTTGCAGACTGCGCTTGGTGCGTTGGCGAGTCATCTCAACCAGTCCCAGTTCGCTAAAACGTAGAATATTGGTCGCAGCCCGATCCCGTGCAAGAGTACTCTGAAGCGTTTGGTGCACACGGCGGCGATGATGTTTCGAATCCATCTCCAGAAAATTGATCACGATGATTCCACCGATATCGCGTAGACGGATCTGCCGGACGATTTCCTCCACCGCCTCTAGGTTTATCCTGAGTGAATCCGTGATAAGCCCTGTGTTGCGCACATCGATCACAACCAGAGCTTCCGTCTGTTCGATAATGATATATGCCCCACAGGGGAGCCAGATTTTTTTGCGCAGGGCTTGTTTGAGTTCCTGAGTGATACCACGTGCCTCAAAAAGAGGGGTTTTGCCCTGATATGGGATCGCCTTTTCGGCAAGCTGAGGCAGACTCTCGTGCAGATAATCGAGGACTTCCTCCAGTATTTCTGTGGAATCTATCACAATCTGGGAGGTGTTCTCGCTCATTCGATCACGGATGATTCGCAGTACGAGATTCCCTTCCTGGTGCAATTGAGCCGGCGCCCTTTGCCTTTTTGCTTCCCGCTGGATCTCCTTCCACTGTTCACCCAGCCGACGCATGTCCGCGAGGATTTCATCTTCTCCTGTCCCTTGAGCAACCGTGCGCACAATAAAACCATTGGATTCCTCGCGGAGGCGTAAGATCATGTCACGCAAACGGTGTCGTTCATCTTCGCTCGTAATCCTGCGTGATATCCCGATATCCGTTGACGTGGGCATGAGCACCAGATAACGTCCTGGAATTCGTATTTGGGTTGTGACACGCGGGCCTTTCTCGCGGATGGCAGCTTTGTCTATCTGCACGAGTAGTATCTGACCTTCTCGGATCAGTCGATTGATCGATTCATGTTCGCCGCGAGGAATTCGGTTTACCTTCTGACACAATTTGGTCAGTGCAACCGGATCATTGGGAGAGACCTGTTTGAGCACATCAGAAGTCCAAAGAACGTCGGAAACGTGAAGGAATGCATCTCGCTCAAGGCCGATATCCACAAAAGCAACCTGGATACCAGGGAGTACACTCTTGACACGTCCAAGATAGATGTCCCCTCGAGCTTCATGTTCCTGCTCGTTCGAACGAAATATTTCTGTTGTGCGTCCATCTTCTAAGATAGCAACCTGTGTTTCATATTCATCCTGGGATACGATAATCTCTTGAATCATGATACACCTTATTTGTTCGTCGTTCGTAATGTCTTGTGCGATGCCTGCTCACCGTCGTTTGAAGCGGCTTTCCAGTTCCAGTTTGCTCATCCGGACAATAATAGGTCGTGCGTGCGGACAATTAAACGGTAGGCGTGCTTCACTCAATTCGCGGAGCAAGTGAACCATCTGTTCAGCCGTGAGTTTATCTCCCGCGCGAATCGCGGAGTGGCAAGCAAGCGTGATGAGGGCACGATCCTGGATCTCTGGTAATTCTGGTGCTGATTCGCCCGGCTCCGACAATTTGTCGAGCAGATCGACGATCACAGCTTCTGCATGATCCAAGTCTAATTCGGCTGGCAGCGCTCGTACCAGCAACGTGTTCCCTCCGAATTCTTCCAGATCCAACCCAAGGCGCGTGAACTCCTCGTTCTTCTCATGAAAAACACCCATCTGCTCTGGCGTAAGTTCCAGGGTAATTGGCAGGAGCAGGTTCTGCATCGGAATACGTGTTTCCCTGAGATGACGCACGAATCGCTCATACATCACACGTTCAGAGGCAACATGCTGATCGATGATGAACAGCTCATCGCCTCTTTCTGCCAGAATATAAGTGTTAAAGAGGGATGCCTTAACCTGGATATGTTCCATGTCGAAGAGTATCATCGTTGTCTCGGTCGATGAAGCAGGGGATGCAGAGGAGAAAGCCGAGGGAAATGTCCTCAGCGAGGAGGGGCTCGGGAGATCAGGCGATAATGGGAGAGATTGCCTGTCTGTTTCCTGCTCCCATTGTCCCATCGTTTCTCCATCTCCTGGTTCTCTTTTCTCATCTTCCGAAGTCACCTGAGGGATATATTTCTGCTGGTAGATACCATGATGCAGGCCACGCACCAACTGGCTGTAGATACTGCGTTCGTTGCGAAACCGTACTTCTGTTTTCGCGGGGTGGACATTCACATCCACATCATCAGGGGAGAGCGTCAGGAAAATGAATGCCACCGCATGGCGTTCTTTAGGAATATAGGAACGCATCACTTCGTTGAGCGCAGCAGCGAGAAGCCTGCTTCTGATAGGTCGAGTGTTCATGAAGAATAACTGGTAATTCCGGTTGGTTTTTGTGTACTCTGGTTTGTTCAGGAAGCAGTGCATTCCAAAACCAGGCACTTCATTCTCAAACTCCAGCAGATGCTCTTCCATCTCTTTACCATAGAGCAGCCGGATGCGTTCCCGTATCGATGAACATGCACGCACATCCAGCACTTTCCGATCATTGTGGGTAAGGCGAAAATGGACCTTGGGCTGGGCAAGCGCGGCCCAAGTGATCTGCTTTACGAGAGCACGGTACTCCGAAGTATCCGACTTCAGGAATTTGAACCGGGCTGGTACATTATGGAATAGATAATGGACACCGATCCGTGTGCCAGGCGCACAACCGGCAGACTCGAAGCAACGCAATTCTCCTGCTTCCACGAGGAGATGGGAACCTTCAAGCGCATTTGGTGGACGGGTAAAGATCTCCATATTAGAGACCGCTGCAATACTCGGCAAGGCTTCTCCCCGGAACCCAAACGTATGGATCTTGCTCAAATCCTCAAGCGCTGAGATCTTGCTGGTCGCATGACGCCTGATAGCCAACCGGGCATCTTCAGGGGACATACCAAGTCCATTATCAGTGACACGGATGAGACGTTTGCCTCCTGCCTGGATTTCTATCTGGATCTCCGTTGCT
Source organism: Candidatus Poribacteria bacterium (assembly GCA_024278235.1). GTDB lineage: Bacteria > Poribacteria > WGA-4E > JAJRTO01 > JAJRTO01 > JAJRTO01. The sequence continues at coordinate 7,110 of JAJRTO010000230.1, forward strand.
TCTGCATCCAGAGAATTCTCAACCAGTTCCTTCACGACAGCGGCTGGACGCTCGATCACCTCTCCCGCCGCAATCTGATTGACAACCTGGTCCGGCAGGATTTTAATGGTCATCTTCTGTCTTTTCTGAGGCGTACACAATGGTTGGTTTCGGCATATAACCTGCCTGCTCGAGTAATTTCATGAAATGTCGTTGGCCAGCACGGTTCACGATCAGGTCGGTCGGTGTCAGTTTCCCCAAGATGTGGGGTTTCAGCTTAGGGTTCACTCCGAGTTCCTCAGCAAGTTGTTCGTCCTTGCAGCGTAGTAAGAGCACATCCATAAACTCCAACTGTCCATAATGAGATGCCCATTCCCGGATCGCATACGCGACGTTCTGAGGGACACCTGTCCGCGAATACTGCTTCAGAAAACCGATCATCGGTTCGGCTTCCATGCCAGTTTTCATTGCCCGATAGATTGAATCCTGACAGATCCGATATATCACCATCTGGTCGTTTTTCTGCAATAAGGCGAACTGTTCGAGTTCCCATCGAATCTCTGGAGCAAGTCGGCGATCTACGAGTACTTCGTAATTCGGCTGTACGATCATCGTATAATCAACAGGTTCTTCCTGCTCTAATGACAGATTATTGAGGATACGGTAACCTGTCTGACTGAGACAAAGGGCCTTATCCTGCATTGAGTATTTGATAAACCCAAAATAGATCCAGGGATGGATCATCCACTCAAAGAACCGTTCATTGAGGGTATTCTCCCAGAGGATTTCAGGACTGAACGCCTGGATCTGCTGCTGAAGGGAGCCGAGGGAAATCCACTGTTCTGGCTCCATGATATTCAAAAGCCGGACAGCAACGTGGACAAACAGGTATGGCTGCCGCTCCATCCAGAAACCAAACACAGACTGCAACTGTTCTTGAGTGGTGCGCTGGAACCAGGCACGAGCAGATGACGTGATACTCAGTACACCATCCTGGACCTCGATGAAGCCTTCTGCCATACAGAACTGCTGCATCCAATCCAACCGGCTGAGCTCACCCTCATCCCTCCGGAAGTGGGGGGGGACATCCGTTGCCTCAAGTAATTGGAGCAGTTGTTTCTGGGAGCGCTTGTAGATGCTGCCGGCTTGCGTTATCTTTGGCGGGTTGAAACGTATCCACGCCAGAAAAGTATAGAGATCTCGCAAGAACGCTCCCGCATCGTAACGGTGGGTTTTTGGAGCCTCTGATAGTAATTCGAAGGATTCTCTCACATCCCCGGCGAAGATGGATACCAGATGCTGGCGTATTTCATTAGGGACGAGATAGAAGTAACGCGATGGCCCTGTGGTGACACTCACGACGAGCCCTTTGCGGGTGAGCGGATGCAAAAAATGCCCCGGGTCACTTCCCCAATCACGAGCCAACCGAACCAACTTCTGATGCACCAGTGGAGAGGCAATTCCAGCATCATCAGATATGAACGTCAGCAGCCGCAAGACGGTCCGTGTATGCTGATCGAACCTATGGGTGATACGGGCCAAGTACTGGGGATCGGTGAGACGCCCCCACAGTGCCTGTCTAAGACGTTCTCTGTCGATGTCTGGACGTATGCCATTTTCTGAAGCAAGTAGTTGAAGGTAGTCGATAGGAGCTTGCTCCAGTAAGTCCCGATAAGTCATCTAGATCTCCACAAACCCATAGATCTCCACTTCTTTGATGGTGGGGGCAACCACATCTCGTGGGCCTGCATGAAACAATCTTCCGAACGTACTGCTGGAGCCGCGTCCTGGGATCGCTTGAGATTTGATACGAATCTTGTTGGTGTTTACTGAGACTCGTATCTCCAGCCGTGGCGGTAGGTTTCCTTTGACTTCCTTGATCAGACTCCAGTCATCCCGACGTGCGTCGTAGGCATGCACTTGCACCCCATCCATCCGATCACTGAGGATAATGATTTTGCTGATCTGTTTCGGTTCAGACAACGTGATCGTGGCTTCTGCCGTCGGGATCATAGTGTATCCCAGTCCAGCACGGGCCTGGCGTGGAAGTTTGAGTTTGCCAATAGTCTCAGGGTTCCCATCTACGATCTTGGGTACAGTACTTTCTGTTCCCGGTGCCAGCGCGTAGTTCTCGCTCCACTTCTGTTCCTTAAACATTGTGCTAAGTATGCCACCACAACCCGCACACCATACCAAAACCATCAATAGACCTAAGAACCGCATAAACTCATCTCCCGGGAGCTTGTTCCCCGCGCCATTCCAAGATGGCCTGTTCGTACGCCTTGAGCGTTCCCACATCAAACCATTGTCCATCAAATCGGTAACCATATAATTTGTGCTCTGCTGCAAGCTGAGGAAAGATCTCACGTTCCATCATGCACTGTGCCAGGGGCACACGTCCGATGAGTTCGGGTTCGATCACATAGTAGGCACTGTTTACTGTGTTGATCTGGTGGATCGTTGGCGATCCTGACTTTGGTTTTTCAATAAACTGGATGATCCGGGTGTCTTCCATCAGAATCAATCCGAAACGCGAAGGATCCTTGACAGCCGTTACAGCAATGGTCGCTTCCCCGCCCTGGGTTTGATGAAAGGCCGCAAAAGCCTGCAGATCAATCTGACAGAGGATATCGCCAGAAATCATAAAGAACGTCTCATCCAGCCATGATTCTGCCAGCCGCAATGGACCCGCCGTGCCGAGTGGCTCATCTTCGCAAACATAGTCAAATCGTCCACCCCAACGTGAACCATCTCCGAAGTAATCGCTGATTTGCTGACCTCGATAGCCAAGACTGATGACAATATGCTGCACGCCGGACGCTAACAATTGCTCCAGAGCATATTGCATCATCGGTTTGCCCTGGATGGGAAGCAGTGGCTTGGGGATTTCATAGGTGATGGGGCGCAGGCGAACCCCTACTCCGCCTGCGAGCACAAATGCCTTACGAACTAAACTCATGGTATCCTGGTCTCCATCACCCCACTCAATTTGAAAGCCATCATTTTGAACTGCATTTGGTGTAACTCAAAACCTGGTGTAGTATCGTTATGTGTTGAAAACCGAACAATCTCCGCATTTGAGTACCGAGGGTATGCAAGATTATAACAGCTTGGCCAGCCATTGGCAACTGAATTCACAATCCTGGGGTCTGTCGCAGAATGGTGGATCCGCAGAGAGTTACCACATTTATCCAACCCTATTGCATGTGAAAATCTGTTATGGTAGAATGCTTACCGCGTTGATGTCGAATGGCCATTTACAAGCCCGGCTACGAAAGAAGCTCTCAGCTTTTAGCCGTTAGCTGTCATCCATCAGCAAACAAGCCAACTACTGAATCCTGATGAGCCTCACCATTCAACAAGGAGAATCAGATGGACAACGACACACTTGCGATCAACGGTGGCTCCAAGACCATCACTGTCTTTGAAGGAGGAGGGCCGCCCAAGATTGGACATGAAGAATTCCTGGAGATGGCGGATACGTGGGGATATTCTGCCGAAACGATTGCGGAAATCCGTCGGGTGATCGAAAAACCGAATGCCGGCGGCGGGCCATCTTTCATCCACTATGGAAATCCTCGCTCAAAAGTCACCCGGATGGAACGGCAGGTTGCTGAACTTTTCAACGTCCGACATGTCATGGGTGTTTCGTCGGGTACTGCCGCACTCCATACGGCCTACGTAGCGGCTGATATTGGATGCGGTGATGAAGTGCTCGTCCCGGGATACACATTCATGGCAACCGCGATGGCTGTCGTCGTTGCAAGAGGTGTCCCTGTTTGGTGCGAAATCGATGAATCGATGACCCTCGATCCGAACGATGTTGAGAAGAAGATCACTCCGAGGACGAAAGCGATTGCCCCCGTCCACATGAACGGCTATATCTGTAACATGGACGCGATTATGGAAGTGGCGCAGCGACACAATCTGATGGTTATCGAGGATTGTGCCCAGGCGTGTGGCGCGCGATTTCACGGGAAGCGAGTCGGAACCATAGGTCACCTTGGTTGTTTCAGTATCAGTTCCTACAAAACGACAGGTGGCGGAGAAGCCGGCCTTGTCGCAACGGATGACGACGCACTCTTTGCCCGTGTACAAGGCTGGGCGGAAGCAGGAGGATTGTGGCGTCCTGACCGCTACGCCAAATCGCGCTGGCCTGGTGAACTGTTTTGTGGTGTGAATTATCGCATGTCAGAATTAGAGGGAACTATCGCACTGGTCCAGACACAGAAAATGGATGCCCAGCTTACCCGGTGGCGTGCCAACAAACGACGTATTCTGGAGTCGCTTCCGGTCTACCATGAATTGACCCCACAGGCGGTCCATGACATCGACGGTGAAATGGGGCATGGCATCGGCTTTTTCCCTGAAACGGCAAAAGAGGCTGAGAGGGTGGTCGCAGCGTTACAGGCAGAAGGCGTTGGCTGTGGAACCCGTGGTGCGAACCCCGGACGCGACTGGCACTACTACAACTACATGGAACCGATTCTCGACAAGTTGTCCGCTACCTCCGATGGCTGTCCGTGGAGTTGTCCCAATGCCGCTGAGGCTGCTGCCATCGAGTATTCTCCCGATATGTGCCCGCGTACTATTGATCTGAGCAACCGACACGTGAGAGTCAATGTCGACCAGTGGTGGACGGAGCACGATTGCAAGCAGGTCGCGGCGGCCCTGACGAAGGTATTCGATGCGTTCTATACCCGCAATCCGAGCGGCAACCGTTGGCTCGATGTTATCGCAAAGAAGAACTGACCATGACCCACTACATTGCCGCGTATGATACAGAATCCGCTGATTGCCTCGCTGCATGCCAAAAGATCGTCGATGTACATCGACAGTACGAAATGCCAGCGACATTTTTCATCACCGGTAAAATGCTCGAAGCTCATCCCGTTGAATATCGGCAGTTGCTGGATGATCCGCTTTTCGAGATCGCATCGCATACGTATTCCCACAGGATGCTGCGAGATCACCCATTTTGCGGACCGGCTGCGCCCGGGGAGCAAAAACGCACGGAGATTTTTGAAGGGAAAGCCTGGGTGGAGCGTGTCTTTGAGCGCGCCTGCCTGGGCATCCGCCTCGGATGCAGCTTCGTGGATGGACTCAGGAATGCTCCGGATGTGCTCCACCTCGTTCAAGAGGCAGGCTTCCACTACGTGAGTAGCGTCGCCTGGGGGCGCGATTACTCCCTCCCGGCCCCTTTGAACCAGCCGTTCACATATGCCGCCGATGGTTTTCCCGATCTATGGGAACTGCCGGGACATGGCTGGCATGAAAACCTGCTCAAGGATCACAATCGTTGGGGGGCACGGAGGCTCACACTCTGGCCGCCGGAAATGCCTGAGGCGATCCCCCCTGATTTCATCTCGACGCCGGAGGAAGAACTCGCGATCAATCGGGTGTTCCTGGAAAAAGCGGCTTCAGAAGCGATGGTGTTCGTATCGTTGATCTGGCATCCCTGGTCGCTCCACGCATTCGATCCAGAGATGAAAATGCTCGAACTCACATTTGCCCATGTCCGTGAACTTGGGTTAGAGCCGTGTACCTACGCACAACTTTCAGCCATTTGCAGGGTTGGTGCGTAGACGCTGTACGCACATCATTTGCTTATGCGACATTCCCTCATCATTGCCACGGTCGTTATACTCTCACTTGTTCCCACCTCACACACCTCCGCCTATTTCCAGGATTTAGGGGTGGGGGTGCGCCCCATGGGAATGGGAGGAGCTTATGTCGCACTTGCAGATGATGCGACCGCTTCGTATTGGAATCCGGCAGGGCTTCTCCAACTACAACGTCCAGAACTCTATACCTCCTATGCAACACTGCACAATCGCCTCGCGGCACAGATATTCGACGGGCGCGAAGATGCCTTTGGGCTCCACTTCGTAGGATATGCTCATCCGTTGGGCAAATCGGCCGTTGCAATGGGCTGGTTGTTCTTCAACACCCTCCTCTACGACGAACATACATTCGTATGGAGTCAGGCGATACATGTCTTGCCCACCCTGGCCATCGGCGGGAGCATGAAACTGCTATATGCCCGGATCGCTGATAGTCCGTATATCGCACGGGACCCCGATCTCGTGTCCGCATCGCTCACACAGACGGGGTTCACTCTGGATGTCGGGGGGATCTATCATGCTTCCAGGCAGGTACGTTTCGGTTTCCGCGCCGCCAATATCCGCCCTGTCCAGATGAACTGGCTCGATCAAGAACCGTTGCCCATCGTGCTCACGATGGGGATGGCAATCCATCTTGGCGATCTCCTTCAACTCTTCGACATGGTCATAGATGAAAATGAGCCGATACAGTACCGGTGGGGCGGGGAGTATTGGTTTTTGAAGCAACAACTGGGAGTACGGGCAGGTACTGATTTTCAGACGCTGACCACGGGGTTTAGCCTGCGGCATATCTGGCAAAGGATTGAATTCCAACTCGATTACGCGCTACTCTATCCTATCAGTTCTATTGAGGAAACACTCGGTTCACACCGGCTCGCCCTGGTTGTGCGTTTCTGAGATGATCTTTCCATCCTGCATTTGGATAACATGGTCCGCCTCCTCATGCAGATCCAGATGGTGTGTCACGATGACGATCGTCGTTTGGTGCTCCTTACGCAGATCGCGCACCAGTTGCATCAGATTAGCACTTTGACGGCTGTCCAGATTTGCCGTCGGTTCATCGGCGAAGATAACCCGGGGACGATTCGCAAGCGCGCGGGCAAAGGATACGCGCTGTTTCTCTCCCCCGGAAAGTTGTGCCGGACGATGATCCAGCCGTCTCTCAAGCCCCACTTGCTCCAGAAGTGATTTCGCGCGATTCTCCGCTTCGATGCCCCGAACGCCTGCAATATGCATTGCCAGTATCACGTTCTCCAACGCCGTGAGGTAGGGAATCAGGTTGAATAGCTGGAAGACAAAACCGATTTTCTCTCGTCGGATGGCGGCGTGATTTACACGG
>JAJRTO010000231.1 GCA_024278235.1 Candidatus Poribacteria bacterium
CAGAACACCGACTGTGTGGCATGTCATGCTCCAATGCTCGTGAGTCGACGCGTATCTGACCCGTTTTCTCCAACTGCGACGAGTTGCCGGGAGTGCCATGAGATTCAGGAATCCACCTGCCAAATGTGTCATGAGGCTCTCAGCAGCGCAAACTTCCTGCCTGTGTCTCACGATGACACCTGGTTAGGACGCCATCCGATTCAGGCGGCGGATGCAGATCCGCTCTGTGAGCAATGCCACAGGGGGACTGTACGCGAAGATGTCCCATCCCCGGTGGACCATGAGAAGGCTGACCTGTGTGCTGACTGCCACCGGGGAGATGTCTGGCCAGCGACTGTCCATGATAACAACTACATCCAATCCCATAGCATCGATGCTCAGATAGCGACAACCACTTGCATCAGTTGTCACCAGCGCGAAGAATGTCGTACCTGTCACGAAGCACAATTGTTTTCGTTCTCCATCGTTCATCCACAAGGATGGCAATTCCAGCACGCAAACGAAGCTCGTAGACAATTGATGGCATGTACCACCTGCCACGTCGAAACCGATTGTCTCGGCTGTCATCAAACGCTATCCCCTCATCCGGAAGGTTGGGATCAGGAGATGAACACGTATAATGAAACAGTTTGTAAGAAGTGTCATGACTGATTTCGGATGGTAGGCTTCCGATTGAAAAAATGCAGATTTGAAATCTTCCATTTGCAGTGGGCAATTTTCAATATAGGTGACTGTGATGAGTAAAGGAAAAGTTAGAAACATGAATCGGTTCTTCTCTATCTGGCTTTCTTCCGGTTTGCTGACTATGGCGTTGATCCTGGGCTGCAACGAGCCCGCAGAGCAGGTGCTGATCCCTCCCCAGGAGTTACCGGTGGAGAAGAATGTCCTTGCAGCTTACCATCCCGTGGAGTTTCTCACAACGGAACTCATCTCAGCCCCGCTCCTCACCACAGATAATCATCGCCATGGTTGGGAACAGGCAGATTGTACAAGGTGTCATCGCTCTCCCGCATCCTCTCAGGCCCCTGACGTATGTATCAAATGTCACGGACACAACGGTGTCGGTGACCAGATAGATACATGTGCCAGTTGTCATCAGGTGACCGATCCGGGGGGAGCGCCGGCAACAGGGCAACATCTGGCTCATGTGGAGAGAGGCCCAAAAGACCAACAGTGCATAGAATGCCATCCCGGACGTGACTCCAACGTACATGCGAATGGCACTGTCAATGTGATCTTCCGGGATCAGGGAACCTATGTTCCCGCCACCGATGATGGGATAGGCACTTGCACGATCTCTTGTCATGAGTCAAGAACGTGGGGGGGAGAGGGCTGTGGTGTATGTCACGGGAACCCACCAAGCACGGAGAAACATGCGATCCATCTCTCCCAGGAGGACATCACATGCCGGGACTGCCACCTGGACAACCAACACGATGAAGACAAGAACACAGGTACTATCGAAACAGGTGGGGTTGATTATGACCGTATCACAGGCGGATGTGACTCTGTGTGTCATGAGGAGACCGAAGTATGGGGGTGCAGCGACTGTCATGACTATCCCCCGGACAGCGGGAACCATGATCGGAGCACGCATTCCCTGCCTTGCAGCGCGTGTCATCAAGGCCACGATCATTCCTATAGAGCAGCGACGCAACCGCTCGATTTCAGCAATGTACTTGTGAATCTTGCCCAGGGAGGAACGTATCAGGATCGCACCACAGATGGTGTCGCCAATGGTACCTGTAGCGAAACAGGATGCCATGAGCCTCGGGATTGGGGTACCGATTGTCGTTCCTGCCACGGTTATCCGCCGACATCGGGAACCCATCCGTTACATATTGTCGATGCTGCGATGAACTGTCAGGACTGCCACCTGGATAATCAGCATGATCTGGATGATACGAGTGGCACGATCGATATAAATGGTGTGGAATACAACAATCTGAGCGGTGGTTGTCTTCCTGTCTGTCATGAGGCGGAGCGCTGGGATTGCACAGAATGCCACGCTTATCCACCTGCGAGCGGTAACCATGAAGCTCATACCCAGCAGAAAATCTCCTGTAAAGAATGCCATTCGGATCATGAACACTCCTACAAGATGGCATCGATGCCGCAGGATTTCAGTGAGACAAGTGTTCAGATGGAGCAGGGAGGAACCTTTGACCGGGGATCCGAACTGTGTAGTACGCCATGTCATGAGCCACGTATATGGGGTAGCAGTTGTGCTGACTGTCACGGGAACCCACCCGAAACGGGTCTGCATCGCCGTCATACGGATGCTGGCGCAAAGTGTGATACCTGTCATGCAGGACGAGAACATGATCTGGATCGTACCAGTGGTTCCATTGACGTGGGGGGCGTTGAGTACAATAACTTTACGGGCGGATGCACATCCACCTGTCACACAGGTGAAGTACAATGGGATTGCAGTTCGTGTCATGGTTACCCACCTGAGAGCGGTGCTCACAGGAAACATGCCGTGGATTTGCAACTTGGCTGTCGTCTCTGCCATCAAGGGCATGAACACTCCTATCGTGCAGCGGAGCCCAACCAACAGGAGTTTGCACCTGTGGAGGTGGGTTTCACAATACGCGGAAGTTGGGATGGACAGACATGTGCCGGTATCGGTTGTCACGGAGATCGGTTGTGGAACGAGTAGCGGATGAAATCACACAGCATCTAGTCCGTACTTATGCAGCTTATCACGGAATGTAGTGCGCCGGAGGTGCAGCAGATCCGCTGCATGGGCCTTATTACCCTCTGCCCTGTGAAGTGCCCAGGAGAGGAGTTGGCACTCCAGCTCAGCAACTGCCTTTTCCAGGGGAATATCAGGTTGATTAAGGCTCTAATCTTTGGATACTCTCGCCTCTATCAAATACCTCTGCAAAGCTATAAATAGCCTTGCTCCCTCCAGATTGGACATGCGCCAGTTGACAGGCATCGCTGAAAGCAAGGTCGTGCTGTGCGTACAATTCGAGTGCCCGCAGTAATATCTCACGCTCATGCACCAGAATTCCGGGTATCTGCAATAAGCCCGGTAGTTTCGTAGCGATGGCTTGCTTCGGATATTGCCCCTCCAGAGCCTCCACGACTCGAACGATGCTCAAGACGGTGACTTCGAGCGTGACAAGCCCATTCACCGCCTGTGTTAGCAGGTCTCGACAACGTTCTGCTCGTTCGGGATCATCGCGAGTCAAGAAGCATAACAGGACATCCGTTCCAACAAAATAGGTCTCGCTCATTCCAGAATCCCCTGTTCTCCAGGTGTCTCCTGACGAGATTGTTCCTCGTCGATACCTGAAGCGTCAAACGCCCCGAACAAAGCATCGATTTGTTGTCGAGCCGCCTGTATCTTCACTTCGCCTGCCTCAATGACATAGATGATACGATCCCCGATTGTCAATCCCAGGAAATCACGCACTTCCTTTGGGATGGTGGTCTGTCCCTTGCTCGTGAGAATCGATGTTTCTGTCATACCTGTTCCCTACCCGGTCTTGTGGTGGCAAATGCAAAGAGGTTCTTGCATCGCTCAGTTGATTATAGCGAAGTGATGGCACAAACGCAAGTGATTTCACGCCATGTGACTTCGTGGCATCCCAGGGTGATACCATTGATTCACCGCTCCTTTCGTAATTACACCTTCGATAACGTAAACACATCCACTTCGGCTGCGCCCGCCCTTAACAGTGTCCTGGTTGCTTCTTTCACCGTGGCTCCCGTCGTATAGATGTCATCCACGAGTAGCAGGCGTAGGCCACGGGTGGATTCCGGAGATTCGACACGGAAAGCACCGCGAAGATTGTCGCGTCTCTCTACGGGACTGTCCAGACTGCTTTGTGGTACCGTGTTGCGCGTGCGGATGAGAAGATCTTCCAGTATTGGAGTGTTCAGGATGGATGCGACGCTTTTCGCCAGGATTTCGGATTGATTGAACCCACGTTCTCTGTAGCGTTTTTTGTGGAGAGGTACCGGGAGGATCCCATCATGTGAACCCAGTTCATAAAGACACGCAGATCGTCTTTCGATCATCTCCGAGAAGTATTTTGCGAAGATTCGCTTCCCGTCGTATTTGAACAGATGGATCGCTTCTCGTATGGCTCCTCGATAGAGTACCAACGAACGACGCATCGATGCTTGCGGCTGGTTTCGGCAATTGCCACATAGGATTTCATGAGGGAGATGCTCCGGCAGGGGAGTGCCGCATTGACCGCAATAGGGTGGGACGATCCAGTGAATATCTTCCCAACATTCATCACATAAATATGGCACGCTGCTCAGTCCGAGGGGATCCTCACAACATCGACAGCGTGCCGGATAGATCACGTGGAGTAGACTTGCGAGCCAATCACGTACGAGGGAGTGGTGAGTCGCACGCAGCATCAGAACATCACATTGATACCCAACTGTACTGAGGTTTTGTAGATCGTCTCGTAGCCTTCGTCTTCATCATCCATACGACGGAAGCGGAATTCGTGGACGAAGATCAGCTCCAGAGGGGATAGAATCTCATAGCCGATATTCACGGTAAGGGCTGATTTCTCGTCGAGGTCGAAGATATCCCCAAAATCTTTGATACCGCGTTTGGTGTAGAGTGCTCGAACAGAGAGCTTCTCCATCACATCATCCGCGATCAGGCTTGCAAACAATCTCGGATCCCCGAGTTCCCCTTCGGCATCGTAATCCTCATAGGTGGCTAGAAAGAAGAACTTGCGGAGCAATCGGTAACGTAACTCCGAGTAGATGCCTTTCATACTCTCACCGACGTAGGGTTCGATCTGCCCGGAACGTTTACGATGTTCATAAGTATAATCAAAAGGCACAGGCTGAAAGTTTTCTCCCAGGACACGATACTCCAGTCTGAATGGGATTTTCATCAGCTCGATACGAACTCCCACGGCATTGCCAGAAGCGGTGTCTGTATTCGACCCCGATGCCTGAATGAACCCAAGCTGATCGTAGAGTCCCATGAAGAGATGAGAGCGGCGGATCAGAGGGAGTGAGGCATCCAGACCGTAGGCGATGAAATTCTCTTCACCACCTGACATCGGATCAGGATTCGTATCGATGAGGTAGGTCGCCCCGACTTGCAGGCGATGGAGCAGCATCATACCAGTGGATGCAAGCGGGTTCAAATAGAAGCGTGTCCCGTACAGTTCGGGCTCAGCGAGATTGTTCAGAAGGATGTCGATTCCGCCGAACGGTTGATTGAGTTGGGCCCGCAACCCTCGACGATCGTAGTTGGAATACCCATCCATCAGAAGGCCGTAGCCGATCGTCACATAATCCAGCGCACCATAACGCCCATAGATCGACTCTCGCAGATGACCGTAACGCACGTAACGGATGGTTCGGAGGTAGTCACCGAAGCTATCCCATTTCTCCCCGTTCTCCGCACGAATCCCTTCGTCGGGATTGTATAAGAACGTGAGATCCAGTCCCAGGCCGATCTTCCCGAAGTCAAAATTGGGGGCAAGCTCAATTTGATAGAAGGGGATCGTTTCATCATCCACATCGATGAAGGTGAGCCCTGTGAAACCGGTAAAGTTAGTACCTGTGTACAGATAGTCTTCCATCTCCATCTGTGCCCATGCAGGGCTACTGAGACAAACGAACACTATCAACAGGCAGGAAATCTGCTTCGTTTTCATCTCTATTTTCATTTTTGTTTTTGCTTTCATCCTCATTTCCATCGCTCCATTCTTCAGGCTTTTCGTCGAGCCTGCCATAGCAAAAAAACACCGATAGCGGCAAATATCAGGTTTGGCAACCAGCAGGCCACCACCGCTGGCAGTCTGCCATTTTCGCCGAGTGCTTCAAACGTTGCCAGTGCAATCCCCCAATAGAGGAATTGGATAAACATCGTGATCACAAATGCGGAGGCCGCACCCAGTTGGCCGAAGTAGATCGCCAATGGCGCACCGATGAATACGGCCACCATCGCCGCAAAGGGGTAAGCGATCTTGTGGTGCATTTCGACGCGTTCCTTGCGGGTGACCTGTCCCACGCTCTTCTTGTATTTGACCAGTTGCGATAGAGCGGCATAGGTCATCTCGGAGGGGCGAGCGTCGCTGCCAGCAAGTAAGTCGGGCCGCACAGGAGCCTGAATCTCATAGAGTTCAAACGGCTGAAATTCGATCTCAGTGCCACCTTCAAAATGACGGCTCCAACCATTCAACAGAGTCCAGCGATCGTCATCCCAGCGAACGGTGTCTGCGAAGACTTCTAAGCGTAGCTCATCTCCATTTAGTTCATAAAGTGTGAGACGACGCATAGTACGGCTCCTCATGTCGATACGCTGGATGTAATAGAATCGTCCTTCTTGTCCCTTGAAGAAAATGTTCCGATCCTTGGGGGATCGGCTCCGTCGTTCGAGTTGTTTGGCAGTCCAATTAGCACGGGAAACGACCTGATCATTGAATATGATAGCAGACAGGCTGACAAGAAGCGTGACGCCAAGCATCGGTGCAATGATGCGATAGATGCTGATCCCGGCCGATTTCATAGCAGTCAGTTCGTTACTCCTCGAAAACCGTCCTACCATGAAGAGTGGGGCCAACATACTCGCTGCCGGAATAGCTTGCATGACACGCTCTGGTGCATGATAGATCACCAGTCGCAACCAATCTGTAAAGGGCATATTACCGCTGAGTAGACGCCCCAGTTCTTTGTCAAACAGACGGACGATGATCACAAGACCCACAAAAAACAGGAGGCCCAGCAGAAAGGTGCGTAAGTATTCCCTCAGAATATAACGATCCAGGATGCGCATCGTTGCAATTTTCTTAACGTTTGAACAGAGATGTGATGTGACCATACATAAAGTGGAGGATCAGTAATCCGCCCGTGACGAAGGTAACAATATTAGACAACCAGATGGCGAGCCAGGGAGCCATATGACCGCGAACACCCAGGGTCTGACCCATTTGCAGAAACACATAATACACCAGGATGAGTCCCAGTCCGAGTCCCATACCGACCATTCGGCCACTGCGTCGTACAGCGATGCCAAGCGGCACACCAACCAGACCGAATGCGAGAGAAGCAAATGGGATGGCAAATTTCTTATGCCACTCAACCTGGCTTCGCACGATCTGACTCTTCAGGTAGGTCAGCTTCGATTCAGCGTAGGCTTCCGGATCCTCACGTCCCTGTTTCCGTGCAAGCTCATAGTAGGCTTTTCGCTGATCTTGTACCTGCTTGCGCAGCCCCCGCAGATGTTTCCGCAACCGCCCCAGACTCATGTTGCGTGGCGTCTCGATGTCCCGTTCGCTTCGTTCAAGCGTCTGGCTGAGATCCAGCGAGATATCTTTTTCCCGAAAACGGAACGTCGTATATCGTGAAGGATCCGTAGGATGGGGGTCATACGTGAATCCGTCATAGAGCTTCAGATGCGCGTATCCGTCTGCGAAGATCACATCCGCTTCCCTGGCAGTGATGAATCGCGGTTTGCCATCCCGGTATTCATCGAAGATGCGGACATGCTGAAGTCTTTCAGTTGTGGGATCCCGTTTCTCGTAGATCCAGGTCTTTCCCTCACGTTCCAGTTCACGCATGATCACCCCATCCTCCAATGTCATCGCGGTATGATGGGCTCGAATGTCATAGATGAGATTGAAGTGCGCTTGATTGGCACGCGGCAAGACATAGTTCATCAACCCCAAATCAATGAGACTGATCCCGAAGCTGACGACTAAGATGGGCATTGCAAGCTGATGGACTCCTATGCCACTTGCCTTCATCGCCGTGATTTCATTTTGCGTTGAGAGGTTCCCAAAGGAGAGCAGAAGCCCCACCAGAACGGCCATTGGGATTGTAAGAACGAGCGTGGCAGGCAGGATGTAAATGATTAGTTCTACCAGATAGCGAGGGCTAATCCCCTTTTGGACAAAGGTCTTGGTGAGCAGGAAAATCTCATTCAGAAGTAAAATAAAGGTGAAGCACAGAAGCCCCAGAAAAAATGGAGCGACAAATTCCTTCAACAGATAGCGGGTGATGATTTTCAAAAAGGTCTCCAGCGAATAAGAACATACCCAAATTGGGTATATTGTACCTCACACCCCGGGCTTCCGCAAGTGGATTTTGGTTGCTACGTAACAAAAGATGACATAGTATTTGCACTCCTGGCGGGGATGTGGTAAAGTTTGGAAATCATCCTCGGCTTTGTGGAATCTGGATCACGGGAAGAGCAACGTATCCCATTCCCCTGGTCAACCGTAGCCAAAGAAACGGAATCGCTGAGGTTTTCCCGAACGACATGCGCCGTATTGCGTTATGTCAATTGCCAATCCTCAGCCAAGAGAAAGGAACAGCATGATGTCTTGCAGAGCGATCACCATAGTGGCTCTTACCACTGTATTATGTCTTACCCTCTTTGTCCAGGCGGAAACGCCACAAGAGTTCAAACAATGGGAAAAGGGAGAAAATCTTCTCATTGGTGGCGATTTTGAGAACGTCTTTATTCAGGGGGTAAACCTGAGACTCAAAGACGGAGCTAAAGATGCATGGTATCTCGAAGATGGCAAATCAAATCCAAAAAATGAGATTTCCGTGATGCCCTGTCAGTGCATCGATGAAAAGCCAGGTGCCGTTGCAGACAAACTGGCCCAGAATCAGTCCGAGGAAAATGGGGCGCATCGTGCGATAGAGGCGGATTCCTCCATACCTGACGATTGAGAGCTTGATAAGCCAGGCGAGTAACACGGTGAACCACATCTGATCCATCATCCATATCGGTCCGATGGCGAATCCTATTGGATGGAAAGGCCACCAGAGGAATCGTTGTCGCAACACCATCAATAGTGTCATGATGGCGGCACCAATGCCTTTGATCCACCAGCCTAACCAGTTAGGGCCAGTGGGATCCAGGATCTTGCTCATCAGATAATTGTAGGGGGCCCTCGCGCCACCTCCATAGAACCAGCTATTCCCATTGATGCCACCATGAGTGTAAGAGAGATAGAGCAACATGCCGATGGAGGAAAGCGCGCACACCACAATGGCCACCATCATCCCCCAGAACACAGGACGGCGGTTCTGAGGTGTATGCTCGATCACCTTCAGGCCAT
Organism: Candidatus Poribacteria bacterium; assembly: GCA_024278235.1. Taxonomy (GTDB): domain Bacteria; phylum Poribacteria; class WGA-4E; order JAJRTO01; family JAJRTO01; genus JAJRTO01. The sequence continues at coordinate 9,069 of JAJRTO010000231.1, forward strand.
TTGCGGTCGATGCCATTACAAAGGTGCGGATATCCGCAGACCAAACGTAGGTCAGCGACATGGATGCCAGTCCCTCCGCACCGAGTACGTTGCTGCCGAAACTGGAGATGATAAAGGATGAACCAATCGTGGACGCGACGGCTTCCGCCATACCGCTCTCCGCAATAATGCGTGTCAGACCAATAAACAGCACGAATACAGCTACCAGGAAGATGGGTACAATCCAGAAGGGGATACCTGTCCCATGCAGCCAGAGAGTCATATAGACCCCGCCCAGCAACATTCCCCAGGTGGCAACACGATACGAGAGAATCTCATCGGAATCGTCAATCGTTGCGTCGTTCGTGAATGCTTTTCTGAATACTTGTCCGATGTGGCGTCTTGCCATCCAGACACCAGAGATCACCAGAACTGTGATGGCTCCCATACCTTGATGTGCGAATAGCGACGAACGGGCCCCGTAGATCCCAAGATTCTCGGTGATGTGGTAACCGAACGCGCTCATAAAACCCCGTACCCCCAGACTCAGCAGATTGAAGAACCAGAGGCTGAAGGCAACATCGAGATGCACCAGATAGAAGAAACCGATCATGGGGAAGCTCAAGCGGAAGATAAGCGCGGTGGTACGTTTGAATATCAGGACGCTGCTCACTAGCTCAAACATCGGCACATTGGGGAAATAGAAGTGAAGTCCTTTGAGGCTCCCCATGCCAAAAGCGATCCCAAAGCCCAACCAAAGCAGACTATTGCGGAAGATGGGCGCAAGGGATCGATTTTCTTCTCGTTGCGCCATCTCCAGAGGAAGTTGAGCGAGAGGATAGACGAGTCGCTCGCGTTCCATCCATTGCCGACGGATGATCACCATCATGCAGATCATCACGAAATAGAGTACAAGCAAGAAACTCAACCAGATCAGGAGAGGGCGGATCCATACGCCCCACGGGATTCGAGACTCCCAACTTGGAAGCCCCTCATAGAAATACTTGATCGCAAGTTTATCCTGGGGAACCAGCCATTTCTTGATATGCGGCTGGATGATCTCCGCCCAGTTGTTCTCGGGGGTGGCGTAGTAGAACGCGGAGGTGATGATGGGTAGGAGTTGCGCACTCAACCCCATGGTGGGGATGGCACATGCCACAAGCATCATGACATAGATCGTGCGGAGTTCTGCTGAGGAGAAGGTCAGTCGCCGATGTAGGCGGCCTATCCAGGAGTTGATGCCAAAGGTCAAAACGAAGAAAAGAAAAATGGCTCCCGCTGTACTGAAATCAATAGCCATGTAGGAACCATGGATGACCATGATATTGTAGGTTGTCCCTAGTCCCAGTATCAATGATGCCAATGCGCCGACTAACAATGCCCGGAATGTGCATTTATTTGAAGGTTGATCCTTCATCCTTGTCTCCATGCGGCAAGACCGATTCGTTGATGCGGCATGGCCAGGCTGCACATCGAAATCGCCTTGCCATTTGCTGGCTTATGCGGTATAATATCCACCGCGTGGCGGCGTAGCTCAGATGGTTAGAGCGCACGGCTCATACCCGTGTTGTCGGAGGTTCGATCCCTCTCGCCGCTACCATCCCTCCCCTCTCTTCGTGAGAAGAGCCGCCTATCTTTGGAATCCCGGCCAATTCATAAGCGAATCTGTCGATCGCACCACATGCATACCTGCATCAGCAAAACGCCGGAAAGCGGCATCCGCTTGTTCTGTAAAGTCAACCACATCAGGGATAACGACCGCAGAGGTACAGTCCTCCAGCAGATAGATCTTACCGGCAAGATCCGCATCCTCAGATAGAAATCCGTTCAGGAGGTCGTCCACTGTCCATGCGACGCAATGACTCTTCGCCTGACCGGCGATGATCACTCTGTCAAAATCCAATAGAGATCTGATCAGACGGAGATTTTTCTCAGCAATCGGCCGATCATCCGGATCTGTCAGGA
>JAJRTO010000232.1 GCA_024278235.1 Candidatus Poribacteria bacterium
ATGAAGGGAATCTCCGAAAGCCTTGCAGGGCGGGTTGCCATTCATAGGATTTTATCCAAATGACTTCATGAATTGAGGATGCAATGAGCTTCAAACAACCAGAGTTGTTCTATATCTCGGTTCTGCTGATGTTGGGTATGACGTGGATTAGCTCTGCGGCTCCGGAGACCATCGTGCCACGCTTGGCGGATGGACTCATCGTGGATGGGCGTGCAGATGAGGCAGCATGGATGCATGCTGCAGAATTGCCGGTTGGCTCCCGGATCCCTGCTGAGGCCCGTGTCACTTTCGACGATACGGCTCTCTGGTTCGCATTACGGGGGAAATCGTCTCGCAGGAACGTGCTGGAGATCGCACTGCGTGTCACAGATTGCCTGGAAGAGCAGGATCGTTTCTTCGTGGATGCGGATGGCGGAACACAGCTCATCCGTCAGCGCATCACCCCGCCCCCGGCGACCGACACGTGGCAGGCTGCAACTTCACGGGACGGTGACAGATGGATCACAGAGGTGCGGATCCCTTTCGAGACGTTGGGGCTTCAGCCCGCATCCGGGGAGGTGTTCGAGGCACGTATCATCCTCCGTGGACCGGAGGAATCGACAGAATTCAACGCGGGATTTGCGCGGCTCTATCTGGGGACGCGTAACCTGCTCGACAGCCCCGATCTCTCGGATCGCTCACGTTGGTCGTTCACAGAGGAGGATGGTTGGCTCTATGCACAGGTATCCGGAACGGTACGCATCCAGACGCCGGGTCGGTACAGCATCATGGAGCAGGGGCTTTCCTTACGACCGCACGCCTTCTATCGGCTAGAGGCGGATGTGAAGGGGGATGCCTCGATCTACCTGCGTGCCCGCACCTCGAAGCGACGGGGGGATCCTTCCGACGCATACGATGTGTGGACGCGGCCGAGCGAGGCGTTCCAGCGATATGTCGTCTACTTTCCCACCGGAGAGACGGGCGACGCACTCATCATCATCGGTTCCGTGGAATCTTCAGGGCGAGGTACGGCATTTCTGCGCAATCTCGCCGTGGTTCGGGAGATCGAGTACGAGAGTTCCGGACCCCGTATTGAATTGCGCGAAACGGACACAGAGCCGCTTGTCGTCGAGAAGGTGTTGGTGGAGGATTGCCGGGCGTTGCGCGGGTTCATCGCCTCCCCGGTGGATGGGCGGCTCGACAGCCCTCGCTGGGATGCCCGTGTGTGGGAGTACAATCAGCGGGGGGCCGGCGCGGGGGTCGGTTACGCCTACCATAACAATGACGGTCTGCATATCACGCTCGCCGATGACAAGGGCGTGGACGCGTTGCTCGTACGAGGTGGGGCGCGGGCGACGCTCTACGGAGAAGGGGCACACTATGATGATCCCGCCGATGCACCACAACTCGCCCTGCTCCCGGGCATCGCTCAGATCGAGCGGATCGCCTTCCCCTCACGCACACCCGGTCGCAGGTTCAGCTTCTTCGAGGTCGAAAACGGTCTCCTGGCGGACATCACGTTCCTTCGTATCCATCGGGACGCCAGCCGCCTCGACGCGCTGGGTGATCCAGTTCGATGGGTGGCGGCCTCAGCGGTCGATGTCCCTGACGAACTTACGATGGCTCTGGAACCGGAGTCCGATGACGCCGCGCCGATGGTCGTTGAGATGAGTCCTGAAGGCACACCAGCGACTATCGCGGTCAAGCCCAAACGTGCCGTTCATCTCGTCTCCGCACCGCTGGATGCCGAGACGCCGTTGGCGGCAGTTGCCATCGAGGCGCGAGTGGAATCCCCGGGATCGGTCCGCCCGTTCACCGTCGTGATTCATGATCCGATCACCCCTCGCGTGGAGCTGATGCGAGCCGACTTCGTGCTGCTCGACTCGGATCAGATGCGATGCGTGCTGGATTTCCCGGATCAGGTGTTCCCTGCCGGGGCACAGCTCTGGATCTCGTTGAGCTTCCCCGGCGGTGCGACCCTTCAGGACGTCGCCGTGACGTTATATCGCGTGCCTCGCGAACGTGCCGTGCCGGAGGCGATTGCCTATCGTAAACTCCAGATGCGCGGGCTGTTCTCAGCGTTGAGCGAATCACGTCCGTGGGGACGTTGGTCGCGCAGATCAAGCATGGAGCAGTGGTTGGATCGGGAGGGCGAATACGCGCCCTATCTGCGCGAACTGATGACCGCCATCGAGACATGCAAATCGCTCTCAGGCACCGTGGATGTCGAAGGAACCCCAACATCCCGAGATGATCTGGTGCGCCAGTATGACGAATGGTTCTACCGAAGTCACCGAGGGCTGCCGCCATTCGAGCCGAAGATCAACGCCGTTCCCGATGCCCCGGAATGGGCAGTGGTGGCGCGCCAGGCATGGCTTGCTGCGCGGGCTGTCCCCCAGTGGTGGCTCGACCAACGACTCGTGCCGACGGGTGAGTTCGGCGGCGATGTGGGCGATGATACCGACATGTACCAGAATTTCGTCGATTTCCCCATGCTGGAGGATGGACCGTTCGTACAGCGGCTCAAGGATGCCGCCCGAAACCTGATGGAGCTTGCGGAACAGACGACCCTCGAACAGGGATTGAACCGGCGCACGATGGATCCGCTACACGCCTACGAGGAAGGGCTGAATCAGGAAGCACTCATGCTATTGTGGGACTATGGCGATCCGGTCGCGTTTGAACGCTGTCTGACGGCGAGCCGTTCTTTGCGTGCGATTACCGCGCGCACACCATTGGGGCACCGGCATTTCAAGTCGCAAGAATGTGGTTCTGAGGATCTCCGCATCGACCGAGTGACCGACGTGGATGGGTATGCACATCCGCTCATGTTGCATCCCGCGTTCGAGGCGGCCTGGTACAGCGGTAATCCCGCCATCCTGGCGTTCCTGAGGGAGTGGGCCGACGGTTGGCTGGAGCATATGGAGCCTGGCAAGTATGCCTCGTCGGTCGAAGTGGCAACGGAGCGGGTCGTCAAGACGACGCAACGTCCGCTGCGCGGCGGCTACGGGGGACTCGGATCGGCGATGCTCTTCATGTACTGGCTCACGGGCGAATCGCGCTACATCGAACCGTTCATAGAAACGTGGCAGAAAGGGGGCGTCAATACCTCGCCGCACTCGTCCTACCTGCTGCCGGAGATGTTCCACCGGGGCGCACTCGAGTCGCTGGAAGACGAGGTCGTTCAGCGAGTGATGCAGGTGCGTGGCATCCCCAAATGGCTGGCGACGGGCGATAAGACGCCGCTCATAGAGTCCCTCAAGAGGGACATCGCCGAGCTACAGCGTTTCCCTGCCATGTACACGACATCGGAACCTTTTACGGACCGGGTATTCCTCTACGCCGCCATCCAACCCACCATTGCCTACACGGGCGGCTATGCCACGCGCAACAAATTCGTCCACACATACGCTGTGAGCTGGGAGGGCTTCGGAACCGACTTTGCAGCCCTGGTCAAGCTGGCTCGACCGGATCGGCTCGTGGTGCTGTTGTACAACTTCGACTCGAAGCCGTTGAAAGGACGCATGCGTGTCTGGACACTGCAACCCGGTCGCTATCAACTAAGCCTCGGCGTTGACAACGATAGCGATGACACACCCGATGCCAAATCAGAGCAACGTGCTGTGACGCTGCAACGCGCCGATGCGATCCCGCTCACACTGCCACCGAAGCAGGTCGTCGTGCTGGAATTGAACCAGACCGAGACACACCCGACGCTGTTCCCACGTCCCGATCTGGCAATCTCGCCACGAGAGGTGCGTATCGAGGGAGATGTGCTCGTGGTGCCGGTGCACAACATCGGCAGTATGGACGCGCCCACGACCGAACTCGTGGTTCGGGACGATCAGGGGCGGGCGCTTGCGAGGGCACAGGTTCCCCCCCTCGCCGCACCGCTCGACCTGATCCCAAAAGTCCACACGCTGAGGTTGCCTGTGCCGGAGGTTGCACCCGGGACAACACTGGATATCGAACTGGACCCAGCGAACCGGGTCCATGAGATCTACGAAGGGAACAATGTGGTTTCAGATTTGAGATTTGAGATTTGAGATTGAGGGTTGCATCCTACTGCTTCACCCGACCTGAATCTGCTGAGTATATCGCTACCTGGGTTGAAAAGTAGCAGGGATAGCCATCTATCTCATATTGCACCTCCCCAAACAGTGCAACGAATCCCTCCTCCGGTGCAGCGACTTCTCCTGTGAAATCTCCGTGATCCCCGGCCACCGGTGCTGCGTGCCATTCAGCCTCGCGGAAATCCCGAGTGGGTGAGGAGGCTGTCCATAACTGCGCTGACTTCGGTGCAGGCTCCGCCTGGATCGTGATCTGTGGCCTCCCATCCTCGACCGTGTGTTGCCAGCTCAATCGAGGAAGTGTCTGCCCCGAAGCGATGAATCGAGAGAATCCTGTCAGGCTGCTCACCGCACGCGCCCGTTCTCCCTCCAGCCCGTGACCGGAGTTCTGAACGTAAAGCACGTACTTAGGCCCTTGAAGTTCATCCCAGTATATATTCAGCGCGTCCAACGTCCAGTAACGGTCATTGGTGCCGATCAGCAGCAACTTTGGCATGGTGAGTCGATCACGATAGGTATATGGATCGATCATGCGGAAGACTTCTTTTCCTCGTCCCGATTTTATCTGCTGCTGAAGCCCTCGGCGAGTATAATCCGCAATCTCATCGCTGTATTCTCCCCACACCTCCAACTGGTGAGGGAGTTGTTCGGGGATATTCAGCACATCGATCACGATCGGGATAATCGCCTGCACGCGGTCATCCACCGCTCCTGTCAGCCATGAGGTCCAACCACGCTTGGAACCGCCTGTGACGATAAAACGGTCGATGGGCGATTCCAGGGTTTCCTGTGCAAACGCCTGCAACGCATCCATCGCTTTGACAGCACTTTTCGCCATCGGAAACAGGAGGGGCCAACTCTCATCTCCCGTTTCAATGAATTGAACAAGGGTGTGCGCAATCAGCTCGTCCTCTGTCTTGCCGTCGAACAGCGGCTGATTGGGGATATGATACAGAGCCGCACAGGGGAGTCCCATCAGTTTGGCAAGCATGAAGCCAAATGTCATGTCGCTTTTACTCGCCTTTCCACCTGTGATGAGCAGGAGCATCGTCTTCTGGTAATCGACCTGCTTGGGCACATACACTTGCAACTGATGTTCCCACTGAATATCCTGCCATACCTGGGAAACCAGGTAAAGATCATACAGCGTTCCGAGCGGCTGAACTTCCTCACCTCGCAGTTCCCATGAGAAGACAGGTTCGGGGCGGTTGACATATTCCATGAGGCCGCCGTGGACGGGTAGTGCTACCAATAGTCCTGTGAGCATCCAGATGATGCCCGACAGATGTTTTTTCATCATGACATCCTTATCAGCGAAGGGTTTTTATCGTTCCCCAGGAAACCGCAAGTTTGTCGGATGGGGATACGGACCAGGTATTGCTCTTTATCCCAAAGTTCTGAGCGACTTCGCCCGCGTCCAGAACGCGATTGTAGAGTCGAACCTCGTCGATCTTTCCGATCAGGAAGCGTCCATCGTGCTCGCTGCCGATACGTCGTTCATCCATGTTCTCAGGCGCACCACCTGATGTTCCTTCATCGACCAGCTCGCCGTTCACATAGAGCTTTAGTTCATCGGCCGCAGTATCCGTCGTGTAGATGATGTGATACCACACTTCCGGGTCTACCTGTGCCAATCGAATCTTGACACCATCGTTCTTATGCACCTGGATTTGATTGCTCTCAAACTTGAAGTGAACTTTGCCCGCGGCCCACTGCCAGGTGGAGACGATCCCTTGAATACCGCCAAATTGCTCTTCCATTGCCCAGCACTCGATTGAGACCTGCTCCCAGGCGCCCAGTTTGGGAATCTCAACATAGTTCTGACCACCATCATACTGGAACGCCTGTCCAAGCCCGGGTGCCGGGCCGTCGACGGGATTCAGTGTCCCCATCATCTTGGCATCATTCCCATTGCCGGACACATCTGTAACCGTTTCGCCATGAATGGTATCTCCCTCGAATGTCCACATGGCGACAAGGCCATCGGTGACAAACTCCTGAGCGTTGACCATCCCGATGGATAGGCAACTTAGCGCGAGAATCGCAAGCAGGATTCGAGAATACATTGTGAATTCTTCTTTCATCGGTGGAATACCTCCCTCTGGAATACTGGATCTGAGGAATGGGTCTGTGACACCCATTTGGCTCAGAGCAAAGATTAACATCCAACATCCTAACATAAATGAAGCAGAACCAAAAGGGTTTAATGCAAAGCGCATCCCCCGGCCGAGGCGAGTGGCACTCAGGGCACTCATGACAGGATCCCATTGGAAAGGTACTGCTCGGAACGATCTACTGAGACTCTCATAATCTATGAGACGTATGAGGAATAGTTTGGTTGTCTTCCCGTCGAATCTCCTTGACATCCTTTCCCGGGTGCGTATAATCAAGTTCTACTGATAATACTCAGGTTTTGTGAAATGGAGAACTCTCATGAAATGGTCATTGAACACGTACCAAACGGGACAGGACTGGGAACTTGACTATATGGTGGATGTCGTCAAGAAAACGGGGTATCACGGCATCGAGTTTCTGATGGATTTCAATCAGAAACATGGACTTGAGTGGGATACCCCTCGTGAGAAATGGGATGAAATCAAGGAGAAAGTGGAAGCGGCAGAGCTTGAATTTGCGTCCCTGACGAGCTGCCAGAACTTTCACTCCCTCGACAGAGACGAGCGGATGCAGAGCGTCCAACGGGTGAAACGGGTGATCGACATGGCTGATTTCTTTGACTGCCCCCACATCCGGGTTCTCGGGGATAGGTTCACGGATGAAACGCGGGACGAAGTGGTGAGGAACGTTGGAGAATGCCTGGGAGAGCTTGGTGTATACGCCCAAACCTATGGCATTACAGTCTCCATAGAGATGCATGGGCATTTTACTGCCCCGGATTCGGCCATGGAGGCCATCCAGATTGCAGATCAACCCAACGTTGGTGCCGTCTTCAACTGCGTTTGGCCAGATGTGACGTCAGACACTGTGGATGCCTTCCACGATAGAATTGCTCCCCACATCACCATGGTGCACACTCACAATGTTGAGGATGCGCAGACGTTCGAGTTCTACAGAAAGATGTTTGCCAAACTCAAGGAGATAGGCTTTGAGGGTTACATCTCCAACGAGTCCGCATACCGTGGCCCGGATCCCGAGAAAGTGTTGGCGCTCTATGTCGGGCTGTATCGTGCTTTCACAGAACAGTAGAGCATCCTGTGCGGGAACGCGAAAGGAGGCATACAGATGTTACGTCTGACGCGAGCCTGTGACGGCCCTATCCTGGAACCACGCCAGGATGTGCCCTGGGAGAAGGATACTGTCTTCAATGCAGGGGTGATCCATGACCACGGCAAATTCCATATGTTGTATCGTGCCGTAGCACACCATCCTGGCGATAGAAATCGCTCGTCCATCGGGTACGCTTCGAGCGTCGATGGCATCCATTTCGACCGCCTGGACGAACCGGTTCTGCGCTCCAACGAAGTGCCTGAGGAAACCCAGGGCGTCGAGGATCCACGGGTCATCAAGTTCGGCGATACGTACTACATGACCTATACGGCTTATGATCTCAGGCGATGTCAAATAGCCCTGGCGTCCTCCAAAGATCTGATCCACTGGAAGCGACATGGCGTCATCATCAGCAACGAAGCGTTCGGCAACAACAAAGATGCGGCGTTGTTTCCTGAGAAGATCCGGGGACGCTATTGCATCATGCACCGGCCGGATCCGGATATCTACCTTGCGTTCTCCGACGATCTGCACAACTGGACAGATCATGTGTGTGTCATGCAGCCAAAGTTTGAGTGGGAAGCCACCAAGATCGGCGGTGGTGCTCAGCCCATCAAGACAGAGAAGGGCTGGCTGATGATTTATCACGGCGTGGACAAACAGATGTGGTATCGTCTCGGTGTCGCGCTTCTCGACCTTGAAGACCCCACTCAAGTGATCAAACGTCAGCCTGAGTGGATTCTCCAGCCCGAAGCCAACTGGGAACTCAAGGGAGATGTGGCAAACGTCGTTTTCACTTGTGGGGCTGTGCTCCTGGGCAGGGAACTATGGGTCTATTATGGTGCAGCGGACACGGTGATCGGTCTGGCAAAAGGGGTCATCGACGACTTTCTTGCCGAGCTATAGGCTTTAAGGCATTCTGAGGATTCGTATGATGCATACAAAAGAGAAGACGATCCGCGTTGGAGTCATCGGCGTCGGACGAGGACAGAGCTTCGCTCAGGCAGCGAACGCAGCCGTGGGAATGGAACTGGTGGCCCTGTGCGACATATGGAAGGAAATTGGTTACGATAGCGACGACTGAAAACGATGGTCATCACCGGTAAGGAGAAACGATAATGGCTCGAACAGGCAGAGCAGTAATTGCGTATCAACACGACTTTGAAATTCGCGAATATCCCGTTCCGGATCCGGAACCCAACACCCTTTTGCTGCGTCAGGAATTGGCAGGGATTTGTGGCACCGATGTGCACAACTGGCAGAATGGAATCGAAGGAGAGGTGTTACTCGGACACGAAAACGTCGGGATCATCGATTCGATTGGTGAGGGAATAGAGACGGACTACGTTGGCAACCCGATCCGTGAGGGAGATCGGGTCATCTTCGCACCCGGCACGGACTATGGCGCCTACGGCTTCCGAACCGATTCGGACCAGCCGCCCTACTTTAGCGGTGGGTTTGCTGATTACATCTACCTTTCCTATCCGAACACCTGTTTTATTAAGACGGATGCATCACCTGAGATCGCCGTGTTGATAGAACCGTTCACGGTTGGAGTACATGCCGTGATGCGTGGCAATGTGCGGATCGGGGATACGGTTGTCATTCAAGGCTCCGGGGCGATCGGGCTGGTGACGTTGATCTGCGCAAAGATCAGCGGTGCAGCAAAATTGATCGTGGTGGGTGGACCGGCGAGACGTCTGGAACTTGCCAAAAGGATGGGAGCGGATGTCACTATTGACATCGAGGAGGTCACGTCTGCTGAGGAGCGTACAGAATTGGTCAAGGAGAACACCCCTAAAGGGGCAGGAGCAGATGTTGTCTTTGAATGTGCTGGTGTTCTCGCTGCGATCCCCGAAGGTTTAGGCTATGTCAGGTACAGTGGGACGTTCTGTGAAGTCGGGCATTTTGTGGATGTCGGTTCGATTGACCTCAATCCAAATCAGATGCTCATGCGACGCAACGTCCGTTTGGAAGCCGTCTGGGGGAGTGGCTATGAGTACTTCGTGCGTGGACTCCCAATTCTTGAGAAGAACGAATTTCCTTATGCCGAGATGGTGAGCCATACGTTGCCACTTTCTCGCGTCCGTGAAGGGTTTGAGGCGATGGATAGAACCTATCGGCTGGCAGACGAGACTGTGATCAAAATCGCGGTCCGTGCAGGTGGGGAAGACACAGTTAAGCAGAGCTGAAGGTCCAGACTGGAAGTCGGTGTGATGGGACTGGAAGTCGCTCACTAGTGTGGGCATGTTTATGGACCCACGTCAGGCGGCAATTTTAAGCTGGAAACGGTACGCACCAGCATTCACCACTGACTGTACCAGTATAGAACACTTGGTCTGGAACAGGTCATCCTTGACTCGATTCAGTACTGGAGCGATCAGTTTCAGTGTCGACGAGTAAAAAATCTGTTTGACAAGCTGATACCAGATTAGGTATTATAACAGTATCAACACACATCACTATTCAGTTCTGTTGAGCATATTGGATAGACCTCAACAGAGTGTGGCGCATGTTCCTATGGAAGTGACATTCTCGACGAAGCTTAGTTTATTGTGGTTATTTGTTACTGTGCTTATCGGTCAGACGCTGTTATCAGGTCTCATGTTGTGTTTTGGGGCGGATGGTCATATCGCGTTTGAAGGGACCTACACAGGATGCTGTGATCGGCCTTCGAGCATGGTGGAGCACCAAATTTCTCGTTTGGTTCCAGAGCTTGAATACTTTACGGATGCAAACCGGTGTGGTCCGTGTAACGATGTATCTGCTTTGGCAATTGAGACCACCTTGGTCATGCCTCCTGAACAGAATATCCTAGCAAAAGCCTATTCCTCCAGGTTTGCCAACTCCCTTTCCTTACAGCAGCCTCTGGTTCATGCGGTTCCGACTGGATTGTTTCACGATATACGTCCTCCCTCAAATGATTTGACTTCCGTTTCCCTTCGTAGTATTGTCCTCCGAATTTAGATTCTCTGGCTCAGAAATACCCTTGCCTGCCTAATGGCGGGGATATCGTGCATACCTTCACCTTGATATACTGTTGTCTCCTGGAATCATGTGGAACGCCACCGTATCTACCTTAGTGGGAACGTGGGATAGGTTCAACTCTCTATGATCTGATCATTCTTGAACAGAAGAATAGAATAAGGAAATCCGCATGGGATGGTTTCGTACTATATGCGTTCGGTTCATCTTGATACCGATCATCGCTTTATATTTTGTCGGTTGTGGGAAGGATGAAAAGACTCCGCCTCAGCCTAATGTGGTTGCCACCTACGATAATGCTGAGATTACGGTAGAGGATCTGGAAGATTACATCGAACAACGTACCAAAGGTCTCAAGGCTTTCGTGGGGGGGAAACTGGTTCCCCTTCGGGATCAAATCGGCAAGGATGCGGAGGTGTATCGAGGCATCATTCAAGACATCGTGCTGGATGAAATGGTGAAACGCAAGATTAAAGAAAAACAGTTGGATAACCGTGGCAATATCCGACATGCACTACAACATCTGGAAGAGGAATTCACACTCAATCAGTTGCATCAGGAAATGCATGAAAAAGACAAGATCCCGGTGGGCGAGGTCGAGATCCAGAACTATTACGATGCAAATCGGGATCGCTATGGCGAAAGAACATTGTACGAGGTGCGTGATGAAATCAAGAACATCCTGGCATCCCAGAAGGAAGATGAATATGTTGTGGACTACATCGCTGAATTGAAAGACACGGCGACCATCACCAAAAACTATGAGATTTTGCGTGTCCCCGAACCGACCGACGATGAAGTACGGGAATACTATGAGAAGAACCGTGAAAATTATCAGGAGGATGAGAAGTGGATCCTCGAACAGATTGAAATTGCTGATAGTGACGGTAAAGCCAAAGAGAAGGCGCAGAAAGCCTGGGTGAAGCTAGGATCTGGTGAAGCGTTTGAAGTCGTCGCAGAAGGATTGGGGGAAGGAGGGACGTTCACAACAGTGGATTATGTCGTTGGTACACGGGGAGAAACCTTTGATAAAGCGGTGACCTCACTGAGTCCAGGAGAGTTCAGCCGACCCATCCAGGAGGGGAGCAAGTACTTCATTGTTCGGTTGAAAGAAACGAGCCCTGCGCGTCCCATTCCATTTGAGGAAGTGAAGGAAGTGGTTCGTCGCTTCTTGATGGATGAGCGCGAACAAAAGCTATATGATGATAATAAGAGCAAGACGCTGTTCACCCTGCATGGGCGGCGTTTCACCTTCGGCGACTTCTACCAGGAATACAAGGAACTCCCGCTCATCGAGCAGGAAAAGTACCGTTCTTATGAGGAGCGGGTCAAACTGGTGGATCGCATGATCGAACGGCTGTTGCTGCTAGAAGATTCCTATGATCGCATGCTGAACACAGAGAAAAGCGAAGAGATCGAACACCTGCGTGAGGATATGCTCAAACAGGAGTGGCATCGTGAAGAGGTGCATCAGAAACTAGAAGTCACCGATGACGAGGTGAAGCAATTTTATGAAGAGAACAAAGAGCGCTTTCAGACCCCGCCGCGCATGAAGATAAGCGTAATCGTTGTACGACAGGGGCAAAATGAGGAAGAAAATAAGAGGGCAGAGGAAAAGATCCAGGAGGCCTATAAGAAACTCAAACCCGGGATGTTCAAGAAAGGGTTGCCTTTTGAAGAGGTTGCCAAACAGTATTCTGAAGATTCGCGGACAGCTCAAAACGGTGGAGAACTGGATCATTGGATACTTGGGGAAACCGGGGATCCACTCTTTGAAACGATGAATCACGCTTTCCACGAAAAATTCATGCACTTGAAAGAAGGGGAGATCACAGAACCCTTTCTGCTCGGACGCGATTATCTCATTGTGAAGGTACGTGAGAAGGAGGGACCACAACAACGAGATTTTGAGGAAGTAAAAGAACATCTGAGGGAAGATCTTGAACTCAAAAAGCATGATGAGTTGACGGCCAAGATGTATGACGAAATGCTCAACCAGGCGAATCTGGTGATCTATGATCAAGTGTTAGAATCTTTTGTCAGTCAACAAGAAGAGGCTGATAGCTCACAATCATCTTCCCTTGAGGAGGACAAAGACACGAGCACACAGTGATGCACCAACATTGCATTCCTTCAATGGGAAAGAGGGAAAGGTGGGTGTAGACTGCCAGGAAAGCGAACCCGGAGCAGGACATCAAGGAACTTGCAAGAAACCTGATTCAAAAACTTGCGACTGAGGAGCACAGAATGCAGACTTGCAGCATATTCATAACGGCGCCCATGTTTTTGTTGATTGGCATCCCTTCACTTCTAGGCGCCGAATATTATGTCAGCAATTCCGGAGACGACAGGAATCCAGGAACGACTCCAGCCGAGGCGTGGCGAACCGTCTCGAAAGTCAATGGCTTTGAGTTCTCCCCGGGAGACATCGTACGCTTTGAAGGGGGAGGTGTCTGGAGAGAGCAGTTGGTTCCTCACAGCGGCAGTGAAGAAGGGCATATCACATACACCTCATATGGCGACGGGTCGAAGCCTCTCATCCTGGGCTCTGTGGAGAAAAACAAGCCGGGCGATTGGGAGAACGTCGGAGCAAACACCTGGTCCACGGGCCTCTTTGATGTTGACGTGGGCAACATTATTTTCAATAACGGCGAGATCTGTGGGATCAAGGTCTGGGAAGAGAAAGATTTAGATGGGCAAGATGAGTTCTGGTACGACGCCAAGAACAAGGTGATTGTGGTGTATTCGTCTCGAAATCCCGCGGAAATATATGATGACATCGAATGCGCGCTGAAACGGCACATCATAGACGAAGGTGGCAAAAGCTACATTACCTACGACGGCTTGCATCTGGCCTATGGTGCAGCTCACGGCATCGGCGGAGGTAGCACCCACCACATCATCGTGAGAAACTGTGATCTCAGCTTCATCGGCGGAGGACATCAGTTCACCAGGAAAACGGAGGGAGGCGGCTTGCGCCACATTCGTTACGGAAATGGCATCGAGTTCTGGAATGATGCCCACGATAACATCGTAGAAAACTGCCGCATCTGGGACATCTACGATGCGGGGCTAACCAATCAGGGAAGCGGAAAGAATTCGCAATACAACATCGTCTACCGAAACAACACCGTCTGGAACTGTGAATATTCCTTCGAGTACTGGAACAGACCGGACACCTCGACTACGCACGACATCTATTTTGAGGGGAACCTGTGTTTCAACGCAGGCAAAGGGTGGTCACATGCTGAAAGACCCTGGCCAGCAGGGATTCACCTCATGTTTTTCAGCAATCAGGCAAATACCTACGACTTCTACGTAAGGAATAACGTTTTCCACAGCGCGGAAAACGCCGCAATCGTTCTACAAGCGGATCAATGGAACGGGTTAGAGAACCTGGTTCTGGACGACAACATCTACTACCAGCCATCGGACAAGACGCTTGTTTCGTGGGGCAGTTGGCGGAACGCAGAAACGTTTTCACCCGATGATTTTGACGCGTACAAAAAAGAGACGGGTAAGGATACAAACTCGAGGCGACTGTATCACTAAGGGTTGCTCGTTAAGGGTTGCTCGTTGAGGTTCCGTCCCACTCGGTTTTTTCTTCAACGAAAGAGGAAGGCATGGCCATGAAAAAATACGAACCCACGACCGAAAGGACGGATGCAATCGCTCGATATGAAGAACTGCACTACGGCATGTTCATCCACTTTACGATGAACACGTTCCTGGACCAACCCTTCTGGGCAGCTCTAGAGGGGCCTTTGCCTCCATCGGAGAGGTACTCTCCGACAGAACTGGATGTGGATCAATGGATCACGGTGGCAAATAGAGCCGGCATGCAGTACGCTGTGTTGATAGCAAAGCACTATCTCGGCTTTGCCCTGTGGAACAGCAAATACACCGACTACGATGTATCCACCAGCGGGAACAAAACGGATGTGGTGGCCGAGTTCATAAAGGCATGCCGCGAACGCGGAGTTGCGCCGTGCCTGTATACTCGCTTGGGGTCGATGTGGCACACCGGCGAGATAAGGGAATGACTGAGGACGAATAAACACCTGATGACGAGTATTGAGGGCGGCTATCTGATAAAAAGTTTACATTCGGAAATAATTTGGGGAGATTAAAAATGAAGTCACATCTGCTTTTCAGTGCCATTGTGGGCGCGACGAGCTTTTTATTTGGATTCGCAGCAACGGGCGATATCCCAGAAAACCCTTTGAGCACACTACGAAGCGGGCATCCCCGATTAATTATCTTGGATGAGCGAATTGAGGAGGTAAGGGAGCTTATCGCCGAAAACTCTGAAGCGAAAAGGTTTTACGAGAAAATCAGAGAAAATGCCGAGCGGATTTTGAGCGAGCCGCCGGTGGAGTATAAAATCCCTGATGGTCTGAGACTTTTGGGGCAGAGCAGGAAATGTCTTAATCGTATATACACGCTTGCCACCGTTTACAGACTCGATGGGGGCGAACGATACAGGGAGCGAGCTGTTAAGGAGCTTCAGGCAGCAGCCTTGTTTCCCGATTGGAATCCCCGTCATTTTCTGGACACCGCCGAGATGACACACGCTTTCGCCATCGGGTACGACTGGCTTTATAGCTCACTTTCCACTGAAGAAAGAGAGATGATTCGCAAAGCGATAATCGATAAGGGGCTAAAACCCGCCCTCAAAGTCTACAAAAAGGGAGGATGGTGGACAAAAGCACGTCACAACTGGAATCAGGTCTGCAACGGCGGCATCGGGATAGGCGCTCTGGCGATTGCCGATGACGAGCCTGAACCTTCAAGGGAGATATTGCGATACGCTCTCGAATCGCTCAAACTCCCGATGAGCCGGTTCGACCCAGACGGCGGATGGGCCGAAGGGCCGACCTATTGGAATTATGCCACAAGTTATAACGTATTCATCCTCGCGGCATTGGAGACAGCTCTCGGGACAGATTTTGGGCTTTCCGACATGCCGGGATTCTCCCAAACAGGCATGTTTCCCATCTACATGACAGGGCCGCTGATGAAAACGTTCAAATACGCAGATGCAATGGAGCGGACGCCACGTGCCCCACAGATGTTCTGGCTTTCGAAAAGATTTGATGAGCACGTCTACGCATGGTATGAACGTCAGGTGGCCGTGCCATATCCTTTGGATTTGCTTTGGTTCGACCCCAGAGGGGAATCGCCGAAAGACGAGGGAATGCCACTTGACAGATATTTCCGTAATATAGATGTGGTTACCTTCCGAAGCAGTTGGGATGACCCCAAAAGCGTATTCGTCGGGTTCAAAGGGGGAGATAATCGCGCAAATCACAGCCATTTAGACCTCGGGACATTCGTTCTCGACGCCTCAGGACACAGATGGGCTGTGGATTTGGGCTCTGATAATTATAACATTCCAGGATACTTCGGCAAGCAGCGATGGAGTTATTACCGGCTCAGGACGGAAGGACATAACACAATAACTCTGAACGGGGAAAATCAGGACCCATCCGCCAAAGCTCCAATCGTCAAGTTCGAGTCCTCAGAGGATAAAGCTTCGGCAACCGCCGACCTTAAAGCGGCATATCCGCAATATGCGAAGAAGTTCCTGCGTACCGTGTCGTTGATTGACAGGAAGGAGGTTCTAATCGTAGACGAGATCGAGACGGTAGAACCTGTGGAAATAATGTGGAGTCTACATACGCCTGCAAACGTGGAGATATCAGGCACAACAGTCTTGTTGACCCAAAACGGTGAGAAACTCAGGATGGAAGTTTTGGAACCTGAAAATGCCATTTTAGAGGTACATGAAGTCCAAATCCTGCCACCGCAAAATCCTATTAAGGATATTCGGAAAATAACTGTGCGCCCTGAAAGGAAGGTAAACTCCACTCGAATTGTTGTTCGCTTTTTCTGAGACGCTTGAGGGGCAGGTCTTTGCGTTTCAAAACTCAATTCGGTGAACGACTGTACCTGAAAACGAATTTGACCAAATCACAGTGATTGTTTTTGGAATCTTTACTTTTGAGAGTTCTCGGAAAGCAACCCAAGAAATGGATACGCAAAGCTGTCGAGACAACGAACTACAAAAGAATCAGGAATGCTGCTGCCGGGCTGAAATGAAAAAGCCTGATGTCCCCACAAATGGCATCAAACATGGCCTCCGGAAGGGCAAGCAAGAAGATGGCCAACACTGGATTGCAGGTTATGTGGATACCCCGGTCGGAAGGATCCCCAGGATCGAGACCACTCTTCAGTTCAAGGATCGCCTCGGATCGTGGAAAGCCCGGTGGAGTATCGGGCGGATGGACTACGCAGTTGATCCGGGGTTATACGCCGTGGGTGATCCGGATCCGAAGTCGCCCGTGTTCGTATCGGCTAACTACAAAATGAGTTTTGATGTTCTCCGCAGCCATCTCAAAGGGATGTCCGCATGGGTATTGGTCCTGGACACCAAAGGTATCAACGTGTGGTGTGCCGCCGGTAAAGGAACCTTTGGGACGGATGAGATCGTCAACAGAATTCAACAGACAGGCCTATCGGAGGTTATTTCCCATAGGACCATTATCGTCCCTCAACTCGGCGCTCCTGGAGTATCCGCCCATCGGGTCAAAGAACAATCAGGATATCGGGTCATCTACGGTCCTGTACGGGCATCTGACATCCCTCCGTTTGTGGAAAATCATTTCAAGACAACCCCTGAAATGCGGATAGTGCAATTCGGCCTGATAGACCGCCTGGTACTTACACCCATCGAGATAGTCAGTTGGGGGAGGCGCATGTTCTGGGGGAAGCACGGGCTCGTACTGATATTGATGTTATTGCTGGTATCGGGGCTGGACAGGAGCGGGTTCGCGCTGAAGAAAGTGCTCATCCTGGGACCTGAAGCACTGTTAATGTATGCCGCTGCTTTTCTGTGTGGTACCTTCTTCACACCGCTTCTGCTGCCGTGGCTCCCGGGAAGGGCACTCTCCGTAAAAGGTGCATTTTTGGGACTGTTGGTTGTTCTGGGAGTTGGATGGTACCGATGGGGGGCGCCAGGAGGACTCGGTGTCAAAGTAAACATTCTGGCGTGGTTGTTTCTCTTGCCGACGATCTCATCGTTTATCGCCGTGACCTTCGTTGGCGCCACAACCTACACCTCGTTATCCGGAGTGTTCAAAGAGATGAAGCGGGCTGTGCCTGCATACATAGCGACGACAATCATTGGCGTCGTTCTACTGGTGTTCGGGCAGTTCGCCTGATTGGGGAGGGGATTCGATGGCAGGTTTGACCTATTTGAAGAGCGTCGTAACGTTGGAACTGTCAGCCGATCAATGCACCGGATGCCGCATGTGCACCACTGTCTGTCCTCACGATGTATTCGTCATCAAGGAGAAAAGGGCAAGGATAGTGAATCGGGATGCGTGTATGGAGTGCGGGGCTTGCGCTCAGAATTGTCCGGGCGATGCCATCTCTGTCCGGTCGGGGCTTTGCGGTTGTGCCTCCATATTCATACGTGGGCAGAAACATGGACGCATGACGCGGTATTTCTTCAGGATGTGGGGTTATGAGGTATAAACAGACAACATGAAGACAACATTGGTAACATCCAATCATCGGCTTATACTGGAGATTTCTGAGAATACGACCATCACGATGACAGACAAGAAGACAAAAGCCCGATGGTCTTCTGATCCCTGGTACCATTCCCCTGGGGAGATGGTGTTGTTCACGCCGGATGGAAAAAGAAACTATGTGGATCTCGGTCTCTGCCAGAACAAGGAGATAAAACAAAACACCGAAGGCGTCTTGATAACCTATACCGGCTTTCAATCGGAAAAGGGAACGATTGAAGGACGTCTTCGGGTTCAGCTTTCCCTCATGGAAAGTGGGATTCGTATCTCCATTCTGGAGTTGAGATTAGATGATAGATTCTGGTTACAGCAGCTCATCTATCCGGTCCGCTTTGGCTGGCTGCGTTCTGGTGTGGAAACCGGCTGGCTGGCGTTGCCCGTGTACCAGGGTTTTGTCATCCCCAGTCACCATGTCACCTTGCCGGCCGGAGAATTCATGCGCTATGACGATATTCACAGCACCTCTCGTGCCCGGGAACAGAGACCGCTCTATCAATGGGGTGGCCTCAGCATGGCCTGGTACGGTGTCTGCGATGAACAGCGGGGGGGATTGATAACCATCTATGAGACACCCTATGATGCCGGTTGCAATCTCCTGTTCAACTGTGGGCATGGGCATAACCGCCCCGATGATTTTGAGGGGAAAGAGCGGATTCTTACCGCTTCTCCAGTCTGGAATGGTGTGGACGGCCAGCTTACCTACCAGCGAAACGTGCTGCTTAAACTGGTGCCTGAACCAGGCTACTCTGCCCTGGTCAAGGAATACAGGAGGTACCGGGAGAAGGCTTTCGAGACCATAACCCTTAAGGAGAAGGCAAAGGACTTTCCTGCCATCGAACGCTTGCGGGGGACAAGCAATTTCAGCCTGTACGGCGGTTACCCTCACTACGAGAAGTATGATTCCATGTGGTTCCACTTCGATCACCTGAAGTCCTACCTGAAAAGTTTACATGACGAACTGAAAATAGACCGTTGCCTGGTTCTGGTCTGGGGTCTGTTTGAACATCAACCGCCGCTGGATTGGCCTATTGATCCCCGGAGAGGAGGCGTGGATAAGCTGAAGGAATGCTTCCAACTGGCAGAGGAATATGGTTACCTGATGACCGGTTATCATTCCCCCAGCCCTAACATTGTGGGCACGCCGGCTTGCCGCCCGGAACTGTTACGTGACCCCGGCAAAGGCGTCCATCTTTCGCGTTGGGAGGCGACCTGCCCGGCTTTCTGGGACGAGCTTGTCTTTGAGCATTTTGATGAGGAACAACGTCTTCTCGATCATAAAGTCCATTTTGTGGACATCATCGCCACGGGACTCAGGGAATGTCGTGACCGGAAACACCCCTACGACAAGAGGAAGTATGCCGCCGAGCTGAACAAGATATTTAAGAAACTTCACGAACACGGGATGATCACCATGACAGAACGGGGATTTGATTGCCTTCTGCCCCATCTGGACTATTTCGACGGTTTACTCTACGGTCCTTTAGAGAGAGTAAGCCTTCACATGGCGGCCTTCCCCGCCCCGCTTTTCAACCTGTGCTATCATGACACGGCAGTGGTCAGTTGGCATCCATTGGCGGATTATCACTATCCCCACATCATGGGGGGGACCGTTGAAAAGATATTGACCGACCTGATAGGAGGAAATCCGGCCAAGCTCACCACCACGTGGCAGGATTTTGCGGGACAGAAAAGAGAGATGGCCGCCTATCATCGTCTGTTAGGGAGCTGGCACAGAGAGGTCGGGTTTGAGGAATTGGTCGTCCACCGCTTTCCCACAGCAGACAGACGTTTGCAAACCAGCCGTTTTGGAGATGGGAGCGAAGTCTGGGTAAACTTTGACTACGCAGAACGAGAGACGGATACAGGGAAAATCGTTCCAGCCCGTGGCTTCTTGATCCAGACCAGGGGCAAAGAGACCAGTTTTTCCTTGAGAAACACAGCTTTGTGGGAGTTGCCCAGCGTCATATAGCGGCGAAATTATTGTTTGTAGTTAGCCACGTAGCGGAGCGGAGTGGCGTCTATTTGCCAGAACGGTACTCCACTCCGTACCTGACTACGAACCTAAAGCGAAATGAAAAAAGAGAAAGTCAGGTTGAACAGATGCTGATACTCAGTAGCGATTTTGTGGAGATACACGAAAGCGTCCGTCCTGATTCTGAGAGCCGCGAAATCCTCATTCTCTCGCGCCAGTCCAGAAAACTTTGTACGATTTCATACTTTCCGATTTTTATTGGGGGAAGGCATTATGCAGAAGAAGAGCTTCATGTACCGGTAGAAAGTGTCTTCCTTGAAGATGGAAAACTCTTTTTAGAGGGCTCGGTTAGCAATGACGCGGGGACCCAATGGCAAATCGGAGATGAGATCGCTATTGAAGGCAATCTCATCTCGATAAGACGCCGGTGGAAATATAGAGGTGAGAGATTGGGGGGAGTGAGATTAGGATTCGATCTTCCCTCTGAATTGAATGATTTGGACTACTGGATGATACCGGGGCTCATGTACAATGGAAACCCCGGGGCTCAGTGTCAGCCGACCGGGATGGTGAAAGATGGGGAACCGTGGTGCTTCCGGGAGGAGAGGACAACCGTTCCCTCCTGCATTATTCTTGAGTCTGGGAAAGATGTGGTTGGTGCGTTTACGGAGCCGAGTAGAGATGAAGATTGCCTGAGCTTTTGCAGTTTGATTCCCTCGGAGGAGGGACATATGATCAGAATAGGGTTCCCTTTCCTGGAAGCCCCCCTGATATATATGGGAGATTTGGATGATGATAGGGAACTTTATGTGAAAAAGTCGTGGCTGGCAGGTAAGTCCTTTGTGGTAGAAAACGGGGATTCTTTTGAAAGAACGTTTTATGTTGTGGTGGACAAAAGCGCGGAAACATCACACGGTTACATTAAAATCCTTGATAGGGCCTGGGATACCATTTCTGATGAGACGACATCCTGTTATGACCTGGATGATCTGCATAAGATATGCTGGCAAGCCATTTCCTATCACTGGTACGAGGATGACAAGGTTTCCGGTTACAGTACCCGGATAAGCAATAAGGGCCATCCGGAAAAGTCTCATTCGCCGAATATCACTGCGGGTTGGTGTGGTGTCGCCTTCATGATGGGCTATCTGCTGCTGAAGGAGTTCATGAACACAGGTGATAAAGAGCTTCTTTCAAAGGCAACGTCCATTGCGGCGTCATACGTCAACTATTCCGGACTTCCGAACGGTATGTATTTGACGCATTACAATCTTGTCAAGAGAGCGTTTATCTACCAGGCATGCACCACCCTTCAGATGGCGGAGGGGGTATACTGGCTTTTGAAAATGAATGAGTTGATGTCAGAGATAGAGACACGTGATGAGGACTGGGATGATTTCGCCAGGGAATTCTGCGACTTTTTAGTGAGAAGTCAGCTTCCGGGCGGTTCGTTTGGAGAGAAGTGGAGTCCATATGGTGAACTTATCAGCGACTATAGGTCCGGCGGGGTCTATGCCGTCGCAACGCTTGCAGAGGCATTCAAGGCATTTGGAGAAAGAGAGTATCTTGAATCAGCAGAAAGAGGTGCTCGTTATTACATCGATTTTTGTGTGGATAAAGAATACAACTATGGTATCTGTGTAGACCAATTGGACACGACGGTTGAGATGGATGGCAATGACGCCGTCGTCTTTGCCCTTCTGGAGATTTATGACGTTACAAAAAAGGCGATTTACCTGGAGAAGGCGATTAAGGCCGCGGAGTTTGGTGTTAGTTTTCAATATGTGTATCATGTGGCATTTTCGTCCCACTGTGATGCAGGAAAATACAATCTGGATACGCGTGGAGGCGCTCTGATTACGAATCAAACGCCCGTAGTCTGTCACTGGGTAGCCTGGGCCGCGCTTGGATTTCTGCGAATCTGGGAGCACACAGGTGATAAAAGGTGGTGTGAACGGGCCGTGTCGGCCATCAAGCATACAACCCATCTTATCACGACTGAAGGGGAGACATTCGGTTGTGCCTCGCACTTGATCGGTTGTCGAGAGGAAGTATTAGCCGTGGTGGATTTGGTGAAAGGCGGGGTGTTCAAGAAAAAAGGGATGGTCGAGATTGTTGATTTTGAGCCGGTTTTTTGGCCGGCGGCCTTCAATCTACTGAATATCATTATGATCAGGGAGAAATACCCTACTGTTTCTTCGATGATAATGTAACTCTTCCTTACGCCGAATTCACGCTGAACGTTACTACCCGAGAGGCATTCAAAGGAGGTCCACGTCATGGCAGAACGACATGAAAAAAGAAACGAAGCGGCAACAGGGGATCCTGCTGAGGAAAAGAAAAAGATGATCCGAGAACAGGCTATCGGATGGGCGACGCGCCCGGTGCCATGCTGCATGACGCCGGCGGTGCTCGACCGCCTCCTGGGGCAGGGATACACCAGAGAGGACATTGAGAGGCTACCGCTATCCGCCGTCGCTCGCAGCGTTGGTATTGGAAATCCCTCGGCACACGCGGAAATCGCAGAGGGCGATACGGTGCTCGATCTGGGCTGTGGTGTCGGTATCGACTGTTTTGTTGCGTGGAAGAAAGTTGGGGAGCAAGGGAAGGTCATCGGCCTGGATCTGAGTCCGGATATGATCGGCAGGGCCAATGAAAGCAAGGCCGAATTAGGGGCTGCCAACGTTGAGTTTTACGTGGGTGACATCGAAGACATCCCCCTGGAAAATGAATCGGTGAACGCCATCCTGGGGAATGCTGCGGTGGGCGGTGCGCCCGACATCGGTCGTGTCTTCCGGGAAGCGTTCCGGGTGCTCAAGCCGGGTGGACGTCTCGTATTCTGCATCGCCATACTGAACGAGGACGCGCCGAAAGCCGATCTGGATGCGATTCATGCCCAGGTGGGTCGATTCGACGAGCCTATGACGGAACAGGAGTGGTTGGCGAATGCAAGGGACGCTGGATTCGCCGATGTCCAGACGCTCACAAAAAGGCCCGCACGCAGCTCGGGGCAGAAGAACTGGCTCCTGGCCACGATCAAGGCCAGGAAAACAGAGCGGTGATAGGAGGGAAAAGAACCGCAAAGAAATGAGGTTAACTATGAATCGAAAAGTCAAAGCTGTTATCATCGTTATTGCAGCAAATTTACTGTTGATTGTCCTGAAGTTCTTTCTGGCTTCCTTATCCGGGAGTGTGGCGCTGAGGGCTTCGGCGTGGCATTCTTTCTCAGATCTGATCCCATCGCTTGTGGTATTGACCGGGTTCATTCTTGCCCGTCGTGAGGATACAGAAGCCAGCAAAGGTATCAGCCGTGTCGAGAACATCATCGCCATCATCGTGTCCGGTTTTATTTTCTACGTGGGCATTGAGATCGTGCGGGATGTGTTCTCCAGCGATACGGAAGAACTAAGCAACGTCGTGCTGGTAGCAGCTATCTCGCTGATCACAATCGTCATTACCTACTTTATGTCGCACTACCAGATCTTCGTAGGACGCGAAACCAACTCGCCCGGTCTGATTGCCAATGGGACTCACGCTCGCGTGGATATGTACAGTTCTATCGTGATCGTGGCGGCGTTGGTAGGCTACACGATGGGATTTGCCACACTGGACAAGATCGCCGCTACGATCATCGTGTTTCTGATCTTGAGTAATGGCCTGGAGGTCCTTACGAATGCCGTTAAAGCGTTGCGTCGAGGGGGATTTCTCGACTTTGCCGATCATGGCACTGAGATGATATTGGGCCGACTCGGACAGTGGGTGCGTCGTTTAGCCCTGATTGGCATTATCATCGCCTTGATCGCCTATCTGCTTTCGGGGATCTATACGGTGCACTGGAACGAAGAGGTCATTGTCAAACGCTTTGGGAAACCTATTCGGCAGGTACAGGCGGGAATTTACTATCACCTTCCCTGGCCTCTGGAAACACTGGATCGGGTGGCCCTATCCGATGTACGCACAACAGAAATCCCTGTTTCCCTGATGCTCAGCGGGGATGAAAATATCATCGAATTGGAGGCTGTCGCTCACTATCAGGTGAAGGATGCGTTTGCGTTTACCTACAGCCTATCGGATCCAAAAGAGCTGGTCCGTAGCGCTGTAGTGTCTGCGCTACGCCATCAGATCGGTCGGAACTCCATCGAGTCGATTCTCACAGAGGGGAAGAACCAGATTCAAGAAAGGGCACAGCAGATGGCTCAGGATGTACTGGACCAACAACAATCCGGAATTCAGCTTTTGACGGTACAACTGAGTAAAGCGGCTCCGCCCGCCAATGTCATGGAGGCATTTCGTGACGTGGCGAGCGCACGTGAGGACAAGAATACCTACATCAATGAGGCGCTTGCCTATCAGGCGGAGATCATCCCCAAAACCCGGGGCGAGGCACAGAAACAACTTGAACTGGCAATGGCCTATCGTTCGACAAAAATTCATACTGCTACAGGCGATGCCCAACGGTTTCTCAGTAAATTACGTGAATATCAGAAGTATCGCACCATCACTGAGAAACGCCTTTACATTGAGGCGCTGGAGAAAGCACTGGTCAACGTCAACAAGCTCATTCTCGATGAGGGGATACAAGTGGAGGACACGGATCTATGGTTCTTGCGCGACGGACTGAGCAAAAAAGTCATTGAGGAGGTAAGGAAATAATGAAAGTTGGGAAAACGATCCTGTTGGTGGTGATTGGCTTTGCCGTTATTGTGCTCAATTCCATGCTCTTCAGCGTGGATCAGAGCGAGTATGTGGTGGTCACTCAGTTCGGCCGTCCGATACGGGCCATCGTCCAACCGGGCTTGGGTTGGAAGTGGCCGGATCCGATCCAGAACACTCAACGTTATGATAACCGCCTGAAAGTGTACACCCCGAGAATTGCGGAACGACTGACTCGTGATAAGAAGAACGTCATGGTCGAAAGTTTCGTCACCTGGCGAATTCAGGATCCCGTGATCTACATGAAGATGCTGAAGAACTTTACCAATGCCCAGGAGCGTCTGGACGATGTCGTATTCTCAGACCTGGGTGTTTCTCTCGGTCGCTACAACCTGGATGAGCTTGTCAATGTTAACGAAGCGGAGATCAAACTGCCTCAGATGATGGCTGAGGTGAAAGAGATGACCGCTCGCAAACTTGCTGATTATGGCATCCAGGTGACTGATATACGGGTGAAAGTGTTGAATTTCCCTGAAAAAAACAAGCAAAGCGTCTTTCAGCGCATGCGGGCCGAACGTGAAAAAATGGCTCGGCTCTATCGCTCACAAGGGACGGAAGAGTCTTCTAAGATTCGCGCCACTGCCGACAAAGAAAAGACGATGATCATCGCTGAAGCCTATGAAAAAGCGGAAACGATCAAAGGGGAAGGGGATGCTCAGGCAATTAAAATCTACGCAGAGGCATTCCAGCAGGACCCTGAGTTTTATGGTTTCATCCGCTCGCTGCAGGCCTACGAAACGCTTATTGATGATAAAACGACCATTGTTTTGCCGTCTAACGCGGAACTCTTGAAATATCTGGAGAAAGCAAAGTAGAGATCATGTCGAGATCGCAGGAGATCTCAAGCGATTGGGGACAATCTGCTACGATAAGGAAGCTTACATGACATCTCTTAAGGAATCTATGGAACAGAACCCAGAACAGAACGGACAGACATCTCAAGAAGAAAATCGGGAAAGGAGGCTCGATTGGACGAAGCATTGGCACGCGCTGCGCAACATAAGTCAGAAAGGCTGGCTGAAGGCTCAGGGGTGGTTTTCACAGATCTTGACGTTTGTGGGAAGCGCACGAACCGCCGGGGATGCATCCCAGGTCAAGATAGATCTCCAGGGAGCTTTTGGACATCTGCATCCTCGACGTATCGTTGTGGCAGTGCTGGTCGTGTTGCTGGCGATATATCTGGCTTCCGGTTTTTATATGGTGAATCCGGGTGAAGAAGCCGTCGAACGACTGTTTGGTCGTGTGGTTGGGGAGGGAATCACCGAGGGATTGCACTACCGGCTGCCGTGGCCCTTTCAGCAGGTCGATAAAGTCAATGTGGCGGAGGTGCAGCGTGAGGGGATTGGGATGCTTTTGCCCGAGCATAGAGGGATGCATTCCTCACCGGACACGCTCCAGATCCTTACCGGTGATGAAAACATCGTCGATGTGCAGATGATCATCCAATATCGCATTACCGATCCTGCAAAGTACCTCTTCAACGTTGACTATCGCCCTTATCAGACCATCAACGAAGTGGTACGCTATGCCGTTACACGCATTGGAAGCCACATGCGGGTAGATGAAATCCTCACAACCGCGAAGGAGGAAATTCAGCGTAGGGTAGAACTAGAAGCGCAACGCCTACTTGATGCCTACGAAAGTGGATTGACCATCGTGACTGCGAGTATCAACAAGATGTATCCACCAGATGAGGTCGCCAACGCCTTCCGCGATGTGGCGAGCGCACGGGAGGATAGATCGCGCACGATTAACCAGGCGGAAGGCTATCGCAACGGCTTGATTCCACCCGCTAAGGGAGAGGCGGAACGCATGCTCCGCGAAGCGGAAGGCTATCAGGCAGAGGTGGTGAATAAGGCCCAGGGAGAGGCGGAACGCTTTCTTGCGATGCTGGACGAATATCGTAAAGCGACCAGCAAAGGCTCAACGGATGTGACTGTAGAGCGGCTGTACCTTGAAACGATGGAGAAGATCTTCCCGAAGGTTAAGAAGTTCATTCTTAATGCTAACAGCACAGGGAAAGTGAATCTGCGATTCTTCTCAGAAGAGTGAGAACTCGATTTTCTCAGGTGCTGGTATATTTCTTGCTTCAATGGAAGGCATAAGTCGTTTGAATCTGATCTGTTCACAAAATATGGTTGAAGTGGCAGTCAACATGATAGGGGGATTCCATCATGACAGAGATCAAAGCCTATGTGAGAGTCAACCGAATCGATCAGATTGTACATATGCTCAAAAGGGCGGGCATCCCACACATGAGCATGATCCATGTCTGGGCAGTGGGAAGTGCCATCGACCCAACGGAGTCGAAGATATCCATTGAATTGGCGAGTCGGGTTACCGATGTGGTGAAGATCGAGATCGTTTGTCCAGAGACGCTTACAGAAGAGGTGATCTCCATTATTGAACGAGAAGGGCGCACAGGACGCCCCGGCGATGGGATCATCTATGTGAGTTCCGTGGATGCAGCCGTAAAGGTTCGAACCGGGGAACGTGGTGCAAGTGCTCTTACATGAAGTATCACTACATGAAGTATCACTACATGAAACATCACTAATTGTATGTGCAGTGAAATCGCCTGCGAAAGATCTATGCAGCCGGGTGCGTAAGCCTTACTCGGAGATCTCATGGAAACAGGGTTTTCTGGC
>JAJRTO010000233.1 GCA_024278235.1 Candidatus Poribacteria bacterium
CCTATCACCCCATACCTTCTCGACGAGGGACGTCGATGTCAGTTCGATTGTCTCACTCTGTTGCTGTGCGATGATCTCCTTCGCAATATCGATCAGATCGACCGGGCCTTTCATCCCGATATCTGACATTCCTGGGGTGAGTGCGTTATGAAAATCATCGAGTATGGCGGCAAGATCCGTTGCATTTCGGTGGATCACATCGAGAAACTCTTGCTGTTCATGGGATAGAGGGCCCATCTGCTTCAGGAGCGGCACATATCCGAGGATCGGAGTCAGATGATTCCGGCTACGTTCCGAGATCATCTGTTTGAGGTCGAGCATCTGTTTGTAGAGCGAGATGTCATTGAGCACACATGCAATACCGATGGGACGCACGGAAGCACTTTCAACGGACTCTTCAATCGTCGTTATATTGAGCTGGTAGTATTTCAGTGGATCGTCCAGGGCGATGATCAGCGGTTCGATCGGGATGCCGACAATAAGATTCTGGATCTGGCGGCTCATGTGGTTTCGAATATCTTCTGCATCCTCATCGCTTCCGGAGGCTACCATCAGACCAACGAGCAGTTCAATAAGGCTTTTGTGGCTGAGATCATCTAGCACATCCCGCGAGATCTTCAGTGCTCTATCGTTATAGAGGATCAATCGACCAAATAGATCATAGAGGATAACACCGTCCTCTATGTCATTCAGCAATGTGGTAACGCGGGTGCGTTCCTCAACGATGGAATGGATCAGGGATTGAAACTTCACGGTCTCAAGCCTTCTCCACAGCAGACCGGATATTCTCTTCGCGATACTCCCCGCTTTCCCTTGAAGTTCCTCTGTGACCTGACGTTTTATCAATTCCAACTCGATCTGATGTGCAAAATATGAGATGAAAGCACGGCTTTGCTCAAAGAATTCCCGACCGTTTCTCTTGTTCAGCACCCAGAATCCAACCACTGCGTGCGTACTGACCAGAGGTGTTATCCATGTATCCGTCTCCGGATCCTGCATGAAATCACGAACGAGGGCCGGGGTTCCTTCGAGGGTATAGTGATAGGGCGCGGCGTTCAAGAGGTGCTCAGATATTTTTATCTCTGCCTGAACCGTATCGGGATAGGAATGGGCAACCTCCAGGATGTTAGAATCTCCCCGGCGTTTCAGGAACAGCATGCCATCCACCTGAAGAAGGCCGGAGACAGAACGGACGATCTCATCCGAGAAATCCGCCTCTGCACACTCGTCATATCCTTGTCGGTACAAGGGTTGCGATTGGCCGGAGAGATCGAGGATGCACCGTTGAGTTACCGCGTGCACTTCGACAACGTTGATACCCAGGAGATAGACATATGCGAAAACCTGGATAAGCAGGAACGGGAGCAGGTACAGCCAGATCCCTTGCCAGGTGAACAGGAAATAGGTAGCGAGGGCCGTCACCGGAATCAGTGTCACCAATAACAATCCCCCCCATTTCGCGCTCAAATGACGGTAAGCGAATCCCAGAAAAACACTAAGGAGCGCTGTGAACAGTAGCATGAGGAGCGAGGGAACGCGCCGAATGAATCGTCCTGTCAAGATCGTATGGAGCGCGTTGGCATGGATCTCTATCTCCGGCATCTGAACGAGTTGGGTTGTGGGTGTCACGATGCCCCGCTCTGTTAAGGTATTGGCGAGGCCGACCAGTACGATTTTATCTTTCCATATCTGTGGTTTGATTTCACCATTGAGTATCTTATACAGAGGCAGGTAGGGAAACGTGCGCGTTGGACCCACATAGTTCACCCGCATACGATAGTTTGAATCCGTTATGATGCGTTCTGAACCGAGATAAACGCGACCTTCGTCAAACCGAATCGCATCATCTGCCAATCCCCGGTACCGCCTCAACACTTCCATTTCAAGTGAGGGGATGACTTCTTTCCTGACAGAGAATGCCAGAGGCGTATAGCGACAGATCCCATCGTGATTTGTCTCCACATGAGCAACACCGGAGCCTGTTGACAATTCTGTCAAAGCCAGGGGAGGGCGAACAACCCGGGAATTCTTGTTATCGTAGGGATCCATAAGGAGTCTATCGGGGAAGAAAATGCTATCGGCAAGCCCTCGTTACCGGTTGGTCTTGAGAAACTCGGCGATCCGTTGACCGGTCGACTGTTTGAACTGAAGTGAGTAGACGATGACCTTGGGGTGTCCTTCTGCGAGTCTCGTAAGCAGCTCGATGTGTACGCCAGCGGGAGATGGACTGTCTTCCATCAGGGAGACGCCGGCGGCATCCACCCCCACAATAAGGACATCGGAATCGATCAGATGAGGCTTCCTGAAGCGAAAGTACTGGTCAGTAATGAGCGTTTCGAGCGAATGGAGTGGATTCATCACCAACCATGTGATGACAAGACTACTGAGGATGAGTATGGGGAACGTCCAATAAGCGATTCGATTCAAGGTTTTCGCGACCTCCTCTGAGTACAGATGGAGTGTTCCTGTGCTCGCCGATCATGAAGACGATGCCTGCAACAGTTTATCGATCTCCTCATCGAGTTGAGGTGGGAACGGCTTGGTAAGATAACCCGTTGCACCGAGACTCAGACCGTGAGCGATGTCCTTTCTCTGCGCCTTTGCTGTCAGGAAGATGATCGGGATATCTTTGGTCTTTTCGTTATTCTTCAATCGTTTGGCGGTCTCAAACCCATCCAGCTTGGGCATCATTACGTCGAGTAAAATCACATCGGGTTGTTCTTCCTGGGCAATCTGGATGCCTGTCAGACCATCATTTGCCAGAAGTACCTGATATTTGCCTTTATATTCCAGCGAGATTCTCAATAAGGTTTGGATGTCTCGTTCATCCTCGATGAGCAATGCTTTCTTTGGCATGAATATCTCCCTTCCAAGCGATTTTCAATTTGGAAATGGTAAGGCGTTGGGTACAACTACGCTGGAGTTTCCGGTTGCCTTCGAGTGAGAATATGACCCGTCTTTTTGAAGAAATTCCTCATATCACGCTCCAACCAACCGCCTTTCTGTCGTTTGGTCAGATCCCGCAGGACGATTGCAGCTTGTTCATGAGAAATGCGTTCATGGACGAGATCTTTCAGTACAGAATCTGCTAGTTTTCTACGCCTTCTACTGTCTCGTGTATCCACGACCTGCTCCAGAACACTGCACACGTGGCTCAGAAATCCGTGGCCTCCAACATCGCTGAGCTGTTCGAGCTTCTTCTCGTACTCTGATTCCACGTAACGAATAGCCGAACTTATCTGTTGTTGGATGCCCGCGCTCTGATTGATGCTCAGCTTACTTGCCTGGCTGAGGGCCTCTATCGCAGGCTTGCAGTCGATGATTCCGTATTCTTTGTAATAGGCAAACCACTGAATAGATTCAATACGTGTCTTGTCATCCTTCGCCTCCAACAAAGGGATCCTTTGCATGATTCTATCCAATGAGATCCAGCGGTAGGCAAAGTCGAGCCCGGTACCCTTGATATTTTGTGCCCCCATGATCCGGATCGTATGACCGGGCGGGGAGCAGCGCGCTATCGTATCGATGATCTGATCACCTGTCGCTGCGGAATCCATGATGATTTCGAGCTTGTCGTTGAAGATCTTCTTCGCGAACTCCCTGGCTTTCTCATTGATTTCGTGGAGTGCTTCCCCAGACGGCATCAATGCATTCACTTTCTCCTGAATGTAAGCCTTGAAATTGCTGACACTGTGGTAAGTGCGGATATACTTCTCAAAGAATTCCACGATGGCATCTGCAATATCTTCTTCCAATGACGCATCGATGAGCTGTCCTCTGATGCGCGCCAGGAGATCCACTATGGCAGGTTCCGCTTTCACAATGGGCTTTATGACCTCTATTTCGGGAGAGTTGGCATGGCTGTCCTCGATAACCTGCCGAAGGTCAGGTTCATTCAGGATAGATTCAACAATAGGATCGGGTAACCCAACTCCCTCGAGCATTTTCTGAAGTTTTCTCAGGACATCATCTATGGTGCTTGCCTCTACCTTGAATTCGTCCAGCAGTTTCCTCAGACTTTCCTGCACATGGGCATCCAACGGGGTTTCTCCGACGTCTCTTGTATCATCCGGATAGATCAGGAACAGATCCTCCAGACGGTGGGAGAGAGCTTTCTGGATGTAACCGTACAACCCTGTGAGGTTCGTGCCTATCACAAAATGCTTGTGAACGCAGATATCCATCACCATCATATCGGCAAACACTTTGGAGCGAGGGATGCGATCCGCCCGGTTATTGACGCATGTGGTTATCCATACATCCGCATCCTGGGCATTGTGATGCTCGTCAAATCCTGCACGGTGCCAGTTGTTCATGAATCCGAGACGCTCGTTGGCTGAGTTGCCCAGCGTGAATTCCAGACGACGTCCCAGATAGTCTGCGACGGGGTAGGTTTTCAAGACGCCGATATCGGGAACCACATTGTCGGCCATCTCCTTGAGAGCAAAATCTTTCTCGATCCCCAGATGCTCGGCCAGCATCAACACCAGTGCGATATTTGCTGGATGTTCCTTGTAGGGGAATCTATCGAGGACATCCTCTGTGAGAAACTCGACATCCCGCCAGCTTATGGCCTGAAGGTTTGCCCCCTGTTCTCGCGCCCCTTCCTGTAGGATGGGCAGCATCTGCTCTTCGGCAGTGAAGCAGGGCCTCCCTTTCGGAATGAAGTTGGTCATGACCTGCGGTATGTTAAATCCAGCCGGCCCCTGTACGTCCTCATGATCCGGATGGGTATTCGTGATGGTCGCAATGTCATCGCGCATCCACACACGCTGTAGAATCCCCACGTAACGTGGATTGAGCGCCATACATTCCCACATCATCACCTGGACGTTCAGGTCCGCACCTAGCTTGACGATCCGCTCCTGTTCCCAGATCGTGGCTCTATCGTAGGGTCGGAAGATGAACAGCTCCATCGGTTTTTGTTCGGGCACGCTATGGATGAACATCGCTTCGTTGCCCGTCGTCTTCACGATCAGTTCGCAGCCCAGGGCATGAAAGAGTGCCGCTTTGATGCGCTCTGTCCCCGATTTGCCACGTGTACCCCAGCCTCCAATGACCAGAGGGATCGCC
This sequence comes from Candidatus Poribacteria bacterium, assembly GCA_024278235.1. GTDB lineage: Bacteria > Poribacteria > WGA-4E > JAJRTO01 > JAJRTO01 > JAJRTO01. Next base: position 5,074 of record JAJRTO010000233.1, read on the forward strand.
TTCCGGGATTTTCTGATAACATGATAATGGTACGATACCCGGATCACGAAGTAGATGGCGATCCCACCTGCCACGATAGCGAGGTGGAGCAGCGTGTTTTCTGAAAGTGTCGTGAAGTAATCAGGTAAAATGGCATCTAGCATGATATATCATGACCCGAACAACCGTAGAATGGTTGGATCCCGGAGTGTGTACTCCTTCCCTTCATATCGATACGAATAGGGCGAAAAAGTCGTCATCATTCCGTATTTCTCTCGCATCATGTCGATGTATTCTTTGACGCTGGCATGCTCTCCGTTGTGTGGATCGGCATTCCTCAGCTCAGCGATCGCCGCATAATGCCACGATAGCTTCAGATGGTTTTTTAATCTGGCAAACCAGCTTTTTGGGCCTTGAATCGTCGTGATACCGTAGGAACTGAAGATCTTCACTTTGCGACCTGCAAGCCCTCTCCGATGCAACGATAGGTAATCATCCAACAGTGGGATAAACCGGCGCCACGAGCCTTCATCTTCGATGTAGAATCGTTCTCCGGGAACCTTCGTCCTGGTCATTTCGGCAAGAATCCCGGGATGTGCCCGGACTGTTCCAGTGAATCGGCGTGCGACGGTGTGCGAAAAGCTCTGCCGTTTGTCCGGGTTCAGATTCCTGAATTCATGGAGAATTCGCCATAGAGAACGCTTGAAACGA
>JAJRTO010000016.1 GCA_024278235.1 Candidatus Poribacteria bacterium
CAAAGAACCTGTTTTACCTTGGATGCGGATGCCGATATCGCCGCTTATCTGAACCGTGCTTCTTGAAAGCATCCCAAGGGTGATGGCCTCACCAAGGAGCGATGATTCTATGCTCACAACAGTCTTGTGCTGACGCGTCTTTCCGTCCGGTGTGTATTCTGTGGAGAGAGATAGCCTGTCGGATGCTATGCTACATCTACCTTCCCTATCAGCTACACGGATTTCATACTTTCTCGTGCCCATTCTCATATTGGAACTTGCCTGCAACTATTCTTTCGGCCCCTTCGTCGTCAACTACCACCAAGCGCTTACATGTCACCGTATCAAACACTGCATCGCCCTGGGTGGTGTCTGACTGACTACTATCTTCCTGCGCTTTCACCATCGGCAGCATGGCACTCAGCAACGGCCCCATGAATACCAGTAGACCACCAACTATCATGTACGCTAGTTTCTGCCTAATGTCCATAGCTCCCTTCCCTTCAAGTTATGAGCCTGATGCAACAATAGCCACCAGCACAATGGCACCAACAATAAAAATGCCAGATGCCATGCGAACCATCCGTACCTGTTGCGGGTCAACAACCGTTGGAGGTTGCGGGTCAACAACAGTTGGAGGAGGTGGTGGAAATGGACTGAAATGGATTCCATCTTCGATGCGCTGGCCTTTCATCATCACTGTAAGTGTGTCAGATGTGTAAGGATAGTATTCCGTCCAAGTAGCTGCCACACCGGGCGGCAGTTCCGTTGGATGGAATGCCTGGTAATACAGCGCATGCGGTGTGACTTCCCTCGCGTACATGTCACGAACTATCGCATCCTTTTGGGCCTGACGGATTACTTCCGAATAGATACTCAAGGCCGCAGATAGCAGATCACTATCACCAGTGCTGCTAGTAGGTTGGCTAAGTGCTGCCAACTGTTGGCGCTGGGATTCTTCTCTCAACCTTCCGCCAAAGAGTTGGTAAGTCACTGTCTCCGGAGATAAGGGCTGGATAAGGGTTCGAGAAGCATCGATCACCTTAATAGGATTGCTTTCCAGACTCAAGGGCTGATCTGTCAGATTCCGCCATGACACGCTCACGCCAAGAACATAAGGGGACTGCTCGACCTGAGGATAACGGCTGTCCCTTCGCGTGAAGGCAGTAACCAGAACATCTGTACTGATTTCCTCTGTCTCCAACCTGCCTACCGCTGGCACTTCAGTTGAGTGTGTTCCATCTTCCCAGGGGATACTTTGCCACGTATACTGCTGTCCCCCGCATCCAGCAATTAGACCGATAATCACCACGCATGATAGTATTTCCCTGACATTCATGAATTTCTCCTATGAACGCATTTTTATCAGACACATTCTACACCGATTCCCTTCAGGAACACAATAACTATCTTCCCCTGTAAGTACTCCTTACATGTCCCTGCTGTCAATCTTGGGTAGTGGTTAGCTTGTAAGTGATGATAGTGCATCCTATGGACATGATCCAGGAGACCATCACTTATCACTGCCATATTTGTGGCAGTCCGAATATCGTGCGCAATGGCACGAACAAGTGCAGTAATGCCCAGTACCACTGCCGCGACTGCAACGCCTACCGGGTGCTGAAACCCCGAGCCCTCTATGCCCAAACCAGGAAGGAGGAAATCCTCAGGGCCTATCAAGAGCGATGCAGTCTACGCGGTCTGGAGCGTATCTTTCACGTCTCACCTCAAACTATCAGTCGCTGGATTCGAGAAGCTATCCAACTATTTCCCGACTTGGAAGATACATTACTGCCTGCGGACGGGGCCGGTGTGCTTGAGCTGGATGAACTCTGGTCGTTTGTGCTCAAGAAAGAGCAGAAACGCTGGAAAGAGCAGAAGTGTTGGCTCTGCTTGGTAGCGTTGGCTCTGGCTTGCTCTGTGTCGCCGCACGCGTCAGATAGTTGCCTGGTACCGCAGCGCTCATACGTGTGCACGTCTATGGCGCCAGATTCCCGTTTCCTACGGCGATGTCATAGTTTCAGTGATTTCTGGCATGCCTGTCAGCAGGTGTTGTGCCTACCAGCAGGTGTTGGACGAGGAAACGCATGAGTGTGTCGACAAAGAATCCAGTCAGACGGCACATGTAGAGCGATTCAATGGAACCCTCCGTCAGAGGTTGGCACGGTTTGTACGCAGGACGCTCTCTTTCTCCAGGGCAGACGCATGGCATTACATCGTCACCAAGTAGTTTATTATCACCTACAATCTCGATATTCTACATCGGACGCTGGGGAGGTATGTTATTCCGTCATTCTTGGGAGCCTGTCCTCTCGGTAAAACTCAGATTTGATACAGGCTCCCCCCTTTTTTAACGGTTACATTTCAGTATTACTTACGGATTAACCACTACCTGGTACCCTGACGGTCGAAGAATTGTCTTCCATTCAGATCGGGATCGGATTCGGGGTATGGATGATGATATTTACCTGATGGATGCCGATGGGAAACATCTCCGCAATCTGACGAACCATCCGAGGAGTGATCGAGGCCTTGCGTGGTTTGATCTCCGTGTCTATTCTGTGTCTTACGCGGATAAACGTAGCACCACTTGGGGATGGCTTAAGCGGGAAGGTTGCTTTGTGGGGCCAGATCCGGTATCATATCGCAATCAAGGATTCGTCGCCACTGAGGAGGGGTATCCATGCAGGATCATCGACATCCCCCTTTACGAGGGGTTACCATCGGTGCAGGCTATTTCAGCCATATTCAGATGGCATCATGGAAGCGTGTCGCAGATGCGCACATCCTGGCCATCTGCGATCTGGACGCGGCAAAGGTGCGGAGATTTGCAGAGGAGCATGGTATTCCCAAAACCTATGCGGATGTCCACGAAATGCTGGATAAGGAAAGACCGGATTTCATCGATATTGTGACACGCCCGGAATCACACCTCGAACTGACTCTGGCTGCGGCTGACCGGGGAATCCATGTGCTCTGCCAGAAACCGCTTGCCCCAACTTATGAAGATGCCGAGAAGTTGGTCATGTATTGCCAGCAGCAAGGTGTACGGCTGATGGTCAACGAGAACTGGCGCTGGCAGGCGTGGTATCGAGAGATCAAGAAGATCCTGGATCAAGGGGTGATCGGCAAACCCTTTTACGCGCGGTTTTTCACTCGACGTGGTGATGGTCGTGGCGATCAACCCTTTGCACGCCAGCCCTATTTTCGTGACATGCCACGGTTCCTGCTCTATGAAACGATCTGCCACTTTATTGACACTGCACGCTATCTGTGGGGGGAGATCGACTCCATCTTCAGTGTTCATCGGCGTATCCATCCGGAGATAGTCGGGGAAGATTTCACACTGACGACGTTGACGATGGAAAACGGCATGACGGTTTTCATCGACGCGAACCGGTATACCGAACCGGAACCATCAGCGGATCCGCGTACATTTGGCGTGCTGAGCGTTGAAGGGCGCGAGGGGAAATTGGATCTCTTGACCAATGCGGACATCCGGATCTCGCCCATCGGCTCACAAAGTTACATTCACTCGTATCATCTGCCAACCGCCGGCTACTTTGGCGATAGCTGCCGCGCAACGCAACAACACTTTGTGGACTGCCTCCTCAGCGGTGAGCCGTTTGAGACGAGCGGACAGGACTATCTGCACACATTTCAGGTGGTGTTTGCCGGCTATGAATCGGCGGAGACAGGAAGGTCGGTTGTCCCCAGCCACATCTCGGGCGCAAATGGCTAGAGTTCAGCGATCATCGTACAGGGCGAACCATCGATCTGCTCGATGAAGAGTGGCATGGCAAATACCCGCCGGATGCCGCTGAGATCGAAATCCATATTCACATCCTCAAAGATCAGTACGTATCGGCGACTGTAATCTCGATGTCCCGTCAGGATTCGATGCGTTTCGACCGTTTCCTCCGGGAACGCGGGTGACCCAACGGAGACCGCATCAATGGCGACAGCCCGGATATTGGAATAGTCCTCTATGATGAGTCGGGACGTTGCCGGTGCGATGCAAGGACATTCGTAACTGTACTTATGAGGATCAGACGCCCGGATGCGACAGTACCCGGTGCGGAGCATCAAGAGATCGCACTGGGATATTGCATCTGCATAAGGCTCCAGATCGTCGGGTGTGATCAGGGCAGCTTCCGATTTTGGCGTATCGATCACCTGTGGACGTTCAAAGACAAGCTCGTTGACATCAAGATCTGCGACTCGCCTTCCTTCGATATTGAAATGATAGGGAGCATCGAGGTGGGTTCCATCGTGATTGTAGATGTGCATCATGAAACCATGATGGGAATCCCCTCGTGCGATGGATGCGCGCTGGTCAAGCGACAGATCGGAGACACGCCCAAATGCAGGCCCACCTCTATTGAGCGTATGTGAGAGTCGAATCAACATGGGAGCTATTGTACCAGCTATCCGCCTTCTGCACAACCGAAAAATGTGAAAGTGGACATTTCATGCGCGGCGTTGACATTTCGTGTGCTGTAATGTACAATCATGCCCAGGGACAACCACGGGAGATGGCCCTTACATCCTGGGATATGTGTTGAAACCTATCCTTTCGCATTTCACC
>JAJRTO010000234.1 GCA_024278235.1 Candidatus Poribacteria bacterium
GTCTGAGCATCGATACTTTTCAGCAGTATACGGGGCGAAATGTATATGCCCTGACGTTTACCGATCCGGCCAGCGATCCAGAATCCAAGCATCGGCTGTTCGTTTCACGTCCCCACGCACACGAACCGGCCGGAGTTGCTGCCTGTACGGAATTGGCGAAGGTACTGGCTGGTCATCAGGAGTATGCAGAGCAGAACACTGGGTGGCGGAGATGGGTGCTGGAGAACTTCATCATTACTCTCGTCCCCGATGCCAACCCCGGTGGAAGTCAACGTGCGCCGGTCAAGTTCTGGGACGGGTCGAAGATACCGAACGAACAGTTCTTCCTCTGGATGTTTGGGGAATCCGGTGATGCGCCGGGTGAACGGTTCCCACGAGTCGACACATGGGATGCCCGCCAGGTCACGTCACCTGCCTTATTGGGGATTGCCTATGAGCAGATTGATGAGCATACCTATGTGGAACCAAACCGCGACTACCGCTCGACCTTCTTTCAGTCCTTCTTTGAACTGGATAAAACCTATCACTACGATGTCTGGATGGATCTCCATCAGACGGAGTTCCTTCACTCCGATAGGAATGCGATGATCAACCTGCCCACCTGCTACGAGGATCTCCCGGAGGAGATGCAGGTACGTCTCCAGTCGCTGGGAGAAGCCATCCACGCCAGATGGAGGCAGGAAGGAGGACAGCCCAGGGAGCACCCATCTGTCCCCTACCGGCATAACAATCCGCAACGTCATTTCCTTACGAAGGTTTGGCTGCCCATATCAGAGCGGATGATCCATATCGTGACGGAGGTTCAGAATAACAATTCCCGGACACCGGTGCCGCTTCAGGTTCATCTCCAATTGGTGGCGATCCTGGAAACGATAGCGTGGATGACCGGTTGAGTCGATGATGCCTTGAAGGGATCCACTACCTCTGGCGAAGAAACTTCTGGAAGTGGCCATCCGTCTGAACTTCGCTGACATAAAGATCGCCGTGAGAATCCACCCAGATTCCATGTGGGCCAGCGAGGAATTCCCCCGGTTTTTCGCTCGACTGAGCGCCACCCCACTGGGTGATCAGTTCGCCATCGAGCGTGTAGATGCTCACCTGATGGGCGAGTTCGGCGACGTAAACGACCTCTTCCCCGGGATCGAAATAGATCGTATTGGGCTTCAATAATCCCGTCCGTTCTTCCAAGAAATGCCCTTCCAAATCGAAAATCTGGATGCGATGGTTCTCCCGGTCACAGACCCAAACGCGATCGAACTTATCGACGCGGACACCGTGCGATAGGTTGAATTGCCCAGGGCCGTCGCCCCGCTCACCCCATGAAAGCAGCAATTCCCCTTCGGGCGAATATTTATGGACACGGGCGTTACCGTAGCCATCTGAAACGAACAGTTCCCCTGTGGATGCCACCGCCGCATCCGTGGGTTTGTTGAATGGGTCACCATCCTTGGCCGCGGGTTGCCCTGGTGTCCCCAATGTCATCACCAACTCCCCCTGGGAATTGAACTTATGGACACAGTGATCGGCATGGTCGACGCAGTAGACGTTATCGTCCCCATCGATGTAGATACCGTGTGCGCTCTTCAAAACGTCGTCACCCCACGTGGTGAGAAAATTCCCATCGCGGTCGAAGATCATCAGTGGATGTTCACTGCGGGAGTAGACATACACGCGATCCTGGGAATCACACGCCACGGCTGGCATCCATCCCCACTGCCATCCTTCAGGTAATTTAGCCCAATCTTCCACGACTTTGTAGGTATACGAACCTGTTCCAAATGTCATTGATGCCTCCATTCTCAAACGATTGTTTATAATCTTTGATTGTCTTCCTCATAAGCAAGTTTCAGAAGAGATCATGGACTTTCGGGGCAAGAAACACCAGTGACAGTCGGGTTTTATCCATCTACAATCTCAAATCTGAAATCTGCTTGGATGCCCCGGAGCAAGCATGACGATAGCTAAACCCCATCCGTCAACAGAGATGCTTTCGGAACCACTCTCTGGTTCGCCGCCACATCTCCTCGGACAGGACATGGCCTGCGTCTTCTTCGATATAGAAACTGAAGCGATCCTCTGCACCAGCTTGCCGGTATGTCCGGGCGATAGTTTTGAGTCCTTCGCGTACCTCATGGATCGGACTACCGCCGTCCAGCGTGCCGAAGTTCAGATGTAACGCACGCGGTGCGATGAATCCGGCCACGGCCCACCCAGACACTGCAACAGTTTACCCTGCAAATCCCTGGATTCCATCCTCTCATCCTTTCAAAGGGTCCCACAATTGATGATGGACGCATTATGGCACTCCCCATTTGAGGTGTCAAGGGTAAAATCGGGCCTGCAAGCCCCTTGCAGATCAGGGGCGAGGTGAGCTTGCACCCTGCTCCAAACGACATCAGAACTGGAAATAGAGGAATGGATTGAAAGTCTGGGTAAACATGGTCGCCAGGGTCAGCATAAAGAGCAGGACCATGGCGACTGCCTTCGGCCAACTCAACTCCTGAGCGATGTCCCAGCTCTGCTTGCCAAACCAGACGATGATGAGAGAGAGAACGGTCACGAGCAGGTGATCGCGAGAATAGAGGATCGCCCCCAACAGAGAGGTCCCTCGCCAGGGCTCTCCCATCCCGAACATCATCGACAGATAGTGGAACGCTGCACCAATATTGTCCGCACGGAAGAACACCCAGGTGATGAGGATAATGATAAACGTGATGAGAATACGCAGGATACGTGGGAGAGCACGGTAGGGACTCTCTTTGCCAAGCATTCGCTCAAAGGCCAGCATCAACCCGTGAATTCCACCCCACGCAATGAATTTCCATTGGGATCCATGCCAGAATCCTCCCAGAAGCATGACGGCGGTCAGATTGAGATAGGTCCGTCTTTTGCCTCGTCGATTGCCACCGAGGGGAAAATAAAGGTAGTCCCGGAGCCAGTTCGAGAGCGAAATGTGCCATCGCTTCCAGAAATCTGTGATGCTCTCGGAAAGGTAGGGAGAATCGAAATTCTTCAAGAACTGAAATCCAAGCATCAGTCCCAGACCGATGGCCATATCAGAGTACCCACTGAAGTCGAAGTAGATCTGGAACGCATACGCCAGAACGCCCATCCATGCGTCGTACCATATGAGGGAATCCGCACCAAATGCAGCGTCTGCGACCTCTCCCA
>JAJRTO010000235.1 GCA_024278235.1 Candidatus Poribacteria bacterium
GTTGACGCTGTGACATTTCTCGCATTGCTGCCCAAGTTGCTCCTGGTGTCCCTTTTCCTGCTCAGTTTTCTGGTGACAGGCGAAGCAGGTGGTATCCAACTCTTTGTATTTTCTGTTGATATGGCACTTTTCGCACTCGACGTCCGCATGCTTGCCTTCGAGTTTGAAGTCGAGTCGATTGTGCTCTTGCCGCGTAAATGCAGGAGTTTTCCATCCATTGACGTTGTGGCATTTTTCGCACTGTTGCCCAAGTTGTCCCTGATGTCCTTGCGCCTGATCCGTTTTCTGATGGCATGCGAAACAGGTGGTCCGTATGCCCTTGTATTGTCCGTTCACGTGGCATTTAGTGCACTCGACATTTGCATGTTGTCCTTGCAGAGGGTATTTCGTGCGCTGGTGGCGTCTCAGTGTAAAACCAGACGGTTTCCAGGCTTCCGAAGAATGGCAGCTATCACATCCCTGCCCCAGTTGTTCCCGATGGGCATCATCCTTTTTATGACAGGCAAAGCAATCCCGGGCGGTTCCTTTGAACCGTTTGTCTTTGTGACAGTCATTGCATGCAGCATCTTTGTGTTTTTCGACCAGTGGAAAATCAGTCTCAGCATGCCGTTTGACATCGAACAGAGTCGTTTTGAATTCCTGAGTCGTGTGGCAATCGACACAGTCCGTACCCAGAATTCCTTGATGGCCACGCTCTGCATCATCGGCTTCGTGACATGAGAAGCAGTTCTGTTGGAGACCGAGGTAGGTTGATTTCTCATCTTCCAGTCGATGGCATTGCTTGCATTCCAACTGAGCATGTTTTCCGTCGAGTGGGTAGGTTGTAAGGGAGTGATCGAATTTCTCTGGATCAAACTGCCTCACCCGAATCATCTTGAACTTACGTCATTTGTGATCCGGGTGGCAGGCAGCACAGGTTCCCCGGTTCGGTGGTCCACCTGGAGCCAGAGCGATCCCTTGCCATTCATAGAACGGTTGTCCTTCAACCGTATCAACGGGCCCACGATGGAGTCCTTTCCCTGTCTGAATTGCTTTGGCCAATATATCGTGACATTTCAAGCAACGGGTAGAATCGACCCCTTGCCAGGCTTCATGACATTGTTTGCATGCTTCCTCATATTTTGCATGAGGCTCCGCTACTTTACCTGGCATCATGAGTTTGAGGGGATTGATGGCATCGGTGATAGCACAAAGCAGCCAGAGGATCAGGGACAGCGAAAGAAGAACTGTCTTTCGTTGCATCTGATACTTCACGGTATAGATTAGAACAACCATCTTGCCCCCATGTATACTGAAATGGCGATGTGGATCAGCGCGGTGAGTAACATCACGAGTGCGAAATAACGGTGGAGTCCGCGCCACCAGGTCAGCAACCCTCGAAATGCATGGAGGAATCGCATGCGGATACGAAATCGTGCAATGCGACGAAGTGCATGGAGGACAGGTTTTGCCGTTGTGTGTGACAGTTTGGTCTCCGTGAGGAATTCTCTGTAGATTTGGCGTATCTGCCTTTGCAGACGCCAATTTCGCCAGCCCAAAGCTGGCAGAATCAACAACGCATGGAGATGGTTTATATTGCGTTGCCGGGTTTCGGGCATGATATGATCCAATTGCTCCAGAAGTGTGGTATAGTCTTCACCCGCTTGAGAAACCAGTTCCGATACGGCCTCCTCGACGTGCCTTCTCACGTCTCTCATATCTTCTTCTGTCCCATTGAGACTGTGTGGAACCTGAGCGTAAATGTAACGCCCGATGATCCCGGTGATCACCAATATCGCCAGCGAGATCATGGCTGTTACTGCGATTGGGTTCACATAGAGGAATGCCGAGTGGAAAAGGATGAGCGCGGGGCCAATCAGCCCTGCGAAAATGTGTACTTCCATCCAGCTTTTCAGTGTTCCCACACCGCGTAGTACACTCAGATGCCTGCGAGCCAGGTAAAGCAGGTTGATGCCGATTAACAGCACGCCGGCAAAGCCATAGGCATGGCCGATGGTGCCCTCGGGTTTGAGTTTGGAGTGAAGTTCATGGAAGGCACGATCCGCATCTGACAAACGATAGTAACTCTCGCCCGTGAGACCGAGAATCACGACCGTGAGTAATCCCAGCACACTCAAGGACAGTATGAGAAATCGATTAAAGTGTTTCACCCAGCAATAAACACCTCCCCTCGCATTGTTTTGACCTCGATGCCGATTCTTTTGAGAAGAACCTCGGGGAGTTGTCCTCCGGCAAATATAAACACATGATCATTTTCGATTTCAATAGGTTCACCTTGCTGTTCCAGTAGAACCCGGTCCGGCTGGATTTCCTGGACATTGGAGTTTAGGAGGAGCGTCAGTCGGTTCCCAGCAACCGCCTGATCCAGGGCGTCGCGGTTATCATCTGCAATCCGTGAAAACACCTCGCGCCGGTAAGAGAGATGAACTTCACACCCCGGTTGTTCGGACAGCATCACGGCAGCCTCCACAGCACTATTACCGCCACCAACGACGAGGCATCTGGAATCGGCAAATTGCTCTGGCTCCAGCAGGCGGTACATGACTTTCGATAGATTTTCGCCGGGGACCTCCAGTTTCCGGGGTGTTCCACGTCGTCCAATGGCTAAAACCACAAAATGTGCTCGGTATGTGGCTTTGGTGGTTGTGATCTCAAAGGGATTCTCCGGCTCTGGTCGCTGGATATCGAGTACCTGTTCATGACTGTGGATGGTCAGGCTCGTTTGATCGATGGCGTCTTTCCATACGGATAACAGTTCTTCCTTGGTGGTCTTGCGAAGACGGATCCTACCATACAGCGGTAGCTCGACAGGTGCTGTGAGCACAATCTTCTTGCGTGGATATTGGAGTACAGTTCCCCCCAGATCCTCTTGGTCGAGCGTTACAAAATCGAGTTTGGCTTCTATGGCTGCCAACGAAGCCGCGAAGCCGGCCGGTCCGGCACCTACGATCACAACATCGTGCACATCTTGGGAGGATTTCCTCTGTTTCCTGGCAATGGTACGTATCGCATGGATCCCCTGTACCACTGCATTGCGGATGAGACCCATCCCACCCAGTTCGCCAACGATGTAGAGATCCGGAATGTTCGATTCAAAGTCTTCATTGACGTGCGGAAGCTCGACCCCACGAGTCTCCGTACCAAATACAAGGCTAATTGCCGCAACAGGGCAGTTGCGCAAACATTCTCCATATCCGATACAGGCAATTGGCCGAATGAGTTGTCCTCGTCCATCAACCAATCCCAGTACCTTTTGCGTAGGGCAGGCTGCTACACAGGCGCCGCTCCCGATGCAGAGATTCGGATCGATCCGTGGATGGAGGGAAACGGGTTCCATCAGCCCTTGAGCCCGTGAACGCTCCAGAATCTTTGCATCTTCCCCTCTTTTTCTATGAGCGAAACGGGAAGTCACGATAACGAAAATCGCACACAAAACCAGGATGGTGCCGATGTAAATTACATGTTCCATGTTCCATTTCCCCCCATTGGTTTCTACATTATATTAGAATCTGATATTTCATGCAAGGGTTTTGCTGGGAATAGTTGTCATGTTGTTCGGCTTACGGTCAGGTATATCGGAGCCTTGCGAAAGTCAGGCTCCCCATTGGCTATCCTGTTATGTGAGACAGCCGCATGCTCCCCTGGAAGATTGTGTTTGTGCAGGCAGCTTGAATCTTGTATAATAAGTACATCCCAGATCTCACAGAGGTGCATTTTCATGTTACGTTTTGAAGGTATCTTTCCCCCCATTGTGACCCCGCTTGATGCGCAGGAACGCGTGGATGGACCTGCTCTTGAGAGGTTACTGCATCGCGTTATCGACCAGGGTGTTCATGGTATCTATCTATTGGGTTCGACAGGTGAATGTGTGGCTTTGGCCGCTCAGGAACGTCAACGTACTATCGAAATTGCTGTTGCAGTAGTTGCAGATCGTGTTCCTATTATTTGTGGCACGATGGACTCTAGCACCAAACGTGTCATTGACAATGTGGAAATGGCTCAATCGCTGGGTGTTCAGGCGGTTGCTATGACTCCTCCCTACTACTATCCTTGTTCCGGGGATGCAGAGCTTCTTGCGTTTTACAGGGAGGTTGCTGCGAGCACGGATCTTCCCGTTTTCATCTACAATATCCCCCAAATGACCAAGATCATGATCCCAGTCGATGTCGTTGCGGAACTGAATGAGACAGTGCCAAACATTGCGGGCATCAAAGATAGTTCCGGCGATTGGGCCAATTTTCTGTGGCTCTATGAGGCCATAGGAGAGGATCCTGAATTCTCCCTGCTTGTCGGCTCTCATTTCCTGGCTGCGGCAGCCATTTGGTATGGTGCTGCCGGGGCTGTATTGTCCATTTCAAATATCGATCCGGCGATGTGCGCACGTCTATATCAGGTAGCTCGTGAAGGGGCACGCGACCAGATCCATGAGATTCAGGGACGCATTCTCCGGTTAGCCAAACTGTATACCTATGGTGCTCAAGTGAGCTGCATTAAGACCTGTCTGGAAATCATGGATCTGTGCACTGCGCATACAACAAGTCCCTTTCAACCACTGAGTCTTACTGCGCGTGAGGAGTTGAAGCGCCTGCTTTGGGAGATGGAGTTGCTCTCTGAGTAGTCCTGATGTGAGGAGTTGCATAGACAATGAAAATAAGACGCAGACATCTGTTCTTTCTCCTGCTTGGTTTGATAGCCCTTTTTTCTGTCCAAAACGATTTTGCTGTCGCTGCGATGGTCAGAGGGCCTTATCTGTGTGATGTCACCGATACCTCCATCGTTATCAGGTGGGAAACTGCCGAACCGAGTAGTAGTGCAGTGGAATATGCTACGCAAGCTCAGTATGTAGCATCCGGGGCTGTTTATGATCAGCGGGTGGAGGATCAGAGTGCCCTCAAGCGACACCGTATCACATTAACGGGGCTGATGCCATCGACACAATATCACTATCGCGTGATCTCCGGAGTAGAGGTGAGTGAGGATAGCACGTTCCATACGGCTGTGGAACAGACAGAACCATTTTCAGTGATCGTGTATGGGGATACTCGAACGAACCCTAATGATCATCTCGTTGTGGTGAATCAGATCGTCCAGCATGAGCCGGATCTGGTGCTCAATTCCGGTGATTTGGTGGCGGATGGTCGAGTTCTGCCTCAATGGGATACCTTCTTCGATACCACCAATGATCTGATGCGGAGCGTGCCCTATTACCCTGTGCTGGGTAATCATGAAAGGAACGCGCAGCATTACTATGACCTGTTCTCTCTGCCTGCTGGTGGAGGGCAGCAGAATAAACAGTGGTACTCTTTCGACTACGGGAATGCGCATTTCGTGTGTCTGGATAGCAATAGCGCGTTTCGCTCGTCAGCAGAACAGCGAGCTTGGCTGGAGGATGATCTGGCCCAGGCACAAGGGACCGCTCAGTGGACCTTTGTATTCTTCCACCACCCCCCTTATTCCTCCGGTAAACATGGTGGGATTGCCGGTGTCATGACGTCCTGGATCGATATTTTCGAGAAATATGGAGTGGATATGGTTTTCAACGGCCATGACCATATCTACGAACGCAGTCTCCATAACGGTATCTGGTACGTTGTCACGGGAGGAGGCGGGGCTCCCTGGTATCCGGTGAATGTCAAGCCCAATCCCGATCAAGTCTATGCCGAAACGACCCTGCATTTCTGTAAGTTGAGCATCGATGGCCCTCAGCTTACTCTGGAGATGATCCGCGATGATGGCTCTGTGGGAGATATGATGGAGATAACGGCTCCTGTTCCTGTTGCCCCGGTGGGGAAACTGCCGGTCACGTGGGGAAGTATCAAGGCCCAGTAGACGAGGATGCGCATCTATGCAATACAAGACATTGGGACGGACGGGCTTGAAAGTCAGTGTTATCGGATATGGCGGGGCAGTTCTCGGAATCCCATATTATCTTGCATGTGAGGATCCGACGGATCCAGCAGCACAGACCGCCTATACTGCGGCCATTGAACGGGCTCTTGAGCTTGGCATCAACTATTTTGACACAGCTCCCGGTTACGGCGATGGCCTCAGTGAAACGATTCTTGGCCGCGCTTTATCCTCTTACCGAGATAGCATTTTCTTGGCCAGCAAAGTGACCTATTCCGGTTCTTCGGACGCGATCCAGACGAGCGTTGAGCAGAGCCTGCGTCGTCTGAAGACCGAGTATCTGGATGTGCTTCAGTTTCATGGAGGCTACTTCAATGATCATGAAGTGGAGGGCATCCTAAATGGAGGTCGATTAGAGCGATTAGAACAACTTCGGGAGGCAGGGAAGGTTCGGTTTATCGGTGTCACGGCGGAAGTGCCTACCGGGGCTCTGGAACGCCTGCTGGCAACCCATCGATTCGATGTGCTTCAGGTGTGCTACAATCTGGTGAGTCTACAGGCATGTGACCACTCGCGGCAGTGTCGCGGTATCGTGGCTTTGGCCGAGCAATATGGTATGGGGGTGGTAACCATGCGAACTGGCACGAGTGGCTTCCTGCAGAAGCTGCTTGCCCGTGAGTTCGGTACGGACACGGCCGCCGTCACGCGCATGTGCATCAATTATGTACTGAGCACCCCTGAGATCGATGTGGCCCTGGTGGGTATGCGGCATCGGCGGGAAGTGGAACTGAATGTCGCTCTCGCAGATCAGGTCGAAGCGCGATACGATCTGGAGGAGTTGCACGACCGCTTCTATACCGATTCTGATGTCAGGCAAAAGCCTCAATAGTGCTCTCACTTTCAGATGGCCGAGAATGGGCGGTAGGTCACCGCAGAACCGCTGGAGTGAACAACCTATGGGATTTTCAGATGTCACAGATGGAAACCAACGCCCCAATATTGTCATCATCATGACGGATCAGCAACGGGCGGATCTCTCCGCACGAGAAGGATATCCGCTGGACACGACCCCTTTTCTCGATTCCCTGGCGAGATCAGGGACGGACTTTGATAAGGCGTATACATCGATGCCCGTATGTGCGCCGGCCCGGGTGAGTCTGTTCACTGGAAGATATCCGACCGCAACCCGTGTGCGAACCAATCACAATGTGCCAGACGCCATGTACACTGAGGATCTGGTGGATGTTCTGGGGAACCTGGGGTACAAGACGGCTTTGTGCGGAAAGAATCACTCCCATCTGACAGCGGACAGGCTGGACTATCTGTTTGGACTTTCTCATGGTGGGGGCTCCGGTCCCGACCGAACGGACGAAGAGATCGCGTTTGATGAGTATCTCTCCGGGCTGCATCACCGAACAGATCTGCAACCGACACCATTTCCTATCGAATGCCAGGGACCTTATCGTGCCGTATCCAGGGCTTGTGAGTGGATCGGTTCAGTGAAGGACGCACCGTTCTTCCTCTGGTTGTCATTCGCAGAACCACATAATCCGTATCAGGTACCTGAGCCGTACTTCTCGATGTTTCCTCCCGAGGTGTTGCCTTTGCTTCAGTCCGATGAAAAATCTCTGGAGGATAAGGAATTCAAATGGCGATGGCTTCGGCAGATGTGGGATCGAGCCATCCCTGGATATGTTGATCAGGTGCAGCGCACTCGTGCTAACTATCACGGGATGTTGCGCCTCATTGATGATCAAATCCGACGGTTCGTTGAGTTCCTCGAAAGCGAGAATCTCCGGGACAACACGATCATCATTTTCGTCTCCGACCACGGGGATTTTGTCGGGGAGTATGGCCTGATCCGCAAAGGCCCTGAATTACCGGAATGCCTGACCCGAATACCGATGTTCTTCACGGGCCCGGGAATCGTGGCACGGGGCACACCTCACGAAGCGCATGTCTCGATGGTGGACATCATGCCAACGCTCTGCGAGGCACTCGGCATACCACTTCCCGATGGCGTTCAAGGGCGAAGTCTCTGGCCTCTACTCACGGGAACTTCCTATCCCCCCGCTGAGTTCGAGAGCATCTATGCGGAGCACGGGTTTGGTGGACTTTA
Source organism: Candidatus Poribacteria bacterium (assembly GCA_024278235.1). Taxonomy (GTDB): domain Bacteria; phylum Poribacteria; class WGA-4E; order JAJRTO01; family JAJRTO01; genus JAJRTO01. The sequence goes on from JAJRTO010000235.1 coordinate 7,967, forward strand.
CTACACCGAGGAGGATGGCCTGGATCCGGAGGAAGAGGGTGCTATCGGCGCCGGTTGCACCTTCGATTGTCTGAACAGTTGGACACAGAGCGGCGCAATGCGGATGCTGCGCAAAGGCGACTGGAAATTGGTCTACGACATGAATGGCCGGGGGGAACTGTATCATTTGGCGGAGGATCCCGTTGAGTTGGAGAACCTGTTTGGCGAGGAACCGTTCGCGGAGATTCAGCGGGAATTGATGGCGGAACTGCTCGCGTGGACCATTCGAGTCCAGGATCCACTTCCGTTGCCCCGACGCCGCTATGTGTTCAAGAGGGATCCCAGGAACTATACGTCGCCTTACCGGTGAGAATTGTGGAGCATCCTCTGCAAGCTCAGATGAACGAGATCTCGCTCATCCATGACCGGCACTTCAGGAGGAACACCTCATCCGTTTCAGAGGGTCTGCTATCCCTACTGCATCCCGGATGTCTACTCCTCCAGTTCCAGTTCACGTTCAAAGTCGATCAGGATTTGCGGATGTCGGGAGGGAACGAATTGCCGGAGTCTGACACCGGCTGCATTGAGCATCCGACGTGATGCCCTGTATTGTGGCAGATGGGCGTATTTGTCGGATATGTAGACGATTTCTCCGATATCCGCTTGAATGATCTGTTTGGCACACTCGTTACAGGGGAAGAGCGCGACATAGATGGTGCAGTCTTTCAAGCTCTGCTGATTGCTATTCAGGATTGCATTGACTTCTGAATGTACCACATAGGCATACTTGGTTTCTGTAATCTGATGTTCCTCAGGTTCTCCTTCTTCAATGGTACGACGCCAGGGAAATTCATCATCTGAGCAACCTTTTGGGAACCCGTTATATCCCAGTCCCACGACGATCTTATCTGTGTTCACGATACATGCCCCTACCTGGGTATTTGGGTCTTTGGAACGTTTGCCAATCAGGAGGGCAATTGCCATAAATGTCTCATCCCAGTTCAGATAATCTTGTCGTTTCATCATTTCCTTTCCTGAGTCATTGAATCTCGACTGGAGACTATTGTCAGAGAAGAATATACCATAATCTCGAGGAAGATCAAGCACAAACCACCGGGTTTTCACTGGACAATCCCATAGGTCTGTGACATAATATCGAAACAGAGGCGTGAATGGACTTTCTGTACAGACGTATCCTTGTATGGGCGGATGTCATCAGGATAGTTCATCGCAGGTTGTGTACGATGGGAGGGGTTGTGTTGACCGTACGAAATAGATGGTACCGATGGTGTTTATGTTGTTGTATGGTATTCTTCGTTCTAGGCCATGCGCGTGCGCGTGCGGAAACGCGTCTGACGTTGCGAAGTTCTGCAACACAGCAGCATGAGATCAAGGTATCCCCGGGCGAGACCCTGGATTTGGAACTGTTCGTTGAGATGGGCGACATCCAGGTCAATGGGATTTCAGTCCTTATTCTGTTTGACCCGGATTATCTGCGAGTGCTCGATGCAGAGACGACGACAGCGGGGGTTCAACCGTGTGAACCGGGCCCCTTCTTACCGGGTTTGATTCTTCAGAATGAATTAGACACCAATGATCCCGGTAAATCCAAGATCCTCTACAGTATTGGCTCCATCTCAGGTGCGGCTTCTGGTAGTGGCGTTGTCGCCCAACTTCATTTTGATGTATTGGCGTCAATACATACGACAATGATTGAGTTAGTAATTGGTTCTCCCATTCCGTTGACTCTCTATAGCGTTGCCGGGCCGGAGCCTCGGACGGAGGCATTTGACACACTCACCTCTGTATCGGTTCATATTCTCGGCATCCCCTCCTGGGATGTCAATCAGGATGGTATGGTGGATATTATGGATCTCGTTTCCATTGGTCGGCACTTTGGTGAAATGCCGTTACTCGAACCACGTGCGGATGTGAACCAGGATGGTATGGTGGATATTCTGGATCTCGTCACCATTGGACGCCATTTCGGGGAACGCTATATGGGCAATTGACATGGATGGCCGATGGATGGCGATGTCTCCACTTTCATCATCGTGGGGAGCGAATGCACATGAAAACGTTTCTGGTAAAGTCAGGGATTGAAAACGTGGCTTGCTCCGTTCTGGCTTTCGCACTACTGTTCTTGCCTTCATTTTCTGGCATTGCTGCGGATCGGATCCTGCTGCGTGCAGCGGACAGCTATCCGGTCGATTATCCGACAGCGGCCGGATTGATGGAGATGGCGCGCTACCTGGAAGAAAAGACAGAGGGGCGCATCCGCGTGATTCTCTATCCTGATGCTGAGTTAGGATCGGAGCGTGAGACGATTGAGATGACCCAGATCGGTGCGTTGGATATTGCTCGCGTTTCTGCGGTAGGACTCGCGGAGTTCTCGTCAGCGATGGAGCTACTTACTTTGCCCTATCTGTTTCGCAATGAAGATCATCTATGGGCTGTTCTGGAAAGTGATATCGGCAAACGCCTGTTGAATGAACTGGCTGAGCAAAAAGTCATTGGCCTCTGTTTCTACGAGGCGGGCGCACGCGGTTTCTACACCCTGAACAAGCCGATATGGAGACCAGAAGATCTTGAATCCCTCAAGATCCGTACTCCTTACTCTCGTATCATCAGGGATATCGTCAAGTCTGTGAAGGCCGTTCCAACAGAGATGACACTTGGCGAGGTGTACAGTGCCCTGCAGCTTGGTGTCATCGATGGTGCTGAGGGGAGTCTCCCTGCCTATTACACACGGCGTCATTATGAGGAGGCCAAATATTATACGATGAGTGAACATAGTCGTGTTCCCGATGTGGTCATCATGAGTCAGCAGTCCTGGAACGAACTCTCTGCTCAGGACCAATTGTTGATTCAACGGGCTGCTCAGGAATCGGCGAAACATGAGCGACGTTTATGGCACCAGTTGGAAGACGAAGCGTTGGCCGCTGTTCGAGAAAGAGGGGTCGAGGTGATACCAGTCAATAGGGAGGTTCAAGCATTGTTTCTGAAGGCTATGGAACCTGTCCGGAAGAAATATCGCAAAAGGCATCTCGAACTCATGGTCCAGGTGATCCCTGATGTGGGGATTCGTAACTGAGTCCATACTGAAGATTGTCATTATCAGTGCATTGGATCTCTTCCTTCACCTTGTCCCGGATGATCTTCCACTGCTCTGTGGGAATCGTTGAGAAAACGTCTACAATCGCTGGATCGAAATGCGAACCTTTGCTTCTTTGGATCTCTGCAACAGCTTCCTCGAAGGAGACGGCATCCTTATAGGGACGTTTGGAAGTGATCGCATCCAGCGCATCTGCAACGGCGAAAATCCGTGCTTCGAGTGGAATTTCATCTCCCTGGAGTCCATATGGATAGCCTGTGCCATCGTAATGCTCGTGGTGGAAAAGCACTACCGGTGAAGCTGGCTTGAGAAATTCGATGCCGGCGATCATGGAGGCCCCCTGGATCGTATGTTTGCGCATCAGTGCCCACTCTTCTTTATCGAGTTGGCTGGGCTTATACAAGATCGCATCTGGGATGCCGAGTTTCCCAATGTCATGAAGTAATGCCCCACGTTCGATGTAAAGCGTTTCTTCTGTAGAAAGTTTCAGAGCCTTTGCAAGTAAGCTGGAATACTGCATAACCCGCCGGCAATGGCCTCGGGTCTCGCAATCACGTAGACCCAATGCAGCAAGGAGTGCTTCCTGTGCCTGCAAATGTGCTTGCTGCACATCCCTAAGCGCGTTCTCAAGTTCAGCGGCTCGTTCGCTTTCACGTCTGTAGAGTTCACGGATCTCCTGCGTTTGCTCTGTGACTTTGGCTTCGAGTTGTTGGTGATAGTGTTGATTCTCCAGTACCAGTTGTCGTTTCTCAAGTGCCATACGAATCCGTAATGGTAGTTCAGCGGTTTTGAATGGCTTACAGATATAGTCGTAGGCACCCAGGTGAACCGCTTCAATAGCAGTCGGAATATCTGCGGATCCTGTGAGTACGATTGTGGCAACACTCACCCAGTTTGCCTGGATGTACTTGAGTAGCATGATGCCGGATTCTCCCGGCATTTTCAGATCGGTGAGAACAAGTGAGATCGGATGCTGGGCAAGCATTCCTTTGGCCTGGTAGGTATTGGCGGCTGTGCAACACTCGTAACCGGCGTCTTGAAGTACATGCTGGCACAAACTCCGGATGGTTGCCTCATCATCAACGATAAGAATCATTTCTGGCTGCATTTTGCTGTATCCTGATAGATTGGGGTTCGATACATGGCAATGGTATGATGGCAATACTTCAGTCATTTTCGATTGATGATTTACGATATGAAGTTTTGCTGTGCTCAGAATTCTCCCTGCTGTTCATCCAATACTTTATATCGGGTATTCGACTAGAAACATTGAGCAGGAAATAGGGTGAGAGAATGATGACCGTTGCGGCTCGGAATTCCTGGCTACTATCACTTGCCACGCATCTGGTGCTGCTCGGAGTGCTGTTGGTCTTCCTTCCCGGCAAATCAGTCGATCTGTCTGAGGTGCAACTCAAGGTAGAACTATTACGTCCGATCCGACAACGCTCTCTGATGCTTGCTCCCTTCAGGCGTGTGGATCTGAAGGAGAGCATTGCAGAGCAGCAAATGGATCTGGATCCATCTTCGCATCTGCTATCGGCAGCCATCTTGCCTCATTCCATTGAAGATCCTGTTGTTCTTGAAGGGGCATCTGTATCTATGGATATCCCCGAATCTTTGATTTCGTTTTCTCTACAAGCGGAGCCGTTGTCTGGATTGGGCGTGGATTTGCAGACGAGATCACCCGGACATATCCAGCGACAGCGCGGACAGATAGCAGATCTGGTACGCCCTACACCGATCCTGGAAACCCGAGATGTCCCGGAATCAACTCTCGTGTTCCCACAAAATGTACTGGAACGTATCGCGTCGGATGCGATCAGTACGGCAACCAGCGATAGGCTGGATATTGTGTTTCTGATCGATGCAAGCCAAAGCATGGAGGACAACATCCGAATGATCGCCGTTTATCTGGATGGTATGGTCACGCGGTTGTCCGATTCAGATCTTGATGTCCAGTTTGGTGTTGTCTCATTTCGATACAGTTCGTTCTTCTCGCTTTTGGGTTGGAGCATTGAAGTCGAACCACTGACACGGAATGTTCAACGCATCAAGAGATCGTTGCGGGAAATAGAGTGCCTCGGTGGTGAACGAGCGTTGGATGCGATCATGGCTGCACTCCGTCGAGTCCAATTCCGGTCAGGGAGCGAACGCCGGATGATTCTGGTCACCGATGAATATGTGAGTGGGACGATCTCTCGTGCGGAGGTGTTAAGAGCGATCCGTGAGGCTAAGATCCATATGGATGTGATTGGGAGAGACGAGCCTTTTCAGCATCAACTTGCAGATTTTACAGGAGGGATGTGGCAATCCATTCAGTACATCGATAACTAGGATCCGCAGCCACAGGGAAGCTCCAGCGAGTTCCCATGTGATAGTCAAGCGAACTCGCTAGAACTCATGAGAGTGATTTTATATTCAAGACTATTGCCCAATATGGGCCTGTTCAGGAACAATCGGGACAGTAAGTGATACTGTCACACCAGGGATTCAGTTCCTGGCATGGCACTGATTCAGTCCAGGTATCTAGTAACCAATAATTCAAACAGTTAGCACATTGAACGATAATATTCCTCTGTCTGTCTAGCCCTGGAAATCGGCTGTAGGCAGTTTCAATAGCTTGTGCGAGTGCGCGATGATCCCATCCACCAACGGATATCTCGACCCTCTTCATCGTTGAACTCCAAACATCCTTGCCCGATATAGATACGATCCGACCGATAATCGTACCTCATGGGTTTCGTCTTACTGGACTGAAGTAAGATGTTTAAGGAAGCCTTCCATGTAGAATTCCACTTGGATTCTCTACAGACCCCCATAAGAAACTTGTCATTAAGTAACGAGCGCAATGAACAGGCCGTTTCACAATATTCGGCGTGCTCATGGACGCGCCAGGTTCGGCCTGTTTGGTAAGCAAGATCAGTGCCACCATGACATGTAATATCGTTTGGAGTAAAGCAATGACGAGGTCTCCTCGCCCTTACTGGGATGACTAAGAAACCCGTTTTCTTGGGCGAACGTGGGAACAATGCAAGGCTTGACCCGGAAAACGAGTTTCTGATTGTCAGATATGCCCCTTGACGATGCACAGGGCGCAATGATGAACGGCAAACGATATAACCGTTCCCATCGCCCACCGTGAAATTTTCCGGATGGATGGGTAAATCTGGACAGAACGCAATATTCTTGTACCTGCCTGATGGTTATGCTATGATACTCAACGCGGGCGTGGATGACGCTTTTGGAGACTCAGAGATGCAGAGATTCGGGGGCATGATAAGAGGCCAAGGAGGGAAAAGAGAAATGCGGAACATACTTCTATGGTGCGGGGTAGTGATTCTTGCTTGTGGGTTGGGAACACAAGCACATGCTGCGGACAATCTTATCCTGAATGGTAGTTTTGAGGATGGCGAAGTAGGCTGGGCCGTTGCAGCACGAGGTGCGGCTGTCATGAGTTTGACGATTGATGAGGATGAGGCCATCGCCGGACAACGTTCAGCTCGCCTTGAAGTGCAGAACACAGGTGGGGGTGGAATGCATGATTTTCCGAAAGATAAGCTATCCATTATGTGGAGTGATCTGAAAAAACGATAAGGA
>JAJRTO010000236.1 GCA_024278235.1 Candidatus Poribacteria bacterium
CAAACTATACGAGCGCAAACCTCACAGGGCTTGCTTTCGTATCACCGGAAGAGGGTTGGGTGGTGGGCACCAGCAGCAGCATCTATCACACAACGGATGGTGGCTTAAACTGGAAGGCCGCCTATGCGAACCAGGGGATGCCCTTGCGAGGCGTCTCATTCCATACGCCCCGTGAAGGATGGATGGTCGGCTTCAATGGAGCTATTTTACACACCGAGGATGGCGGCAAGAATTGGGTTCATCAGAATAGCAGCACCTATGTCGATCTCTACTCCGTCGATTTTCCCAGCCAGCGTCATGGATGGGCCGTTGGCGATCAGTGCACGATCCTGCACACCAATGATGGTGGACAGTCCTGGGCTTTGCAGACGGAAAATATCGTCAACCCGAGTCTTACCATCGGTCAGGCTTCACAGCAATGTTTTGATGGATACAACCATCTCTACGATGTGTTCTTCCTGAACGATCTCGAAGGCTGGACCGTAGGTTTCTCCGGCATGATTTTTCATACCGAAGATGGCGGCAAAACCTGGTATCGCCAGTACTGTGACATGCAGCAGCCGTTGTTGGCCGTACACTTTGTCGACTCCGAGATCGGCTGGGCCGCCGGTCGGGACGGCGAAATCTTCAAGACCGTGGATGGTGGCGAACAGTGGGAATCCCAGCAGAGCAACATCTCTGAACCGATACTGGCACTCGACTTTGTGGACGAACAGCGGGGTTGGGCGGTCGGTTTTGGCTATGCCTTGCACACAAAGGATGGGGGAGACCATTGGGAAGTTCAAACCACCGGGATGAGCGATCCGCTCTGGGGGGTGCGTTTCATCGACGAAAGACGCGGTTGGGCCGTCGGGGCGAACGGAGTGATCCTCTGCACGGAAGACAGCGGTACGACATGGCTTCGCGAAGATTCCACCACGACCAACTGGCTCTTTGATATATGCACACCCAACGAGCGGAATTTCTGGGCTGTTGGCATGGACGGATTGGTACTCCATATGGTTCGCTGACTTCCCGTATTGCTTATCTTGGTGAGGAGGAGATCATCCCATGCTTGGAAGGGAATACACACGGCGGGAATTCCTGAAACAATCGGCCGTTCTAACGGCCGGTATCAGTTTGTTGCCATCGCCTCTCCGCGCGGCGTCTCCTGAGGCCACGGTTGTCCGGACTGCGGATCCACGTGTGTGGCGTGATCGTCTGAAATTGGATCCTGCGATGGTACAAGAGATGCTCAGCAGAGCGATGGTGCAGTTCACAGGCGAGAAGGTTCCGAAGAACGCGTGGCGCCGTCTGTTCGGATCGAGGGATGTCGTGGGGATCAAGGTGAACACACTGGCAGGCCGTGTGTTGTCCTCCAATGTGGAACTCGTGGATGCCATCACTCAAGGTTTGCTTTCAGCAGGCGTGAGAGCGGAGAATATCATCATCTGGGACCGCTTTGATCGAGAGCTACGAAAAGCAAGGTTTCAATTGAATCGTCGTGGCAACGGAATTCGCTGCTATGGAACGGAAAATCAGTATTCGTCCAACCTGGTGATTCAAGGTGAGGCAGCAAGCTGCTACAGCCAGATTCTGTACGATTGCACCCATCTTATCAACGTTCCTGTGCTGAAACACCATAGCATCGCCGGGGTATCTGTCAGTCTGAAAAATTGGTTCGGTGCTATCCACAATCCAAACAAGTATCATAGTGACCGCTGTAATCCATTCGTCGCCGATGTGAGTGCTGCACCAATATTGCGGCAGAAGAAGCAGTTGATCATCTGCGATGCACTGCTGGCTCAGTACGAGCATGGGCCGGGATACAAAGCGGCCTATTGCTGGACGCCCAACCAGATCCTGGTGAGCGATGATCCCGTGGCATTGGACACCATCGGATGGCAGATGATCGAAGAACAGCGTCAACAACAAGGTCTCCCTTCTCTCAAGGAAGTGGAGAAGTTGCCCGATTACCTGGCAACGGCCGCGGATGACCGCCACGCTCTTGGTGTCCACGACATGACGAAGATCCGGGTTGTGGATGTCTGATTCCCTCTGCGGAATCCTCTATTGGAAAGGGGCTGTGTGTTGTGCAGACAACGTCACGGCGTAAGTTCTTGTATCAGGTAGCATGTGGAGGCACATGCCTGGGACTGGGGCAGTTCTTTACCCCGTGGGCAAGTGCGTCGGTGGATCTCACCGATGGTAAACATATTTTCATCAACAAGGAAGCACTCTACTACGAGAAACTCGAAAACATGGACATCCGCTGCAAACTTTGTCCGAAGGAATGCGAGATCGGTGACAAAGAGCGCGGGTGGTGTGGTGTCAGAGAAAATCAGGAGGGGATCTATTACACCCTCGTTTATGGGAATCCCTGTGCCTATAATCTCGATCCCATCGAGAAAAAGCCCTTTTTCCACTATCTTCCCGGTACCACGGCCCTTTCCATTGCGACGGCGGGCTGCAATCTCAACTGCAAATACTGCCAGAATTGGCAGATCTCTCAACGGCGTCCCGAACAAACCCGGAACACCTATCTTCCTCCCGGAGATTTGGTGGCGGCTGCGCGGGAAATGCAATCGCCTTCCATCGCATTCACTTACTCAGAGCCCACGGTCTTCTATGAGTACATGCTCGATACGTCCCGCGAAGCGCGAAAGACCGATACAGGGGCTGTCATGATTTCCGCAGGTTACATGCAAACGGAACCCCTCGAGGAACTATGTGAGTACCTCACCGCAGTCAAAATAGACCTCAAATCCTTCCGGGATGATTTCTATCGAGAGATCTGCAGCGCCAAACTGGATCCCGTACTCCAAACGTTGAAGACCCTCAAACGGCTCGGCATGTGGTTTGAGATCGTCCTGCTGGTCGTTCCCACACTCAATGACGATGAAGCCGAATTTCGGGAATTGTGTCGATGGATCCTCGGTGAACTTGGCCCCGATGTTCCACTTCACTTCTCGCGTTTCTATCCTACGTATCAACTGAAAAACCTTCCCTCAACACCGATACGAACCCTGGAGATGGCGTATGAGATCGCGCAGGATGCAGGGATCCGCTATGCCTATATCGGCAATATCAACCCGGATCACAAAGCCAATCAGACCTACTGTCATCATTGCGGGAAGATGATCATCCAGCGTCGAGGGTATTTTATCCGGCGATATGATATACAGGGTGGTAAATGCCGCTACTGCAGAACGCCGATTCCGGGAGTGTGGAAGTTAGCACGTAATCCCAACATCTCGCTTCATGCATTGCAGACTGGGGAGTAAAAGAGATGTTTACCGCTATATCTATCAAGAACTTCCGTTGTTTCGAGGAGTTTTTGATAGAACCAACAGATCGAGTCAACTTGATTGCAGGTGCAAATAATGTCGGTAAGACAGCACTGTTAGAGGCTGTTTTTTTGCTTCTTGGCACGGGAAACATCGGACTTGTGGTGAAGATCAGCGCCTTCCGTGGCGTCGATGAAATCAAAGGTGACCTTGCATCGATACGCGAACTGTTGTGGAATCCACTCTTTTTCAGTTTTGACAACAAACGCACAATACAGATCCGAGGCGTATCAGATAATGAGACAGAACACGGTATAGAAATCCAGCTTGTTCCAGGAACCTCTGTGCGGTTATTCCCCGGTGACACATCAACCCCAGAGGCTGGAGACATCAGCGGAAATGCTGAACCAACTATGCAGCTTCGTTATATAAAACCATCGGGTGAAACCCACCGGGTGAACATGGTGATCGATCAAAGTGGCATCCGAGGAGAACCTATCTCTTTGGAACCAGCGGTCCCCGGATTTTTTCTAGCTGCTCGTCATCGTACAACACATCAGGAAGATGCAGAACGTTTTGGGAAACTGGATGTGACGACAGATCCCGATAAGGCATATAACCTTCTAAAGGCATTGAAAACAGTTGAACCTCGTTTGAAACGTCTGGCGACTATCGTCAGCGGGGGAATACCTATGATCCATGGAGATATAGGGTTAGCGCGGATGATCCCGCTGTCTCTCATGGGAGATGGTCTGGGACGCCTCACATCCCTTTTGCTCACCATCGCGAATGCCTCCAATGGTGTCGTACTCATAGACGAGATCGAAAATGGTCTTCACCACTCGATCCTCTGTAAGATTTGGCAGGCTGTTCACGAGGCTGCCCATCGGTTTAACACTCAAGTTTTCGCTACGACACATAGCTTCGAGTGTGTTCGAGCTGCGCATCAAGCCTTCGAAGCCAGTGAGGATTATGACTTCCGGTTGCATCGCTTGGATCGTGTTGATGACAAGATCCGAGCCACCACCTACGATCAAGAGGCTCTTGCTGCGGCGATCAAAGCGGACATGGAGGTACGCTGATGCCACCACCTCGTGGGATTACTGCAGCCAAACAACTCCTCGTAGAAGGAAAAGACGCTGAGGTGTTCTTGGGAGCACTGCTGAAACACATGGAACTTACTGGGATACAAATTCAAAACTTTGGCGGTAAAGACGAATTACGAGGATTTCTGAAAGCACTATGTGTTGCGTCCGGTTTTGTCGATGTGATTTCTCTAGCTATTGTGCGTGATGCAGAAATCGATCCAGGGGCAACGTTTCAGAGCATTTGTGATGGACTACGAGCTGCGGATTTACCTATACCTGAGAGAACAATGGTGCAGGTGGAGGGAAGACCACAAGTGAGTATTATGATCTTGCCGGATGCCACAACAGAGGGAATGTTAGAGACTCTATGCCTCCGATCTGTTCGTGATGACCCTGCCATGAAGTGTGTTGAACGATACTTCGAGTGCCTTGAGCAGCAAGTAGGGAGCCGACCAAGCAACATGGACAAAGCGAGGCTCCAGGCTTTTCTATCTTCCAGGGCCAGACCTGGTTTGCTGCTGGGGCAAGCTGCTCATAGAGGCTATTGGCCCTGGGGGAGTCCTGTTTTTGATCAGGTAAAGCAGTTTTTGCAGCAGATATGATCCATAATGGACTACGAATCACTCAAGTCGATAATCCGAAAGAAAGGAGCTTCTTATGTCTGCATGGTCTTCCTGGTTATGTCTTATGCTCATGGCTGGTGTAAGTGTCACGGGAACCCAGATGAACATTCGGAAACCCGCAGTGAGTGGGATGTTCTATCCATCCGATCCGAGCGAGTTGCGGGATCGGATCCGCCAGTTCTTAGAGAATGCAACGTATGAGGAGATTCAGGGCCGCTTGCTGGCATTCATCGTTCCGCACGCAGGCTACGACTATTCCGGTCAGGTGGCGGCTCATTCCTTCAAGCAACTCAAGGGGAGTACGTTTCAGAGCGTTGTTGTCATCGCTCCGAGTCATCGAGTTGCGTTTGATGGTATCTCCATCTATCCGTCCGGAGCCTATGAAACGCCTCTCGGTCTGCTCCCGATAGACGTGGAACTTGCTCAATATGTCCGGGAGGCCATGATGGATGAGTTCGAACGACAGCGACAGAAAACGTTCAAAACATGGGACGGAAAGCTGGGACTGGGATATTACGAATCAGCCCATCGTCAGGAACATGCGATTGAAGTTGAACTCCCGTTCATCCAGGAACTGCTTCCGGAGGCTAAGATCGTCCCCATCATCGTGGGAGCACAGAGCAGCAAGACGGTTGAACGTCTGACGCGGCTACTCATCAAGCTGATGCAGCGGCCCGAGGTGCTGATATTGTTCAGTGCCGATCTCTCACATTATCACCCATATGATAAAGCCGTGCGTCTGGATCGTGCCGGGCTGGATGCAATTGAACAACTCGATGCCGCTGATTTCCTGGATAAGTATAATGCGCGTAAAACGGAATGGGATTGTCCCGCAGGGATCATCGCCCTTTTGCAGGCGGCCGATTCGCTGAATGCACAGGCGAAGTTGATG
>JAJRTO010000237.1 GCA_024278235.1 Candidatus Poribacteria bacterium
ACTCCCGTATCCGAGACGGAGAGTATCACCCAGTCTCCTGCGGACATGTCCGGGAAGGGTGTCGCTGCATCTGAATCGAAGGTGTGATGGGACAGGTGAACCGTCAACACTCCTCCATCTGGCATGGCATCTCTTGCGTTGACAGCCAGGTTGGTGAGTGCTTGTTGGATTTGAGTGACATCTGCTTGCACCAGGTAACTCACAGGGAGGGCATCCAGCAGGATATGGATGCTCTCCGGGATGGTGCGCTGCAACAGTTTGATGGTCTCTTTGAGGAAGGGGAGTAGGTCGAAAGGTTGCTTCTGGATGATGGACTTCCGACTGAAGTCGAGGATCTGTTTGATGAGTTGTGCAGCGCGGTTTCCTTGTTTTGAGATGATCTGAATATCGCGTTGGATATCTTCCGGTAGATTTGGTTTCATCAGCAGCAGATCAGCAAACCCTATCATTCCGGTGAGTAGATTGTTGAAGTCATGGGCGATTCCGGCGGCAAGTTGTCCGACCGCAGCGAGTTTCTCTTGTGCTTGTGCCCGCTCCTGAATCCTTCGTGCTTCTGTGACATCACGGATAATACCTCGGTATCCTTGAATGTTCCCTCCCTCATCCCGCTGCACTGTCGCCGTAATGAGACATTCCATCCTGGTTCCGTCCTTCTTACGGAGGCTCACTTCATAGTCTCGGACATAACCTGCTCGTTCTATCTCCCGCTGAAACTGCGGCCGGCTATTCAAGTCCACATACATCTTCTGAGCATCCAGTCCAATCATCTCTTCTCGAGTATAACCGAAGAGTTCCAGCATCGCTTGATTGACATCGACGAATCGGCCATCTCGAGTGGTCACATAGATGGCATCCCTGGATTCCTCGAAAAGGGTGCGATATTTTCCCTCACTCTCCCGCAACGCTTCCTCGGTCTGCTTCTGCTTGGTGATGTCCCGCAGTGCGGTCACTCGAACGATGCTTCCTTCGTAGGGGATGACTTTGCCGTGGACTTCCCCTGGAAATGTCGTCCCGTCTTTTCTAAGACCTATCGCCTCATAAGGTTCCTCATAGCCTGAGAGAATATTCCCCGACACCACATCACGGGATTCCGGCGCCGCAAAGTCCAACACATGCATGCCGATGACTTCAGAGAGTTCGTAGCCGAACATCCTTGCATAGGCCAGATTCGCATCCAGAATCCTGCCCTGCTCATGAAGGATAACACCTTCAAAGGTGGCCTCAGACAGCCGGCGGAAACGATCTTCGCTCACCCGTAGCGCTTCCTCGGCCTGTTGGCGGTATTCCTGTTGTTCACGGAACGCCAGGCCATAGGCCATGAGTAACTCCATCAGGGGCATCGAAATGAGGCGGGCGGCATCCAACAAGGTCAGGTCCGGGGATTCCCGGGCCAGACGCTTGAGCGTCCCCTCGTGCAACTCAACGATATCCTCGGGGGGGATATTCATCCGCACCAGCACGCGCCCCAAATCTGCTGCCGCGAGCAAATGTTCTTCCTGCTGTGTGGTTACATAATTTTTCAGCGCGATAAAGTATTTGTCTTGAACAGATGATTCAATCATCTTTACCTAGTCCTCCTCTCTTCAGTAGGTAACATTTTTGTAAACAGGTACCGAAATCGCAGAAGGGGGGAAGGCTAGAAAGTGAGAAAAGGCTCCACTTCTCCACTTCCCCCCTTCCCCCTTCCCATCTCCCCGTCTTCCCGTCTTCCCCCTTCCCGCCTTTATATCATCGTTGAAGGGGTTTGAAAAAACGTTAGCGACTGAAGCCCTCCTCTCTATACACCAAAACGCCCACATCATCCGTCTCGCGTCCCCAATCATGGAGGATCCTTTCGGCCAACCGCCGCTCGTCTGCCCACACCTCGACGCCATAGTTTGACAGATCAACATGCTCCGGCACACCATCGGTGAACAGGATCACCCGGTTCCCGGGTCTGAGGGGGAACGTTTCCGGAACCAACCGCCGGTAGCCCCCTCCAACGATGCCGGGGAAATTGCTCAAACGGACGATCTTCGCCGTGGGGAGGCCCTCCCCGGAAGCTGGGGTCATCCCTCTGACGATCATCCCCCGCGTGTTTCCGATGCCGGCGTAGGTTAGCGTTCCGGAAGCTCCGTGGAGCATAGCGATGCCCATCGCCACTCCCCGCGTATGGCGCAGGGCCACGTTGCAACCGGCAAACAGGTCGGGCAACGGCTCAGAGAGATGGCCGGCGACGTAATCCACCGCTGTTTTGGCCGCGATCTCTGCAAACTTGCCGTGGCCCACACCGTCCACGATGCAAAGTGTCGTCCGGTCGCCGATCTGCCAATGGCTTCCCCGATCGCCACAATGCGGATCGTTGGGGAACGGGCGTGTTACGATGGCTACCGACATGATTGCCACTTTCTGGTCACGATGCGTGTGCCAACACCGGGCGTCGAAGTGATCTCAAACTCATCCATCAACCGCTTCACCCCCGGCAGACCGCTGCCCAGTCCCCCCCCGGTGCTGAAGCCATCCTGCATCGCCAGGTCCATGTCCGGAATCCCCGGCCCTTCGTCTTCGGCGACGATCTCGATACCAATCGCGTCACTTCGCTCAAGGGGGATCAGGGTGATCGAGCCGCCCCGGTCGGTGTGGAAAACCAGGTTGCCGGCCAACTCCGAAACGCTGGTGGCAATATAGTAGGTCGCCGCCTGTTTGAAGCCAATCCTCCGGGCAATGGCCTGGGCGGCCTGGCGTGCAAGAGCAATGTGATGTTCCTTGGTGACCCGGACGATCACCGGCTCGCCCGCCTTGGAGCGCGCGCCCCGGTTGTTTCTCGTCCGTGGGTTATACGTCATCCCAAAGTCCCCGAAATCCCCCTCGATCCCCTGCCAGAGGGTCAGGGGGGATTTGACGGCTTACCATTTCCGCCGGATCATCTCGATGGTCACTTTCGTGTGTCCGGGTTTGGACTCAAGGTTGAAATCCTGCACCAATCTCCGGGCGCCTGGCAGTCCGGCCCCGAGGCCGTTGCCCGTGCTGAAGCCGTCCGCCAGAGCTTGATCCACGTCGGGGATACCGGGACCATGATCCTCGATGACAGCGCGAATCCTGAGTGTCGTCTGGTCCGATTCATCGCTGATGATACAGGTTCCTTCCCCCGCATACTGGATGACATTGCGCGTCAATTCAGAGATGGCGGTGGCCAGGCGCGTCTGGTCTGCCAGGCCGAGTCCGAGATTGTTTGCCATCTCCCGGATCGCCTGGCGTGCAGCGATAACATCACGCTGGTTTTTGATCTCCATTGTTTTTTTAGTCATTGTCCCTCCTGTTTCCTTCCCTGGGAGTAACAATGCCATTTTTGGCTGCGATGCAATTGTTGAGCTTCTCCAAGCCTTGATCGAGGTTAAGTGCTGTTTTCACATGAGTCAATTCCCGTCCCATTTCGACCAACGTCAATGCCACCGCCGGCTGCATGCCGGAGATCACGACTTCTGCCCCCAGCAACTGCGCCATTGTGGCTGTCTCGTTGAGGATCCGTGCCATGAATGAATCGACAACGTCCAGCGCGGTAATATCGATGATGATTCCTGCGGCATCCGTTTCAGCCGCTTTGCGCAGCACGTCCGATTGGAACTCGAGTGCGTCCTCATCAGTCAGATCCACCTGGATCGAAGCCAGGAGGATATTCTTGAGTTGTAAGATGGGAATCTTCATTGGGAAACCCTCCTTAAGCAACTTTCGGAAATGGCTGTTAAGTTTCAAATGTCAGGAACTCAGCAGTCACAGTGCTTTTCTAACGTTCAACGTTGAACATTTCACGTGAAACTTGCTTAGCGGGAGACGATTTGTCGGCCGATCAGGCTGAAAGCATCAGCCACCCCTGCCCGCAGAGCACCGCGTGTCCGAATCTGACTGAGATCTACTTCGAGCTTCACGAGCGTTTGGGCCGTGTCAGGGTTGATGCCGGTCACGATCACCTCAGCGCCCAGCATTCCGGCGGCCGTAACTGCTTTGGTCAGATGGGAGGCTACTCGAGTGTCGATGGCCGGCACGCCGGTGACATCGAGAATCGCCACCCGCGCTTCCGCCTCGACGATGCCTTCCAGCAACCTCTCGAGCATCTGCTGGGCACGCACCGTATCGATGACCCCGACCAGTGGCAACAGGACGATCCCATCCCACAGCCTGATGACCGGTGTCGAAAGCTCCAGCAATGAGCGGCTCTGCTGGGCGATGATCTCCTCGCGGGCTATGGCAAACGTCTCGCAGGCGATCAAGCCCAGTTTGTCGATGATTTTGTTCATTTTGATGACTTCGGCATTGAGCAATTCAGGATCCTCAGCGAGTTCCGTCCGGAGATATTTCAGCAAGACATCTTTGAGTGAGAAAACGAAGGCCACCGTCTCCGAGGGTGTAAATCCCTGCTCAGCGCGCGAGGCACTGATATCGCGCAGTATGGCAATCGAATCGGCGAATTCCGGCCGCTCAATATCGTCGTCTGCTTTGCCACTGAAGGCCGCAGTGAGGGCTTGCAACAGCCCGGTTATCTGTGTCCGGAGCTGTTGCCTGGTCATCAGTTCCAGCATTCGTGTTCCCGCCAGAGCCATGATGTTCTCAATCCAGGTCTCCAGCAGTTCGTCCTGCCTGGCGATCATGATGCCCGCAATGCTTCCGCTTGGTGTTGCCATGATATCTTTGCCTCCTTTTTGGTTCGACAATCCTTACCGGTGTTCAGTATACCAGACTTCCTTTTCCACGTCAATAAAGCTACAAATTTTAGTAATATTGTCAGGGTCTGTCCGGGACGGACAGAAATCCCCCGGGGAGATAACCCATTCCGGATTACGGCAGCAAACTGCGGGTTTCAAGGTTTGCAAGTAGCACAAACAGCCTGTCTGTGCCCAAGCGCGCATCCTGCGCAGACAAGCTGTCCGCGCTACCCGTTTTCCCGGAGGGGGTAATCTACCCACACATTGGCAAGGAGCATCAGGAAGCCGGAGGACTTCTGAGGGACGGAGGACGGAGACGGGATAGAAACCATTGCATTTCCCGACGCGATTGGTTTATACTACATGCCAAGATCGAATCGTGCAGGTGGGGATCAACTGGGAATACTTCTCAACGAGGGGGAACCGTTGGGCGATGTCTCAATGGGATCTGCCAAGCAAGTTTCAGAAATGACGGTTGAGTTTCAAGCGTCAAGAACCCAGCAACCACAACGATTCTCTAACGTTGAACGTGAAACTTGCTTAAAGCCGGTAAAGGGAGAGCAGAGGTGGTGCCGGCGCTCGGAATCGAACCGAGATGGGCGCAATGCCCGCGGGATTTTGAGTCCCGTGCGTCTACCAATTTCACCACGCCGGCAATTGTTGAAATGCACATAATTTTAGCACATGGCATGCAGGATCGCAAGAAGAATTTGAGCTTTCGTTCATGGAGGCCGTTATGAGAATTGCCGTACTCGCATCCGGAAGTGGAACCAATCTTCAGACATTGATCGATCAGATCCATCGAGATCCAACCATCGATATCCAGATCGCGGTAGTGATCAGTGACAATCCACAAGCCTACGCGCTCACTCGGGCCAGGGAATCTGACATACCCACGGAGGTTATCCTCACCGAGGATTACGCGGATCGGGTTCAGTTTGATGAGGCCATCGCGGAGCAGATCGAACGCTATCGCTGTGAACTGATCGTGCTGGCAGGCTATATGAAGGTGTTTCAGCCACCTTTTGTGCGGCGCTACCGCTATCGGATCATGAACATCCATCCAGCACTCCTCCCCGCTTTTCCCGGTGCTCATGGTGTGCGGGACGCACTGGAATATGGTGTCAAGGTGAGTGGCGTTACGATCCACTTCGTAGACGAGGGGGTCGATACGGGTCCAATCATCATGCAGGCCGCGGTACCAGTCATGCCTGATGACGATGAGACCAGTCTCCATGCTCGTATTCAGGTGCATGAGCACCGGCTGTATCCAAAAGCGGTTGAACTCTACGCGGCAGGTAAGATCAAAATAGAAGGACAACGGGTGCGGATCCTGGATGATGACACGACTTCCTGAAGCCTGGGACGGTACAGTTCATGTTGCCGTACGCGCAGGATGTTCTTCCTTCCGTTATATGAGTCGCTCATACTCCTCCACACCGATTTTCCACACTGCCACGCCACAGAAACGGTCACCTTCCGGGCAGTAGGGGCGTGCTCGTGCATCTGCCCGGAACCCACAAGGAGCCTGAAGGTACTCCCCGATGACCGGATGGATCTCTTTTACTTGCTGCACCTCGTCGATACTTGCGTGAAAGATCTCCTCCTGAGCATTATAGCAAAGCCGCATACGCCATTTGTGATGCAGATCCAACAGCGATCCGGATTCGGTAAACCGGATGGGAAACGCATTTGGCAGTAAGTAAAGCGCGTATTCGTGCGGCACACCGAGATCCAGCAATCGGTTGATCCCTTCAAAAACCCGGGACATCAGCTTTTCGTAGCGTTCCAGGGCAGCATCATGATGGGCGATCAGCCGGGGGATGATATAGTCTGGCTTACCGGAGTACTGGGCAGCAAGAATGGGGCGTGAGGCGGGCACAGTACGATGACGTTGATCCTGCGAGTCTGCCGTGTGGCTCAACTTCTTGAGGAAAGTGTAGTGGGGATGCACCATCGTTCGTGTGAGTTTTCCAAGAGACGTGAGGTTGAGCGATTCCGCAAGATACGCGTTTTTGCTCGGGCTCAAGACCAACTTGAGCGCGTCATGGTCGTTCAGCGACTTATGCGATATTCCCAACACCTGTCGGACAGCCGTTGCCATCGTCTTTTCTGCATGGAGGCTGTAATCGGAAAGCTTGGAGACATGCCCCTCCAGGAGTCCATCAAACTCCTCGGTAAACTCGACGGCATTCGTCCGTGATTCGGCCAGCCATCGGTATTCAGGAGTATCCTCGATTGGTATGGGATCCTGGAACTCACGGATACAGAGAGGATCCACCTTTTGAACAGCTTCTACCATCTGCTGGATGATCTGCCGTTGCTCCAATGGCAGATCGAAATAGTCCGCCAGGCGTGCATAACGATAGAGCGTCAGCAAGCTAATCGTGTGGTAGAGATACGCATGTGCTGCAATCGGCAAGACATAACGAGCGACCTCATAAGCGCGTTTGATGAGGGTATTCTCAAGTTTATCCGCCTGTTTACGGCGGGCTGGAAAAATGCGGAAATATTCCTCTCGCACGGACGGCATGAGCAGATCGATCAAGCTCCTGTAACATTCC
>JAJRTO010000238.1 GCA_024278235.1 Candidatus Poribacteria bacterium
CGGGATGCTCCCCAACGTAACATAGAAGGAACATCCGCCGAGGAAACATCCGCCGAGGAAACATCCCAGCGTGCTCCAAGGGCACGGGATTTCTTCCAAGAACTACGTCTGCTTACGGAACAGGTTAAGGAAGAGCGGGTGGAAAGCAATGTTCAGGCATTGGATGAGCAAGATCAACAGCAAGAAACAGATACACAGGCTCCGGTTCCTGAGAATCCTGGTCTTGAGGAAATACCTACTATTTCCAGTGATCCGGATCCGTTCGACGAGATCGAAGAGGAAACAGAGCCTCAGCCGTTGGCTGATGAACAGGATGAGGGGTTCTTTTCGGAACTCAAATTTCGGATCCATAAACAGCTCATTGAACGTATGCCCCCTCACCTACTGGAAGAAGATTATACCCATGAACAGGCTCAACAGGAGGTAAGGCAGATCGTAAGGGAGTTGCTCGACGAAGAGACAGCTCCCATGACGGCTGAACATCGGGAACGCCTGTTTGTGGAAGTGATCGATGAAGTCTATGGACTGGGACCCATCGAGGAGTTCATGAGGGATCCTGAGGTCACTGAAATCATGGTAAATGGTCCTTATCAGGTCTACGTCGAACGCTACGGATTACTTGAAAAGACTCAGAAACGTTTTCAGGATGAGCAGCATCTGATACGTGTCATTCAGCGTATTATAGCCCCCATCAATCGTCGACTCGATGAGGCAAACCCAATGGTAGATGGGCGTTTACCCGATGGTTCGCGTGTCAACGCAGTACTGCCGCCAATATCTCTTGAGGGCCCTGTGTTGACAGTACATAAGTTCTACAAAGAGAACTTCGGCATCGAAGATCTGCTATCCATGGGTAGCTTGAATCAGACAATGGTGGACTTTCTGGAAGCGTGTGTGCTGACCCGGCAGGACATCCTGATCTGCGGAGGAACCAGCACAGGGAAAACGACCATGCTCAACATACTTTCGTCATTTATCCCACCCACCGAACGGCTGATCACTATCGAAGATGCAGCAGAACTACGCCTGAATCGGGAACATGTCATTACATTGGAATCGCGCCCGGCGGGGATTGCGGGGAGAGGTGAAATAACCATCCGAGACATTGTGCGGAATGCCCTTCGGATGCGACCGGATCGAATCATCATCGGTGAAGTACGTGGTGGTGAGGCATTGGATATGCTCCAGGCGATGAATACCGGCCATGAAGGATCGATGTGCACTATCCATGCGAATTCCCCAATGGACATGCTCTCACGTTTGGAAACGATGGTAATGATGGCAGGGATGGAGTTACCTGAGCGGA
Organism: Candidatus Poribacteria bacterium; assembly: GCA_024278235.1. Lineage (GTDB taxonomy): Bacteria > Poribacteria > WGA-4E > JAJRTO01 > JAJRTO01 > JAJRTO01. The sequence goes on from JAJRTO010000238.1 coordinate 1,307, forward strand.
CCATCCGAGAACAGATCGTTTCAGCTATCGACATCATCGTCCACGTGGGACGTCTCCCCGATGGCACTCGAAAGATATTAAAGATCAGCGAAGTGCATGATCTTAAACAGGATCAGATTGTCTTAGAGGACATTTTCGTCTATCATCGCCGGGGAATCGACGAACAAGGAAAAGTCTTCGGAAAATTCGAGCATACAGGGGTTAAACCTGGTTTCTGGGAAGACTACCATCTCAGCTCAAGGCAGGTCTCAGACCTGTCTATATGAGGGTCCCAATGCATTTCGCGTCCATAGTTCTCATCGTTTTTGCTTGTATCACCTACCTTAGCTATCGCCTGTTGGAGCCAGATCTCCAAAAAAAAAGACAGGCCCCACGGACAATTTCTACACCTTCCTCACTTCAATGGCAGTGGAAAAGGGCAGTCCGTTGGGTTCTTGAATCCCCAATCCGTCTTCTATATGTTGTCCTGCCGATGGCCTTGCTAAACTATTTCATCGTAAGAACACTGACCCATACCATTATCCTTGCTGTCATCTGGTCGATCATCGCGGGAGCGCTCAGCTATTTTGGTTTGAGTCAGGCTTTGTATATGTATCGGAATCGTCTGAATCGTCAGTTGCTGGATCTCGTTAATTTCCTCGCAGGTTCCATCAAGGCCGGCCTTGGCTTACAGCAGGCATTTCAGGAAATAGCGAATAATGACACACTCCCCCTCGCGAGTGAGTTTGGGCGTGCGGTGCACCAGTGGCAACTCGGCGCATCGATGGAGGTTGTTCTCGATAGCCTGAACCGACGTATTCTCAGTCCCGATCTACAATTGTTAAGCTCCGTCCTACTCCTCAATCAGGAATTGGGAGGAGAACTATCAGGTATGCTGGAAAGAACGGCCACCGCATTACGTGAGCGAGATCGTTTAAGGCGTGAGGTTCGTCGTTCAACCGCACAGGCCCGCCTGACAACTATTATCGGAATTGTACTTCCCTGTGCACTGGCAACGTTCATCCATATACTTAATCCTGCCTATTTGAAACCTCTCTATTACACAAATCTCGGTCTCATGCTTCTTGGTTTCGGGGTGTTACTGATGATTACGGGGAGCCTGATCATCTATCGAGTATCCCAGAGTATTGGAAACTGATATGTCTCCTGGCTGGATACCATTTATCTTTATCACCGTAAGTGTCTTGGCATATTGGCTTCTTGGTCGTTTTGCGCCTACCCAATCAGCGGCGGAACTCACTCCAACAGGTGCAGGATTGACCCGATTACGCAATGGTAGTGAGCGTTTGGTCAGCTCATACATTCCAGGCTCTCTCAAACAGTGGCTGGATCGCCGCCTCAGTATTGCAGGCAACCCTGGCGGATTGAAAGCAGGGAGTTTCCTTGTCATTTGGATATTTGCTTTTCTGTTGGGATTACTCTTATACTTTCTGGTTCGCATCCGGGTATCTTCACAATTGGCACCCGCATTCGCGTGGAATATGTGGTTTCTACTTTTGGTTCTTCCATACATCTATCTTCATCGTGCGGGCAGCAGACGGCAGAAACAGATTGAGAGATCGCTTCCGGATCTGTTGGATCGGTTAGATATTGCTATGAACGTCGGTCTGCCCTTCACGACAGGTATGGAGAAAGTTCTCCAGTATTTGCCACGTAGCCCGCTGCGTGACGAATTTGATCGGGCAATGAGCGAAATTCGCTATGGTAAGTCGATGGCACAGGCATTCCGTGGGGTCGCCTTTCGGGTTCGGGTGCCGGAACTCTCCTCTTTCATTTCTTCAGTTCTCCAGGCACACGCCTTAGGTGTGGACATTTCGCAAGTGATCCGTAATCAGGCGGAATCCATCCGAATGCAACACCGTCAACATTCTGAAGAAGAAGCGGCAAAGGCGGGGACGAAACTCGTATTCCCTCTGATTCTGGTTACCCTGCCGATGGTATTTATCCTGCTGCTCGGCCCTATCCTGATAAGTTTACTTATGAGATAGATCATGCAGATCCGGAATCTCACCAGAGATATATTGATCGCACAGCATGTTCGGGTGGCCAATAGCTTCCGGAGTCGGCTGATTGGTCTGATGGGGCATCGAACCTTTGGAATGTATGATGGCCTTCTCCTCTTCCCATGCAATTCTATCCATACCTGCTTCATGCATTTCTCAATCGATGTCATCTTTTTGGATCGGGACAAGCTCGTACTCGATGTTCGAATCGATTTACCTCCCTGGCGAGTCACGCATGTTGTCCCCCGATCTTATTACGTACTTGAACTGCCCGCTCACACACTCTCAAGCATACACGTGGAAGCCGGAGATCATCTTGAGTGGGGCAAATAACACTTCGGTGGGGATTTTCACCTCGCCGCCATCCACACTTCTTATCTGAATTTCCACTTAAACCCAGTCACCAAGATGCTTACTTCTCTATGGCATTCTTTTTGCGGAATGTAGTAGTGTTGCGTAAATCGTTCTGACAGATAAGGTCAGACAAGGGAGTTATAGGGAGGTAAAATGATGCTTAAGATTCATCGACATTGGTTTGTCCACACCATACTGGTGCTACTCTTGGCCTGTGTTGTCACTACCCAAGCTGATGATAAGCACGAAGACAGGGGTAAAGACCATTCCTCCGTCACTACCCAAGATAAGCATGAAGATAAGGATGAAGGCCAGTCTCTGGATGGCAGTATCTTTATTCATGTTGAGAAAAAGATCTCAGAGGATGATGGAGGCAAACTCAAGATCAAGTATAAGGATACGACTTATGCCACATTCAAGGTTCATCCGGACACCATTGAAGAGGATGTCCTGCTCACCATCGATGCCCTTCTCTATGAGGAGGGGGATGAGTTTCAAGGATTTGCAGTGGATTTTGGCCCTGATGGTCTTAAGTTCAAGGATCCGCATGCCGAGCTTTCCCTGGAAGAGCCTCTCCTTGATCTGTATCGTGGATCCCGGATGGTGATCTATGATGAAAGCGGTCAGGCTCTCTGGGAAAGTGATGTGATTGATGATTCCGTATCCAAGATCAAAGTTAAGTTCAAGCACTTCTCACTCTATTACTTTGAGCGACGTTAACCTATCGATTCCCACTTCTTCTGAGATACTCAGTAGATCGCATTTTCCGGTTTGTAGTGAGCCACGAAGCGGAGCGAAGTGGTGTCTGCTGGACGGCACTCCCCTGCGTTACGTGCCTGACTACGAGCGTAAATGGTGAAGTACTGAGACTGGATGTTTTTCGATGAGTACAGCTTCTGATAAGATGCAAGATACATCGCTAGAACAGATCATCGAGCAGGTTCGCGAACTGACTCAGCAGATTGCCGGGCATTACCTTACGGATGAAAATACAGAGGCTTCAGCAGCACTTGCCAATCTAGATATACTGCTGGTGCAACATCTCCAGCAGCAAGTTCTAGCGGATTCTGAAGCGAAACATACAATATCTCACGACGTGAAATGGGTATCGAAACAGACTCAAGAACTACTTCATCAACTCGGTATCGAATTGGAAACGGAGCAAGAATCTCTGTTACACTTTCATACTGGTAAACAGTATCGCCGCTCTGGGGCATGGAATCAGGCCCTCGAGGAATATCAGAAAGCTGTTTCGATCACCCAGGAGACGGGACAAATTTCGCTACAGGCCCACTCTCTGAAGGAAATTGGCCATATCTATTCTGAGCAGAGCGCGTGGGATGCGGCTTCTGAAGCTTATCAACAGGCGAGTGAATTGTATCATCGCGTCGGTGACGAGAACTCGATGGGTGAGATCATGAAGAATCTCGCTATTAACTGTTTTCACATAGGCGAGTATGAACAGGCGCTTGAGCATGCTCACCATGTGTTAGATGTAGCCCAGAGATTGGAAGACACACGATTGGGCGCAGATATACATAATCTTCTGGGAGCTATTCATGATGCACGCGGCGATTTGGATCATGCACTCACTTACTATCAGCGGTGTCTGTTGCATTATGAGCAAATCGATGATCCTGCCGGACTGGCCCAATCTTATCATAACCTTGGTATGACATACATGAAGCGCCAAGAATGGCAGGATGCTGGAGAAGCATACGAGCATTGCCTACACATTGCTCGTGAGTATGAAAATCAACACATTCTGGCGAGCGTGTATTTCAATCGAGCTTTACTTTACTTCAATCTGCATGACACACTGATGGCAAAAACCTACTGTCAGGAATCCATCCAGATCTTCGAGACGCTGGAATTCAGACGTGGATTAGCGAATGGTTATAAACTTCTCGGCATGATTCAGAGCCGTACAAGGGCATATACGGATGCAGAGCGATTTTTCCGTGTTGCGGCTCGTCTATGTGAGGAGATCCAAAATATCCACACTCTGGCGGAAGTTTGTGAGGAATGGGCAGGGATGGAACAGCAGCGGGAGCAGTTCGAGAAGGCACGTTCACTTCTCCAGCGTACTCTAGAACTTTACACACAGCTTCAGGCGGTTGAGCCCGCCAGACGTGTCGAGGAACGCATCAACACACTCCCCCGCTAGTGGATTGAACAATGAGCCAAGAGATCATCATTCCAGACAAAAAACTCGAAGGAAGCGTTGTCAGGCCGCGATACCATTCGCCCATGTGGGGAACTGTCGTCAGCGCAACTGAGGCGCGAGTCCATATCGGTTGCTCTTACGAAACGCTTGAATACCTCGTTCGATATCGTGGATTACGTCCTGTTCACCGGGCTGGAGAACAGTTCTATTTCCGCACCAATGATCTGGATGAGTTCATCAGCTTTGGTCGTGCACTCATTGCGGGACGAATATAGCGGTGTTGAGGAACAAGTAGATAATCCCGATAAGCATGGGGATTACCGGTGCATCCGGCTTCTGCTGCTTTGATGATATTATACATTTCTCGGGCGGTGACATAGTGTAGTCGATACCGTTTCCCATCGGCGTAGCGGGACTCCAGTTCAGAGAAGAGTTGATCCACCGGGCTGCCCTCAGTTGTGAACATCGCCAATGTCCCATCGGAGGCCCCATGCGTGTGTAGTTTGATGAATACCCAATTGGGTTGTCCCCATACATGGATATGGGCATTGATCCAGAGCCGAATGCGAGCGGATGTAGGGGGATGATGAACGCTTATATCTGAGTTCTCCACCGTTGGCAACAACCTGTATTTCCTTCGAGACCAATTGAGACCAACGGGTCCTGTGACCAACATCAGTCCTTTGTGGGATGTCCTGCCAACCTGAACAGGTTGTCCTGAATCATACGATTTAGGATGTGACGGATCGTCATAAGCGTAATAGAGGGCATTGATTGTTCTGGGTTGGGTAGGATTCATCAGAGATGGAAACGTAAAATCTGCATAGCATCCTGTATCTTCCAGGATCTGTAACTCGTCATTGACACCACACCATCGCGGATCTCCACCCGAATTGTCCAGTGCCCAATTGCCGTGGATGAATCCATATCGAATAGCATGTTCGGACGCATCTGTTTTACCACAACTCAGTACACCATGTTGTGCATAGATTTTCCGGGCACGTTCAAGATGCTCTCGTAGTCCTTCCGACGTATCATACCCGTGATGAAGATGAACTTCCACTTCGCCATAGCCAAGCCTCTGGAGCCGTGCGAGTGCCGCAAGGTGCTCATCCCAGTATTCATCAACAGGGAAGAACCACGTATGCTGAGGTGGCACGCCGTCACTATCGCAGTGCCGGGAGGCGAGGATGGGATATTTCTTCTCCCATAATGCCATGCGTCTTCGTTCCACAGTAAGAGATGCCTGGCCGACTCGTGGCTCAAAATGATCGGCAATGCATAGGATCAGATCGATAGGCGCGTTGGCTGTCTTTAGAGGCGCGGTGGGAAATTTTCTGATCGAGTGTGCAAGATAAGTCGCTAACCAGGGACTTAAGTTTTGCAGCTTCATGAGAGAGCATTCCCCATATGGTTATAGACGGCTTCATAAGCGCGGGTCATCGCTCGCAGGCTATATTTTCGGATGACTTCTTCCCGGGCTTTTTTTGCCAAAGAACGTGCGAACAGAGGATCATCGAGTAGTTGTAGACATCGTTCCCCGAGTTCTTCATGAGCATCTGATGCAGCCAGGAGGCCATTGACGCCATGCCGGATGACCTCGGGAATACCACCTACACGTGTGCACACAACAGGAATACCAGCCGCCATTGCCTCCAGAAGTGTGAGCGGTAGTCCTTCACTGATGGAAGAGAGCACGAACACATCCATCAATGACAGATAGCCGGGGATATCCCGCTGATTCCCAGCGAAGACCACTCGATTTGAAATCCCTAACGCCTGTGCCCGCTTCTCCAATTCTCGCCGCAAAGGTCCATCTCCTACCACGAGCAACCGTAGATTTGGTCTCATCGAGCACAGCATCGCAAAACTGCTGAAAAGCACCTCGTGGTTCTTCACCGGCACGAGACGGGCGACAATCCCGATCACGCGATCGGTTTCCCGGATGCCAAGCTCCTGCTGCAATTGCCTGTTTGGCGGTGATGGACGGAAACGTTGCACATCAATCCCATTGAGTATCACTCTGACTCGACGTGGATGGACAGATTGCTCATGTACTAACGTATCCGCAACGTTCTTAGAATCCGCGATGATCGGATAGGCAAGATAGCTCAGATATTTCTCAGCGCGCCAGAGTCCTCCGTGTTCTCGTTCGATATTGCTGTGTTCTGTGTGAACAAGAGTTCTGACTCCGGCCCAGGTTCCGGCGATCGTTCCATAGAGATAGGGACACGCGTTATGCGTATGGAGAATATCCACTCGTTCACGACGAAGCAAAGAGACAATGGACGGAATGAGACACCAGTCGAACCCTTCCCGTTTGGGAATGGAGAACGCAGGTATGCCGAGTTCCTCAAACTCCCGCTGAAGCCCCAGGCCATCTGATAAGCAACACACAATGGGTCGATAGCGCCGGCGGTCGATACGCTGACACAAATTCAGGATCAGATTCTCTAATCCACCAATATCCAGTGAAATACTCAGATGGAGCAGTGTCCGTATCATGCACTATCTGCCTCGCATATGAAGAAGTCACACTTATAATGTTGAAATCCAGGTCAATTCATGCTACAATAAGTAATATCATTCATCAGGATGATTCTGAATCCGTAAGCGGAGGATAGATTTGGGTGTTTATCCTCCGCACTCTTAGCATCACACTCTCGTGTGATATTGAGCATGGTAAAAGCGTTTGTATTCCTCGCCCTTCTCCTTGATAGCCCGCCACCACGGTTCATTCTCCATGTACCAACGCACCGTTTTATCCATTGCCGATGCGAAATCGTGCCGTGGCTTCCATCCCAAGGCGTGTAACTTGGCGCAATTGAGAGAGTAGCGGATATCATGCCCCGGTCTATCTGTAACGTGCTGGATCAGAGATTCTGGTTTGCCAACAATTCGTAGAATGGTTCGAGCCACTGTGAGGACATCCCGTTCATTATCGCCGCCTGCCCCCACATTATAGGCTTCTCCGAGAACTCCGTGATGCAGTACTGTGTCGATCCCTTCACAATGATCGGTTACATAAATATAGTCCCGCACATTCAGTCCCGTGCCATAGATCGGGAGAGACATATCATCTATTGCGTTGGTAGTAAAAAGGGGAACAACTTTTTCAGGATATTGCATAGGCCCTATGGTGTTGGAGCCTCGGGTGATCAAAACAGGCACTCCATACGTGACGTAATAAGCGTGCCCCATCAACTCTCCTCCAGCCTTGCTTGCCGAGTAGGGACTACTCGGTTTGGGGAGATCCGTTTCGACGGAGGAACCTGTTGGCACGCTCCCATAGATCTCATCCGTGGATACGAGTAGGATGCGTTCCAGACCAAATTCACGTGCAGCGTCTAACAGAACATAAGGCCCAAAGACATCGGTCTGGATGAAACTGCCTGGCTCCATCAGTGATCTATCTACGTGGGTGTGCGCTGCAAAGTTCACCACAGTGTCAATATCGTACTGTTGGATCACAGAGTGAACGGCCTCTCTGTCACAGATATCGCCCTGGACAAACCTGTATTTCGGATCTGTCTCCACATCGCGCAAGTTCTCTAAGTTTCCCGCATAAGTGAGCGCATCATAGTTTACCACTGTGTAATCGTAGCGTTCCAGGATATGCCGAATGAAATGGGAGCCGATAAAGCCCGCGCCGCCCGTGATGAGTAAATTTTTCATGATCAACGCTCCTCACGAATCACAGATACAATGCGCTCTGCGGCTTTGCCATCCCAAAGTTCGGGTATACGCCCCGATTTCCCTTCCCCTTCGAGAATCGCTCTCGTCTCGCTCAAGAGAGCCTCCCGATCTGAACCGACCAGCATATTAGTACCCTCAGTAACTGTAATGGGGCGTTCTGTGTTTTCCCGCAGGGTAATGCACGGAATGCCGAGTGCTGTTGTCTCTTCCTGTAACCCGCCGGAATCCGTCAGAACAAAGCGGCTCTTTGAGAACAAGCGGATGAAGTCAAGATACCCAAGTGGCGGGGTTACGAACAGATGTTCCATCTTCGCAACCCGTGAACTGAGTTCGAATGATTCAATGCGGGCCTTCGTACGCGGATGCATAGGAAATACGATGGGAATCCACTTCTGAATCTTGTCGAGCGCGTCCAATATGCTGATCAGGGCATCCTGTTCATCCACGTTGCTGGGACGATGAAGGGTTAAGACAGCATACTGTCCTGGGGTGATCTGATACAGTTCCAGGATAGACGATTGCTCAGCGCGTTTCAGACTGTGTAATAGTGAGTCGATCATCACATTTCCGACGAAGTGGATTTTCTCCCGGGCAATCCCCTCGCGTGTCAGATTATCTTCCGCGCCTTTCTCGGAGGTAAACAATAGATCTGCCAGTGCATCAGTGACAATTCGGTTGATCTCTTCGGGCATCCGTCGGTCGAAGCTCCTGAGCCCCGCTTCTACATGTGCAACAGATACGCCGAGTTTAGCAGCAACGAGGGTACATGCAATGGTCGAATTCACATCACCCACAACCACAATCAGATCGGGTTGTTCCCGATTCACGACCTGCTCGAACTCGATCATGACTCGTGCCGTTTGTTCTGCATGCGATCCGGATCCAACACCAAGATAGATATCAGGCTGCGGTAATCCTAAATCCTCGAAGAACACCTTGGACATCGCCTCATCATAGTGTTGACCTGTGTGTAAAAGCATCGGGCTGAGTCCAGCCCCTCGGTCCATTTCACGCATGATAGGGGCTATCTTCATGAAATTCGGACGCGCACCGACCACATTGATGATCTTCATTAAGTCATTCCTTCGTTCGCAGGTAATTTTTCAGGACATCTTCGACTTTCAGATGCCGAGAACATAGATTGGGTAGGCTTCAGATCAACGCCGACAAGCTTTGATGATCTTGTGGACCGCAGCAATGACATCCGATACATCCGCTTCGCTCAATTGTGCAGAGAGAGGCAACGAAACGGTACGGTCAGAAATATACTCTGCATGAGGAAAATCACCGCGCTTGGTTCCGTAGTGTTCCCGATAGAACGAATGCAGGTGAAGTGCGATGAAGTGAATGCCGCAACCGATGTTTTCCGCCTGAAGCGCACCAACAAACCCATTTCGTGTGATGCACAGCCGGTCGAGATCCAATAGTATCGTATAAAGATGCCGTGCGTGTCGTCCTTCCTTCTCAGGACCGGGTGTTATCACCTCCGGCAGGTCTGAAAATGCCTCGTCATACAGACCCCAGTAATACTCACGGAGTCGATGATTGGCTTCAACACGCGCCAGTTGATGGATGCCTAACGCCGCCTGCATATCCGTCATATTGTATTTGTAGCCCGCATACAACGTATCATAAGGTTGAAAGCCCGATTCACTATAGCGCTTCCACGCATCTTTGCTAATACCATGCAGGCTCTTGAGGCGCATCTGTTCGGCCCACTCATCATTTTCAGTGGTCACCATACC
>JAJRTO010000017.1 GCA_024278235.1 Candidatus Poribacteria bacterium
CTGAAGACTGAAGACTGATGCCCAGTAACCAACACACAAGTCGAAGTGGTGAATTATTGATCCTGACGGAGTAACCGGGGACTGAGTGGTTTCAATAGGAGTGTTCCGTCGGATGTCTTCCCGGTGAAAAGATCAGTGCAGCGCACAGGCGTTTTGTCACGCAAGACCTGAATCTCGACCGCCTGCCGAGCATGCTGGATCAGGTTGACCACGATACCGCCTGCGTATTTGGCGGTGAGCCACTCCACGCCCCACACGGGCTGTCCTGCTGAGTCGGTGATGCGAACCAACGGCTCAATCCCCCATGCGGGTAGTCGTACCAGAAGATCCTCCCAGATGCCGCGTGCCTCGGTTTCGCCGCGCGAGAAGGGGACCGACTCCGCATCCAGCACAGCCGTCCGTTCGTGGCCGTACTCATCCCTGCTCAGGAGCCCACTACCCACCAGCACCACCCGACCGGGATAGTCCCGTAGCGCGTCAAACGCCGTATCGGACAGGTGTCCTATGTTGGGAACGAGCAGTAAGGGCGGCCGATGTCCAGTCCCTGATGCAAGCTGACGTTCCGTTACGAAACCGACTTTCAATCCCGTGAACGAGAGCACGGTGACCAGTTGGTTCAGGCAGTCTGTGTATGCCCCGCCGTCATATACCATCGCCGTGGTGGAATAGAGCAGACCCACCTGAGCGGGAAGCTGCTGGATTGCCTGGACCTCCTTTGCCAAGCGCATCAGATCCAACCCTGTCCGCCCTACTGCTTCGGCGCACGCTGGTCGGTGCATGATGCTTCCTGCGAAATCACTTTTGGGGTCATAGGTGCGTTCCCACACCCAGATCGTCGTAGCGCTCTGACCGTGAATCGCTGCCTGCCACAGCGTCGTCCGCACATGTCCGGGTGGGATGAAACGGGTCTCCCGGTCCCTGATGAGGTGGTTCTCCGAGTTGAACACAGGCAGGTCAGCGACAGAGCGTTGCAGATCATGTCCCGCGTTGTTCAGTTGCCAACTCTGCGACCACTCTCCCCGACCGTGTGTGTACGAATTCACGGAATCGTTGCCGTTGATCTGACTGAAGCTCGCGAAGAGTTCTGCATTGACGCCAAAACGTTGATCTCCGTCAGAGAAGAAATTCCATGCCATCGCTTTGGCGTGTACGGGCAAATTTGGTGCGATCTCATGGATGGTATCGGCCAGCATGCGATGCCATCCGGCGAACCATTCCTGATTGAATCGCACGAACTCATACGCCAACGGTGTTGGCTCCACACGCGGTTCGGGCAATGGCACATCCTTGAAGGAGGCGTATTCGGTCCGCCACCGTTGGTTGAGAAGCGTGACCTCTCCATGCCGCGTCTTGAGCCATTCGTGCCAGAGTTGCTGCGCGTACTTGCACTCGGATGATTCCGCGTTCACCGGTTCGTTCGTGAGGCAAATGCTGTGCAGTGCGGGATGGTCTTTGATGCGGGGAATCACAAACTGCAGGTAGCGTTTCAGGAACTCCTGCCCTGCGGGAGCGTGCAGACAGTATTTGAGGAAACCCACCCGTTCCACTTGAAGATCGGGATGCTTTTCCAGCATCCAATCGGGCATGTAATGAGGGCTGATCAGTAGGCACACGGATACACCGGCATCGGCAGCCCGGTCGAAGTCCTTCAGGAACTCTCGAATTGTGGCATCCGAGGCAACACCTTCTTCAGGAAAGATGCTATGGGGGCCAAACTCGATCTGAATGATGTTGACACCATAACCGGGGAACCGCTCCAGATCTCGGCGCACCTGGGCGAAATGCCCGTAGCCCGTGAAGAAGATGGGACGACGTTCTCGACGTCGGCTCACCGGATAGAATGCGTCCGCCACTAAAGAAGGCCCATCGATGGTGATCGGACTTGTCACATAGCGGGGCACTTCCGGGAGTGTTGACTGCCCTTCCCGTGCGCTCCGCAGTTGCTCATCCGCCTCCTGGGCGAGCCGTTCAAGTTCGTTGATCTGATCAAAAGCACGTTGGATTTCCCCATGTTCCAAATCCGCTTCCACATAGCCGATGAAATTGCGCAGGATGGTGGTTTTCACCAGGGGATAGGCCGGATCCTGACCCGCTTGCTTCACCTGCTCTATCTCCGCATCCAGTTGCCGGGAACGCTCTCGTAATTGCGTCAGTCGAGTGCGTGCGTTGGCCGGCGAAAGGAATCGCATAGATGTCGATGCATCCGCCAGTGGTAGGCCCGATGGGTCATGGATACGCAGTACGAGCGTGCACGGGCGGTCACTGGGATCTCGCGCTTCACCGCTTACCTGAACGTGCGAAAATCCCTGTTCGAGTGTTGCCTCCATTCTTCGTTGGGATGAGGCATCTCCTTGCGTCAACTCCACTTGCAGTTCAACTCGTCTGCGGGTATGTGTGTAAACATCGAACGCCTTCTTCCAATCCTCATCAACCATGACAGACGACGATTCGTCTGCCGACAGCACAAGTTCGACATGGCTCGGAGGCGGCTCGCAGAAACTCGCAGGAGTGCCTTCCTCCAGTTTCAGGTCATCCACCCGGAAGCCTGGGGTGGGACTGTCCGTGTTGATGCGCAGCACAAACTCGGTTTCATCCTCGTCCGTGGTGAATTCGGTGTGGAAACGCCGCCATTGCCCCTGCGTGGGTTCGATAGATACCCGGATGTTCCACCCTTTTCCCCCACCCACCCAAGCGGCTCCGGGGGAGTCGGACAGCGCATAGAAACTCAGCGTGTAACGCGTGTTCGGTTTGACGGGGATCGCGGGTTCTGTCCAGAGCGTCCCATAGACATGTGCACCGAACGAAGTGCTATTGGTGAGCCTGACGGATCGCCTTCCTGTATGGGCTCGAACCGAATCCACGAGAAGCTCGGCATCCGTGTTGCGCGGACTCCAACGCCAGCCCACAGGGATCCCGTCAGCCTCTTCCTCGAAACTGAAGTTGGGTACGAGGTTGGGTCTCACGGTTTGATTTGACGGTTGCACCCGAATATGCTGGATCTGGGGCACAGAACCGGAGGATACCAGAGGGAGAATCAGAAACCAGAACATGGAAATCTCCTTGTGTACGCCGCAAAACATCAGCGGCTGATGAAAATAATATCGTCTCTCTTCAGAATGAGCGAAG
>JAJRTO010000239.1 GCA_024278235.1 Candidatus Poribacteria bacterium
GTGATTTCCTCCCCTGTATCCATTTTGGGAGAATCCGGAATTTCTACGAAATTGGCATCGAAGAACTCCAGCGCAGTTCCGAACTGGTCTTCTGGTCCTTGAACCCAGTCTGGTTCTTTTCCGCCACCCAGTATGCCATGATTATCATTTCCTGATGAGTCGAAGGCTTCGTTCCCTTTTCCTTCGTTGAAGTGAAAGGAAAAGATAGTGTCGCTGTCCAAAGCCAGAACCGTAGTTGATAGAAGGGTGAGTGTGATAACCGCAATGACATGATTGATGCGACTCATTGTGCTGTCCTCCTTACGCAAAACGTTGCAAGTCATTTCAGTTAGCTTTCAACCGAAGTTTTTCATCAAGTTCCTCCTGTCTAAGGACGGTTATGGAGACTTGGCAACTCTTATCACCAACTCCGGCAGCCAGCTATGAGCAATACTATCAGCTTTTTGCCTGCGGATCAACATGCTTCTCCCCTTTTTCAGTAGTGGACAGCTTTCAGTAGTGGACAGCAAAAGGCTCTGCGATGGTGAGACTCGCAACCTCTCGATTAGTGGGGATGATAACACTGTGTTGCCGTAAATCAAGAGTGAATGGAAATCCTTGTTGACTAGGGGATGTCCGGACAGGTAAAATGGTGAGCGTTGGTGACACCACTATTGCTGGCAATAAGAAGGAGATAAGGAAAGAGATGAAAGATGTCGTTGTCAAAGCAACTCTACAGTGGCTAAGCCGTTGCAGTCCATAGGAAGGGCGAAACAGTTCGACGAAGGTGGATCTGAAAAAACAGTGGAATCAGGGGACAGCATGTTTTCTGTTGTGGTAGATCCAAATAACCGGTATAATCATCTCGTGCCCAACGGAAGGGCAACCGTGAACAACAAGCTTAAATCTCAGTCGTTACTCACAGGTATCATAGTCGAAAAACTTGGTCTGTTGTACGGAAACACAAACGTACGGCGAGCCCGGGCAGGGAGGTAAAGATGAGAATCCCACCCGTTGTATGGTTTCTCGGTCTTGTGCTGGTTCTGGTTCTGGTTTTACTCTTTTCGACTGCCAAGAAACGCGAATCGCGTAACGTCGTTGGTGTTGGGCGTTCACAGGTGACGGCAAAAATCGACTTGAGTGATAAAATGAACCCGGCGATCTTGCCGGATCTCCTCAAAGAAATCCTGCGTGAGATAACCCCCAACCAGAAACCAAATTCGGATGAGTTCCAGAAGCAAGTCGTGCAGAAGTTAAGTCAGAGGATCATGGATGATCCTGAAGTCAACTATCGCGTCGATCTCAATAACGATGGTAACTTAGACCCTGTTCTGGTTGTTCCTGAGTCTACGAAAGGGGAAGTGGGAATCTACTCGGTACGAGTTCCCGATCCTGAAAAGTATCCCAAGGATCCCACGAGCAACTCTGATTGGTCAAAGATCGCCGAACAAGGGATTGAACTGTGTGCGCTCTCGGTAACTATCAATGAATCTACCAAGACGATGGTGGTCGATGCTTCCACCAATGAGTACCTGTACCAGAACTCTCAGCGTCACTATCGCTCTGAATATCCTGTGCGTCAGTATAGTTGGTTAGAAACCTATTTTACGTACATGATCTTCCGTGACATCCTGTTTGGCCCCTACATGTGGTATGGGCCGAGGTGGTACGGTGGCTGGTACGGTGGATGGTACGGTGGATGGCATGCGCCCGTTTACACACGGCCGGTTACGGTCAATCGCAGCCGTTACAGGGCGTCTCGACCTGCGACCACCCCTATCAGGACGGCTTCAGGCACGACGGTCCGAAGTAGCAAAGCTGCAAGCCGAACGAGACCTCCAAATTTTGTATCCAGGGGCACATCCCGCGCATCCTCAGTAAGCCGAAGCGGCCGTTCCTCGCGAATGTCTTCCAGCAGTCGTCGTAGTTTCCGCGGTGGAAGCCGGGGAACAGGCAAGTAAGAGTGGTTTTGTGAGGCGTGCCTGACAGGGATACAAAGGCCGCCTCGCCACTTTTTGAATCGAGGTATGAACATGACAATCGTGCTGATAATCTTGGCAGTGATCGTCCTTATGATGCTTATTCGCTCGTTCCGCCAGCGGAAGGAACAGGCGAATCAAGAAACACAAAATGCACAGGCTTCGCAGCAATCCTCAGAACTATCGCTCGACAACCTCGCGCCGGGTGGAATCCTCTCGATCATGGACACGGATTACCTCGTGGAGGAGAAGAGCCGCTACGAAGCGGGGAACAGTGAGTGGTTCGAGGCCAAACTCAGCGGCGATGATGACCAGGAATGGTGGCTCAATTGGGAACCCGGTGCTACAGATGTTTCGCTTACCTCCGAGATCAGTTTCCAGGACCTGGGAATCACCCCCGATGATCTGGAGAGGTTCGTCGCTGACGGACAGGGCGAAATCGAGTACGAAGACACCACATATTACCTGGATGAATTCGGGGAAGCCGATTACTATCGACAAGAAGGGTCGCAGGGCGAAGAACTGGCTTATTGCGATTTCCTTACTGAAGATGAACGACAGACGGTCGGTATCGTTCAATGGGCGTCGGGGGCTTTCGATGCCTATGCAGGAATCATTTTACCTCGTCACCAAGTCGAGGTGCTGAGGAATCGAGCCGAAGAAGGTGAAGAGTGGAGCTAGATCGGCTCCATAAGATTTCGCATGGTCCAATCAATCGGATGAAAGGAATGGAAATATGTCCGGCAAATTGATGAAGAGTGGTATTCTGATCGCCGTGCTGTTGATAAGCGCGGCAAGTATAGCCTCGGCCGTTGATGACAACAGTAGCACGGTAAGCTGGGGACAGGAGTTCTTCCACGGGGTGCTGGCATCGGTGATCTACAGCGCACTCGGGATTATCGTGTTGTTGATCGGGTTCAAGCTTTTCGATGTGGCAACACCCTTCAGCCTCAACAAAGAGATCGCGGAAGATCAGAACGTCGCGGCGGGTGTGGTCGTGGCGGGAATCATGATCGGGTTGGGTCTCATCGTCGCCGCATCGATTCTATGATCGGACGCAGTACGAGGCGGGAGTTTCTCAAGCGTATCGGACAGAGCATGGCGTTTGGCGCGTATTTGCCGGCACTGCATGGTTGCGGTTCCGTGTCATCGCGTCGCCGACTTCCATTTTCGGGGCGCGTGGTCGGAGAGGACTACACGCTTTGTCATGCACTTCGAGGGAATGCTGTCGATACGGCAGCCACAGAACCTGAACCGCACCTGTATGACGTGATCATTGTCGGTGCGGGCATCTCTGGTCTTGCAGCCGCGTGGAAGCTCGCTCGTTCGGGCATCACGAACTTTCTGGTTCTTGAGAAAGCGGACCAGATAGGCGGTACCTGCATTGCGCAGGAGGATGGTGATATCATCTTCCCGTGGGGGGCTCACTATATCGAATCGCCACGTCCCGGAAGCAGGTACCTCCTGGAAATCTGTGAGGATCTCGGCATCATCATCGATTACAATGGCGAGTGGCCTGTCGTGGAGCCAAACTATGTGGTGCCCGAACCTGAAGTGAGCCTGCTCGCAGGTGGCAAGTGGAGACCGGCGCACTTCCCCATTGAGGTTGCATCGTCCGAGGAAGTCGTCGAGTTCGAACGATTCCGGCAGATCTTGTATCGATGGGCCAACTGGCGAGATGCAGAGGGACGTACCGCCTTCGGTTGCCCAAACCAATACACTTCGCCCGATGAAGAGGTACGCTCACTGGATCGGATTTCGATGGCGGATTACCTCGATTCCCTCGGTATTCACTCCGCGCCGACTCGATGGTATGTGAACAACCGGATGATGGATGAATATGGATGCCAGATCCACGATGTCTCGGCATGGGTGGGGATTCAATTCTGGGCACAGTCAAATTCGTCGTTCATGGACTTCGAACCGCCGGGGACGCCCGCGCCCGTACTGCTCTCCTGGCCTGAAGGAAACGCTTTCCTCGCAAAAGGACTGGCAAAGCGTCTGAAGCCAGAGCAGTTGCGTCTGAATACCCTGGCGGCGAGGATACAAAACGACGGGGAGCGTGTGCTGGTCACCTGCGTTGGCCCGACCGTCCACGATGCGTACATGTTCCAGACGAGATGGGTGATCCATACCATCCCCAAGAACTCGGTCTACTCTCTGATGCCGGAACTTGAGCAGGCGGGACGCACTGAGTTCGAGATCTGTGAATACGTCCCCTGGGTTACGGCTGCAGTCCACTTGCGCAGACATCCCAACGAGAAGAGGTATCCCGCCGCATGGGAGGTGCTCTCATACGACGCATGGGGACTTGGCTACATCGACAATCGACACATGCTCCATCGTTATGAGCGACATGAACTTCCCACAGTGCTCACCTTCTATGCGGCGCTCTGTTCAGACATCCAGGCGGAGCGATACGAACTGTTTGGCGAAGATTGGGAGTACTGGGCACGCAAGATCCTGCGTGTGTTGGAGCAGATGCACCCTCATATCGCTCAGCTCATCACCCGGCTTGACATCTTCAAGTGGGGACATGCCATGGTGGCGATGCGTCCCGGCTACCTCTGGGGAACTGAACGACAGCAGATGCTCAAGCCGTTTGGACGAGTGCATTTTGCCGGAATGGATGTGGCTGGTACCCCCGTGTTTGAGCAGGCTACCTACCGGGGTATCGAGACAGCAGAGGCCGTGATGGATGCCCTCGGCGTGGCTTATTCCTCCTCAATATGAAAGTCTATGATGAACAGGGAAATCTCATACATTCCACAGCGTGTTGACGAACTTCTGTTCGGTGTATACCGGCGGAAGCTCGCGCCGACTTTGTTCCACATTCTGGAGCGCCGAACGATCCGGATGCAGACGTATCGTGCGGACCTGTGGATCATCGGTAGCAGCCATGTGCTGAATGTAGAAACAGCGCACGGCTGTCTGGGAGAGGTCCTCACCGGTAGCAGCAAACGGCTGCCTGAAGAAGCCGACGCCCATCTGATACACGGTGGCCGGGCGTTCACGTGGGAACGACACGACTAGCACTTTTCGTACAAAGTCGATATGGATGTTTCCCATCACGCACCACAGTCATTCATCGGAGAACAGGAACGGATTCTCAAACAGAGGGCGTCCGGCAGGATGGTGTACCGTTTTCCCCGGCCTGCGAGCCTGCTTACAGAACCGGTGACGATACTGGATATCGTCCGTGCCGATGAGGGATCTCTGGAGATACGCACCCTTCATTCCTATGTTGAGGAGTTGGCAATGGTCTGGACCCACTCACTGATTCAGTTGCACACCTAGCCCCCCATGATAACTGAACCCATCGATTTAGCAGAGGAAATACCGCCAGCGGTCGATGCCTCGAAGCGCAGAGTGCTCGTACTGTTGCTTTCAGTCTGCGTGGCTGCATCCTGCGCAATTGTGTATGAACTGATCATTGCGGCGATGTCATCCTATCTGCTGGGGAACAGCGTCTACTACTTTTCCATCACTATTGGTATTTTCATGAGTTCAATGGGGCTGGGTTCCTTCCTTTCCAGATATTTCCTCCGAGATCTGGTAGACCGGTTCATCCAGATCGAAATCATAATCGGGTTACTGGGAGGGATCTCCACGGTACTGCTGTTGAGCATGTACGTTCGCTACGGCGGCACCACCCCCTATTTTTTGGCGATGTTTGGACTCATCATCGGTATTGGAACTTTCGTTGGTCTGGAGATCCCTGTTCTGACACGCATTATGAAAGAGTATGGCTCCCTGCGTGTCACGATCGCCAATGTATTCGCGTTTGATTATGTGGGAGCACTCGTCGGTTCCGTCGCATTCCCGCTCCTGCTGCTGAAACATCTTGGGCTTGTGCAGACAGCGTTTGTCGTGGGGTTTCTGAACGTAGTCGTGGCGGTCGCCCTGCTACTGGAGTATTGGACTGAGGTCACCAGCAGGATAACACTCGCGCTGTCGATTCTGATCATCGGCGGAGGGTTGCTCGCCGCCTCTGTCCAATCGAACCGTATCAGCAATTATCTGGAGAGAGGGCTCTATGATGCTCAGATCGTGCACGCGGAGCAATCGGAATATCAGCGGATCGTGCTCACCAGAATGGGCGACACGTGGGACGCCCAGCCGGAGCCTCAGGCCAATCGGGTTGTGGTTGCCAAGCGTCGCAACGACTTGAGGCTGTTCATCGATGGTCAGATCCAGTTCAGTTCCGTGGACGAGTATCGATACCATGAAGCGTTGGTGCATCCGGCGATGGAGGCGGCAAAGCGTCGGATATCCGTGCTCATCCTCGGTGGAGGCGACGGACTTGCAGCCAGAGAAGTGTTGAAATATCCCGATGTCAAACAGATCCTTCTGGTTGATCTCGATCCAGAGATCATCCGGGTTTGCAGCACACACCCGGAAGTCGTCGCTCTCAATCAGGGTTCCCTGAGTCATCCCAAAGTGCGGATCATCAATCGCGATGCCTACAAATTCGTCGAGGAAACGGGAGATACCTTCGACGTTATCTTGATCGACCTACCCGATCCCAATCATGAATCGCTGTCGAAACTCTACTCTGTCGAATTCTACAAGCTCACGGCGCGTGTGCTGCGCCCTGGTGGCACACTGGTTTCACAGAGCACTTCGCCCTATTTTGCACGCGCTGCCTTCTGGAGCATCCACCGCTCGATGGAAGCTGCGGGCTTGCAGACACTCGCCTATCATCTCGATGTCCCTTCCCTGGGGGATTGGGGATTCAATCTCGCCTCCCATGAGCCGCTCCGTCCTGAGACGATCCCACTGAATGTGGACACACTCTATCTCACCCAGGATTCGATGCAAGCGATGTTTCATTTCGGCAGGGATGTCGATGAACTGGATGTCCGGGTCAACACGCTTCTCAAGCCAATCCTCATCAACTACTACAACGACAAACGCTGGGCGTACTATTAGCTCCAGAACTACCGCTATGTCCCTTCGTATTCTGCTGGTTGTGCTTTTCCTCATACCTCTCAACTCGCTCTGGTTGATGACTGCGACCCTCTGGAACGCAGGGTATCCAACCACCGTTTCCCTCTTCTTCAACACCATCTTCTACCTGTTCCTGTTGACATTGCTCAATCAACTGATCAAGTGGCTGTCTCCCAGA
>JAJRTO010000240.1 GCA_024278235.1 Candidatus Poribacteria bacterium
CAAACAAACCAAATAGTAGGACCGCGCTGTAAGAAATCAACGCGATGTAGAGTCCTTGCCAGGTTATTCTCCCCGCCGCCCGGTAGTCCTTCCGTCCATAGTCCTGTGCGGCAAACGTATTGGTGCTGTTCAGAAGGCCGTTGAAGAATGAGAATGAAGTCCAGACCACCATGCCGGAGAATCCGACCGCAGCAAGTGGTGTTGTCCCGACGCGCCCGATCATCATGGTATCCACGAGCCACATGACCGTCTGTGAAACCATCGATACGATGACTGGATAGCCTAATATCCAGACCTCTCGATAACCGCCGGGAATGTCTTTACGCCGGTTCTCCCGTATTCGGTCTAGCAATGATGAAGGAAGTAGTTTCATAAGAACCAGTGAGGGGAATCATTCATCATCGTCAATCCTGGAGTGAATGCAGCAGCCTCGTTGCAGTCATCGAGATCTGGTGCCCCGCTTCGGGGCATAATTTGCTCGAACGAGCTGTCTCCGGCTCATAGCCCCCGCCGACAAAAGCACGGAGAGTTGGCACATATCCCACACAGCCATTCGCCAATTCCACGACACAAGTGTGCTCGAATGGAGAGGTGCCTTTGATGTCGAGGCCATATTGACAGAAATATTCTGCAGGGACAGCGACGAGTCCCATCGGGCCGACACGCATCGATTGGATCTCGGCTTCGACCGCCGGCTCCTCAGGCTTCATCTCGTGCAGCAATACCAGTTCTCGCGCATAGATCTCCTCGCGTGTCCAGCGATCTTCCGTCTTTGTCGCCAGTAGATCACGTGCTCTCTGCAATGTTTCCGGTAGAATATCGCGCAATGGCAATGAGATCTTCTCGCGCTGAACTGCGAGTGGCAGTTCACTCACCGTTTACATCCTTGCCAGGATCTTGATCACCTCCGCACCAACCGTGGTCCCGACGTGCCAGCCCCACCGCTCGCCAAACTCACGTTCGTGTGTTCCGAGGTTGTTTACTTGAGTCACATCTCCACAAGCTCCATTGGCGAAAGAGACGACGGCATCTTCATTCCCCATCACGCGCTGGATGGCACGTGCCAGATAATAGGGATAATCGGCGGAAAAGCCATTGCCGCCGACTCCCAGAGTTCCATGACAGGTGAAATGCGCCCAACATCCGAGGAATCTGCCCTTCTGATTGATGGCCCCAATCGCGCTTACCTGAGGGTCCACAGGGCCTGCGATGCCGGCGGTATCAGGGTTCCCCTTGCCCGGATGCATCCGCTCCGTACCATCTTTCATGCGAAAACGACGGTTGAAAGCCACTGAATCCTCGAAGCCCTTGCCAACCGTCAGACTGACCGGTTCCCGGCATTGCCATGCCTGAATGACGGCTTCCGCAACCGCCTGCGCAACTCGTTCACAGTATGCTGGGTCTGACTCACTCAGAAAACAGTCAGCGATCGGTCCCCCGTTATGTGTGTGACTTGCGGCAACCATCACATGCGAAGCGGGGACATCGGTACGCTCTGAGATCATCTCCCGGGCTTTTGTCACGATGGATCGCTTGACCGAAAGCGCGTCGAGTCCAACGAGTGCAACTGCCGCTTCACCATTGTCCAACACCATCGCGTGTGCAAAGAGCGGATCATGCACGCCTTTGGCGAATCTCTTCTGCATGGAACCTGGCATCTCAGCACCAAGTTCAGGCGTGATGTCGATCCGCATGCATCCTGCTTGTATCATTGCGAACTCCTCGGTTAGGGTGGGCGAATCTCATGACCTCATCAAAAGTCATCCCGCAGATTCAGAATCCTGGCGATATTGGCTCCGGGATCGATCTTCGGTG
Source organism: Candidatus Poribacteria bacterium (assembly GCA_024278235.1). Classification (GTDB taxonomy): domain Bacteria; phylum Poribacteria; class WGA-4E; order JAJRTO01; family JAJRTO01; genus JAJRTO01. The sequence continues at coordinate 1,816 of JAJRTO010000240.1, forward strand.
CTATCTGTCCATTGGAGGAGGTGAACAGCGTTGTGACACCCGGACCATGCCCCGCAGTCACACAATCACTGTGTACGATGATTCCAATGGTGACAGCCCCTGTCTTGTAGATACGGCCATAAGTGGTGTCCGCATCGATAAGCGCTACCAGATCCCCGAATCGCAGATCTTCCAAGCCATATTCCTGAACTGTCTTTTTATCGAACATCTGGATGTCATAATCCCCGCGATAAGCCTGGTTACTACCTAACCCTGATCCCATGATCGCCGCGGGAACCGTATGCGTCACGGGAATCACCAGTTTCCCTTCATCATCCGCCTGGATGTCGAGCGTTTCCAGAAGGCCGGGATCCAGATTCATGACCGTCACATCAGGGAAATCGAGCAGCTTGAGTCCAAGTCCATAGGCACGGATCACGAATTTGTCACCGATATTCAGCTTCTCCATCGTTTCCCAGGGCAGATCGATCATTACATGCTCTGCTCCTCCATGCTTGCCGACAACCACTCCTTTCTCGTCTTTAGCATCGCCGCCAGCAACCACGGCCTCATTGCCTATAGCCGCAAGCGTGTTCAGCCCATTATTGGCTCCTCCATCGGAATTCTTGATAGTGACCCCAGGTTCCACATGATCCGCCGCCCAACCTGTCGCCAGGTCTCCCACGCGGATGTTCAATGTGATGCCACCGGTACCTGGCAATACGACGGGTTCTCCCCAGGCGGTGACTCTGTATGGTGAAGCCGTTGGATGGTTGATGGTCCCCTCGACGATTGCCTTAACGAGTTTGTCTGCATTGGTCCGAAGCATGAAAATCTCCTCTTCCTCTGTTTCGAGCATACGCACTTGCGTGCCAACATCCACACCATATTTTCAGTAGATAAGACTCGGTCCTTCACATTTTCACCGTAGGAGCGTCTTCCGAGACGCGATAATCGTGGCCGGGAGGCCACTCCTCTCATAGAATTGTGATCTACTGAGACTGTGAACAACGCCCAATCATAAAGCATTTTAGCTCGTCTGACAAGGGCAATTATGCTACAATACCTGGAATTCATGAAAGTGAGGAGTCCGCTTGTGAAGCTTGAAAATCGTTATTTTGAGAGCACACCAAAGGTCGTACCGGCCGATCAGGAGACCGTCATTACCATTCGTCCGCTATTCGATCACTGCCGTTTCAGTGATGAGAAACAGTACGAAGTCAGCTACTTCCCATGTGAGGAGTTTGCCCGGCGGAGCGGATGGCCGGATCAGCGGTCGAGGACCCTGAAACCCATAGACGGTATACTTCAGGTTCCACAGTACTTCGAGAGCGAACAAGAACACGTCCTGATAGTGGAAGAGATCTCTGGAGACCAACGGAAGATGGTTGGCGATTTTCGTGTGTATTCCGCCCGAGAAGACCTGTTCTGCCGGCGGCCCTATAAAGGTGATATGCACATACACAGTAGCTACTCGGATGGCCGCGAATCTCCAGGATATGTGGCAAGTGCATGCCGACGCATTGGATTTGATTTCATGGCGTTGACCGATCATGGCCGGTATGCCCCTTCTGTGGAATCGCAACGTGTCTTTGAAGGAGTGGATCTGGATCTGCGCATCTTCCGAGGAGAGGAGGTGCATCCTCCATCCAACCCTGTCCACATGATCAATTTTGGGGGGAGTTTCAGCGTCAATGACCTTTTCTCTGACAGCGATGCATATTATACAGAAGTGAAGAAGATCGAAGACGCGCTCGGTGAACTGCCTCCGGGTGTGGACCGCTACCAGTATGCCTCTTGCTGCTTTTGCTTCGACAAGATCCGCGAAGGAGGAGGTCTGGGGATCTTCTGTCATCCCTACTGGTTTACCAGCCATCGTTATTCACCATCGGGGGCGATCACATCCCATCTGTTCGAGCAGCAGCCGTTCGATGCTTACGAGTTGATAGGTGGTTATCATCGATCCGAGGTGGATTCCAACACACTCCAGGTAGCCCGGTATCATGAGGAGCGTGCATGCGGCAGGGAGATCCCCATCGTGGGAGTGAGTGACGCACATGGCTGTGAGCGAGGAGAACTGTTCGGCTGGTATTATACGATCCTCTTTGCTCCAACGTCGGATCTGCCGGATCTGATCGCGGGCGTCAAGGATCTCTATTCGGTCGCCGTCGAAGCCTTGCCTGGAGAAACCCCGCGCGCTTATGGGCCTTTTCGGTTCGTAAAATACGCACTATTCCTCATGCGTGAGGTGATGCCGCAGCATGACGAGCTTTGCGCGGAGGAAGGTCGACGGATGCTCCAACATTTGGCGGGAGATGCATCGGCCGCCCACGCGCTCGCAACACTGTCCGGGCGTACGGATGCCCTGCTGGAGCGGTATTACGGTGCGGACACATGATACCGAATGCTGTTTCAGTGCCTCACACATCCTCCCGTTGGATGGCCAAATCCAACGGGAGAATCGGGGTTTGGCCATCCTGACTGAGCCGACTACCCTCGATGACGCATGCGATAAATGCTGATCTGATACCATTTTCCTTCATGGTGGATGCTTTGAAATCTGTCTGTCCAGATAAATCC
>JAJRTO010000241.1 GCA_024278235.1 Candidatus Poribacteria bacterium
GTCGATAGGCGTGCGGGGAGGATGAATTCGGTAAGCCCCTTCGTGTATTTGGCCTCATAATCATAGAACTCCTTCTTCGGGACAAGCTCCAGCACTGGCAGAGCCCGCAGATTGGGTCCAGTGCCCAGGAGTCCCACGGTGATCTCTTTGCCAGGGACGTACTTCTCGAAGAACAGCTCCCCATATTCATGGTGAACTTTTCGCACCAGGGCAGGGAGTTCCTCTGCTTCATGGACGATGAAAACCCCCAGGCTGGAACCCTCAGAGATGGGCTTGATGACCAGCGGCAACCCCAATGTCTCCATAACCTGCTGACACATTCTGTCGAGAGGGATCAATGGGTCATGGACGACAAAAGCGGAGGTCGGTAATCCATGAGATTCCAATACGCGCTTCGTCATGACCTTGTTCATTGCGAGTGCGCTGGCAAGGATCCCGGAGCCTGTGTAACGTAGTCCCAGTGATTCGAGCAATCCCTGGATGGAGCCATCTTCCCCCCAGCGGCCATGCAAAGCGATGAACACGGCATCGATGTCCTCCGCATATAACCTCTCTATCGCATCTTCCTCTGCTGGATCGATCAGGACTGTTTCGACGTTACGAGACTGTAGGGATGCAGCGACGTTGCGGCCCGAACGGAACGAGACCTCGCGCTCACCTGATCGACCGCCTAGCAGTACAGCGATTTTTCCCTGTGATTTCATGGTTTCCTCTAAGTTGGGGCAATCCTTGTGATTGCCATGAATCTTTGTGATTGCCATTAGTCCTTCAATACATTCAGATACCCGTCCGTCGTGCAGACAAGAATCTCGGCAAGACCATCGCCATCAATGTCAGCCAGGATGGGGGTTTCTGGTTCAGCATCCAGACGGGCACGCCACAGGATGTGATCGGGGGCATCATGATCCAGGGCGATGATCTCGTTGGAACCGAGGGGATACAGGAATTCGTCTCGGCCATCGGAGTCAATGTCACCACTGGCGAAGTGTCCACCGCTGCCACTGCCGTGGCCCTGCAATCCATCGATCTGCCACTTGGATTTGCCCGTTCTCCCGTCATAACATACGATACGGCCATCAAGATGATAGAACGCGATCTCAGGGATGCCGTCGCCATCACAGTCACCGATCCCCTGAAGGCCACGTGCCCCGGCCGAATTCTCCAGCGGCTTTTCCCAGAGTACCTCCATCGTGGGTGTCACAACCGTCACGCCGCCAATTGCGTAAGATTCCGAAGCGAGTAGGAATTCGGGCTTACCATCCCCGTTGAAGTCCGCTGGTATCGGCGTGAAATAGGCCTGCCAGCGATGGAACACTTCATTCCAGACGTTGATCGGCTGACGAATCGGTTCGCCTGTGTTTCCATCCAGGGCATAGTAGATGTAGGCGTAGCTACCGTAGATTTCATGGAATCCGTCCCCATCCGCGTCATAGAGCATGTACCGATTGGGATAAGGCCAGGTCTGTCCATTAGCATCCTGCCATGATTTCTTGTGCCAGCGAATTTCCCCGGTACGGCCATCGAGACAGAGCATTTCTGGCTGAGTCGTCGCCTGTATCGTGACGAGCACGTCCCAGCCTTCCTCTCGGAAGCGTCCCACTTTGAACGTCTCTGTCAGCCGAGGAGCGATGTCGGTGAACTCCGACTTCCAATAGATGGAGCCATCCGCACGCAACGCATAGATGGTCGTGTGGGATTCATTCCCACTATCCGAGCAGAGAATCTCCTTTCGACCATCCCCGTCCAGATCCACCACGGGCGCTGGAGCATGCCCAGTTTTCCACGTGACCCATACTGGCTGTGCAAAGCCGCGGAATTTCCATCGCAAAGCCGGGGACATGCTCTGATCACGTGGCGGATCGAGAACCTCAATGAAGCCAGCCGCGTCTTCGACGATGATCTCGTTGCGGCCATCTCCATCCACGTCAGCAACTGTTGGAGTTGTCCGAAAGTTCCCCATTGGATAGTGAGATTTCAGTTGCGCTGAGCCTCCGTCAAGTTGAACCTCTCCCGACTCAGCGTGCAGTTCCACCAGCACCTGCGAATCACCATCTGGCAGAGGCCGTGTTGCAATTGCTTTTGGTGGACTGTCAGACGGGCCAGCGATAGTAAACTTGACCCGGTACTCCTCGTCATCTTGACCAATTGCGAAGAGCTGTTGACCCGTCATCACGAAAAACTCATCCGACTTATCTCCATCCACATCGCCTGTGACAATAGTAGAATGATGCACCGGCCCACGGGAACTTGCACTATTCACATGCTCTGGGAAGAAGTAGGGGCGCATGCAAAAACGCCCAGGGGTTTGGCTTTCCCAAAGCGGGACAAGCTCTGTCCCAAGATAAGTGGATACAGACAATTTCATATCGCGCTCCACCGTCTTATCAAACGCATGACTCAAGAAGAACTCGAAGTGACCATCCCCGTCAAGATCGGCAACGGCCCAGAGATATCGATCCACAAAATCCGCCTTGACCTCCCCTGTCAGCACATCGAAGACGACCACATGCCATCGTCGATCTGCTTTGAAGTCCCGGATGTTGACCGCTAATTCCATCCGTCCATCGCCGTCGAGGTCACGCAAGGCATTGGGCAGATTATGCAATTGGAACTCTCTCGGCACAGCGACATCTGCCTCATCTTTGAGATATTTGTGTGACCAGACCAGAGCCGCACCATCCGGGGTATTCCGAATAAATTCCAGATGGGGTGGATCATCGGCCTGAATCACAAAATCGGGACGACCGTCGCCGTCCACATCCACCACGTCCAGTTGCCCATAATTCCGTCCAACATTCCAACGCACGCTGTCCTTGATTTTCCCTGTGCGTGCGTCGTAGATCGCCAGATGATAGTGGGTCAACAGCACAATCTCGTCGTCACCATCGAGATCCGTGTCCGCGATCGCAACGATAGGGGCATACATGTCTTTCACATGCTCGGTTTGCCATACCAGACGTGGATTTTCGGCTCCCTCGTCATACGCATACAATCGCCCGTAATTGGCCTCTGCACCGATGGAAAAGGCATTGTCGAACTCCACGCGCTGGAACCCTGGGATCCCAGGGAGTAACTTGGCCAGCTTCTCTGAGGACTGGTTCGGGAGATCCACCAGCGTCCCTCTTCCATCTATATCCACAGGCGGCCGTCGCAAATCCCAGTCGAGTGCATGTGTCGAAACATACCCTTTGCCAAACGGCTCTGTAGGCAGATCCACTCGCTCATTTGTTCCAGGGGACGTATTGACGATCAGATGATTTCCCCAGAGCCCCAAATAATACTTCCACACGACTTTAGGGGCCTGCGACATATTCCCTTTCAGGGATGTATGCCCTGTCATTTGGGGATCGTGCCGTTCCATCGGCCAGTCGTTTGTCATAGGGATGTCCCCTTTCTCTTCGGCGTTTGTTATTGTCAGGCATGATACGAGGATCAGGGCAAGCAAGCAGAGCAGGACGAAATAGAGAACCAGGTTCTGCGGGTGCCGCTTCAATAGGCGTTCATTGATATCCAATGGCGACCTTTGCATATTCCGGATCCAGCTTATGCAATTCATCGCGCACACGCTGACGTAGTTCCACAGCAGGTTTGATGCAGAACTCTTTGAATTGTTCTTCCGTTGGTTTTATATTCGGGAAGAGAAGTTTGAGAAAGCCTGTGGCCAAGCGGGCGATAGCTTTGTGGTCTCGTAGGTCGTCACAGTGTATCAGGTGCATTTCTTGGGAGACGTACTCAGCATAGTGAGCATCACTGCGCAAGATATGGAGGATTTCTGAGAAAAAATCCCCCTTAAAACCCATCGTCCGAGACGGGGTCTCTTTGGTGACACGTCCCATCTCCCATCCCGCGATCAACCCATGGATGCGGTCAATGAAGGCGGTTTCCTGCAGGAAGTTCGGGATCTCACGGAACACCCCCTCATCCATATAGATAGGCTGATAATGTTCATCAAGGGTGATGTTACCCAACATGACAAAACCCGCCTCAGAAGTACCCATTGTATTCCCTCGACTGTAACGGCCTGATTCGAGGTAGACTTTCAGACCCGCGATCAGTTCGCCCGCACTATCGCCCTGGATGCTCTGCACTTCGTCGAGCACAATCACATCATAGCGTGTGATCAGACCGGGAGCATGAGTGCTCAAATTGTGGAACAGCACTGCCGGGGTGATTTTGCCACCGGCCACCACCCGGGCATAACGGGACAGGTTATCGTAGACAAACGACTTGCCGGTGCCTTTGGGAGAGAGTTCGACAATATTCACCCGGGACTCGACCAGAGGGATAATGCGTGTGATGAGGATCATCTTCTGACGCAGTGTCTGAGAACGAGGATTGAACCCGATACTGGAGATAATCAGATCCAGCCATTCATCGAACTCAAAGTGCTGGCGACACTCCTTGAAATAGTCGAGATCCACGCTGCTAACTTGAAACGGCTTGAACTCCCGCATCCACACCTGTCCCTTGTCTTTAGGGCCATCCGGCGGAACGTAAAAGAGGGAACCGATGCCCCAGACACCGCTGGTGACCAGCAGTTCGTTCTCGCTCACGATGGATTCGCTCACGAACGCATCGTTGATGTCGAGGAGTGGGATCCGCAGGCGACGTTGACCGGTCTTGAGGTTGATCGAAACACTGAAATCGTCGAGTAGTTGCACCGTCTCTAGCTTGAGAAGTCTGTTCTTGATTTCGTCCTTCTGACCTTTGGCGGGCAGGTATTTGCCGAGAAAGGCTGCGATCTGCTCACGACTCACCTCGCTGATGCGTCCGTCCTCAACAAAGTGAGAAAGGATCCACTCGCCAACATACGTTGGGATAGCCCGTGCTCCAAAACCAGCATCGTGGATCAGGTGCTTGTTGATGATCAGTTCACCGTAATAATCCAGTGCCTTTTGCTCAAACGGTTCCAACATCACCACCTCCTCACAGTTTGAAATCAAACTCAGTCCGACTCTCCATGAGCGAACGGAGTTCAACAGGAATCGCCACCGGCTCGATGTCGAAGCGTTGTCCCTGGAATTCAAACGAACCCTTGAGAGTGATGGTTTCTAGGACAAATACACCTGGACGCCTCTTAATCCGCACCGGAGTGGGAACCTCCACTGCAAGTCCTGCAGGGACAGTCTCAACATGCACGCCAGGGAGATCCGACTCGATGACATCCAATTCAAGCTGAGTCATTTCATGGCCGTTAGGATTTCCAACAACGAAGGTCAGGTTCGCTTTGACAGAATAGTGAATCACATTCTCTGGTAAACGAATCGTAGGCTGTAACACCTCGACCTCGGTTTGTGCCAGCATGCAGCATGGAACGATGGTCTCCTCTGGGGTGAGTCCGCCATGCACATAGATGGCTTGGGAAGTGGCAATAAGACGGTCATAACCGCGAGCAATGAGATAATGTTCACGGGTGCCGAAACTACCGGCATGAACAATGTAACAGTGAGCCTGATCATAAGCTGTCGGATGCTGTGTGCGCTCTTCTGGTACCGTAATGTAGCGGTGGTGGCGATCCTGAGCCTGCTCTCGGTAGAACTGATCGTCCAGTACGTTATGCACCTCTGGAGGGATCTTGGTGGAACCATGATCGGATGCGATGTAAATGACGAACGGTTGCTCAACCCGTGCTCGCCTGGCAAACTGACTGACCGACTGGGCTAATGTGTGAAGATAGCTCTGGATCTCAGCCGCATGAGAGGTCCCGATCTGGCTTTCATCCTTATGCAGCACCGTATCAATGGGGATATAATTGAGCAGAATCAGATCCTCATCGAAATGGCGGCGCTTGTTCAATTCCCCCAATCTGGGGAGGTAGGCCACCTGATAGCCTTCGAGGTGCCCTTGCCAATCTCTGTCCAGAATCTGTGGATAAGTACGTCCCTGGACGTCGTTGAGATCCGGTTCGCCTGCAAGCAGGCACCATTTGGACACCTCGGTCGCCGTGGGAATCGGTGACCACACGGCCTCTACCTTGCCAGCGACGTGGAAACCATAGTGGCCAAATTCTGCTACCAGTGCATGAAGGTGCTTGAAGTTGAAATTGTCTATCAGGATAAAGAGCACCTTGTGTCCCGCTGCCAGGGACGCCTTCACACGATTTAACAGATGGAACACCCACCGATTCTGAGCCTGGTACTTATTGGCAAGATAGTTGTCATAGAACCAATCGGCGTAGCGGACTGCATAGGACATGACCGTTTCATCCCAACGGTCGTTTTCTTCCAGCCAGAAGCGGTAGGGCAGATACTCACTGATAGCCCACTGTAACCAATCCTCGGCCGTACGATTCTGAGCTGGATCGGCGGGATAGGCAGGTGGAATCATCATCTGCAAAGCAGTGAGTTCTCGGCCGATCTGGTCGCGAATCGGTTGGAACTTCGTAGCCACCTGTTGGAGGAATTGAGAACTCAGCTGGAGGGTGTCTTCCTTATCACGTAGTTGCTTCGCCAACCAGTCGAACTCTTCGGGCAGAAAACCGCTCATCTCGTCCAGCACAAGTTCCAGGTCCACCTGACTCGTCATTCTGGAGGAAAGTCCATTGAGATAGTAGCCGATCTCCTGGATGGTCTCCTTTAGGTTCAGTGACTCCAAAGCTATCGGATCCGGATCGACATTCAGGCGTTTGAAGACAGCGTACCACTCTCCCAGAAGTTCGTCATTGAGCTTCGCAGGATAACCGCGCAACAGTTTGTAGCGCGCCAGGTTTGTTTTCAACTCCTGGGGAGCCTCAAAGACGGCCTTAATCAGTGTTGTCAGCTCACCTTGCGTCGCGTGATGGAGCCAGCGTTCTTTGCAGGTTTCGAATGCCTGCATAACGAGAGGACGCTCCCTGTTCGTATCCCAGCGGATGACATCCAGGCTGTCGATGAGTTCCCCCGCCAGTCGAAGAGGGAACTGCGCGAAGCCGAAGAACTCCCCCCAATAGGACTCCAAGATGATCTCTTCATAAGTCTGGTTCGTGCGGAGAACAATGTCCTCGCTCAGAAAACCGGAAGCGAGGATCGCTTCGTCCGTAACATAGGAAGGTATTTCTGTCTGCCAGCGTTCAGCCAGAGCTTCGCGGGGTGTCTGGACAGAATAGCGCACCGCGGCATCATTATAGGAATCAGCCAATCGTTCCAACCAGACAGAGCAGGCGGGATGCCGGACCAGGACATCGAGCGTTCCTTCCGCACCTACCGTTTGTTTGATCCTCTGAACTGCCGGCACGTAGTCCGAGACGCTCTCAACCACACAATCGAACCCCGCTGGATCGAGTAATTGCGCAGGATCTCTGATAATTTGCACGGTCATGCGGTGACTCTCCGGGAAGAGAAGCTACAGAAACCCGTTTTCTCCGAGAAAACGGGTTTCTCCTCGTCCTATTGCCTATCCAACTCGTCAAGGATCTGGAGTACCAGTTGACGCAGGTGTTCCCGATCCACCACTTCATTTTCCAGGATACTCTCGAAGAAGGTGCGGCAAGCGGTGACAAATCCTGCTTCATTCGTAGGAAAGATGAAACTGACGGATTTTCTGCCTTCCTTGAGCAACTCCTTGAGCTTACGAATCTCGTTCTCAAACGTCTCATCGATGAAAGTCAGCGTCTTCGTCATACCCCAGTTTCCATCGGCATCCTGCGCCACATACCTGATCGTTACATTGGCGCGCCGTGCCTGGGTTAGCCGATGGATGTCGAAGGACTTTGAGCCTTGAAACTCATCCCGCTCCTTTGTGCCCTCAATAGGATCCGTATCGTTGTCGGTGACGAAAACATGCACCGCTGGATCGGAATGGGACAGGCGGAGACTCAGCGGGCCGGAGAAGGAGATGTTGACCTTGTCTTGCCTGGAATCCTTCTCCTCGCGGTATCTGCCTATCAGTTCAGCTTCCGGGGAGGACACCTTGACGCGGTTCCCCTCGATGTGTTCCACTCCATCGCGAATCTTGACCAGATAGTCTTTCGTCAGGTCTGTGTTCCAGTCCTGAACACGCCCAAATCCACAACTGGGACGTGCGGGGAGTTTGTCCAGGAAGATCTCGCGAGGATCGCTCAGATCGAGAAATACTTGAGTCAGCGGCTTACTGGCGTCATTGTGCCAGCTTGCGGTTGTCGAACGTTGATTGGCGTCAAGACTGTTGTACCACGCTCGCACCCCGTCTGCCACGTCATCCCATGTGTTGCCGTGGATGCCAAAGATGTTGCATAGGCCAACCCGAATAACGCCTTGCACCCGCTCCAGTGTCCCTTCGATCTCGTCTTTCCCTGCCCCCAAAGTTACGAGGATCTCTTGAGAACGTGTGGAAGTGATCAACTCATCTGTCTCGTATCCCAATGCGGTTTGCAGTTCACCCAGGACAAACGCATGGGGATCGTGGCTGCGTAGCTTTTCCAGAACCAGCAGAAGTTTCCTTGCTTCCGCATAACGATCTCCCTTGTGAAAATCAGCGACCTGAGAAACAGGTGAGAGCTTGTCATACCATGTTGCGATGGCATCATAGGCATTGGTGGCTGTGATATCTGTTTCCGCCGCGCTGGTAGCATCGGCAAAGAGATGATAAACGCCGTTGATCAATTCCCGTTCTGCGGGACGTATCTCACGGTACCGGATGAAGGCGTCGGGGTAATTGCCCTGGATCATCTCGGCGAGCAACTCGAAGTCGATGACATGGAGGTCCCCAATCGCCGCATCGTCTTTCTTCATCTTGATCGTATCGCCAAAGAAGCGGATCAGGGCGGCAAGGAGCAGTGAAAGCGCGATCTTGCCAAGACCATAGGGAGGCTGACGATACTTACTGAGGAAGTCACTCAATGGGATCCGATCCCCTTCTCCCAATCCGCGAATCTCCTGGATCATATCGGTCAATGCTGGAAGGAACGGCTCGAACTTGGAGAGGTCCCGTTCCACCTCGACCGTGGTGATGCTCCCCTGGGTGTGGATGGGAGTCAGGACCCCCCGTTGATAGAGGCAACGTTGCAGGTAGCGAATCTCGCCGCGATTGTCGGCTTGTCTGGCGTCGATGATCAGGGGATGGCCAGGTTTCAGCAAGGCGCCTGTTGCTTCAACAAGGGAGAGGTGTTTCTTGGTGAAGTTGCGCACATCGTGTGTGCGGTTGAAATCGTCGTGGCTGAAACTGCTCCGCCGGGTGTAAAGCTGCTGCATCACTCTCGTCGCTGCATCGTCCGCTTTGTGGGGATCTGTTGGCAGCACCTTACCGTAGGCGCCGAGCCAGGTGAGATGACGGGCATCCAGGAGTTGATCGCGACGTTTCAGCAGTTCCTTCCGGAAGGTGGTTTCCCGGTCATTGACCAGGGCGTTGTCCTGGGTCGAGAAGTTCTCAGCATCTGGAAGGTTCTTGATATGTTCAATGGCCTTCAGGTTGAGGATAGGATCCTTCAAGGCGATGGGGGTATTCGGAATTGCGACAATGACTCGACGCGAGGTATTCTGAGCCGCCAGGTCACGCGCCTTGCCAATGTCCATCTGAGTTTCACAAACCACATAGAGGGCGATCCCTTCAAAATCACCATCTTTGGTGACCTCTCGTTCGACCTCTTGCTCGAGCAGGTCAAAGTAGCGAAGCATCTTGCCCTCTACTGTCCGCGTGATAGCCAGATCTGCCGGGGTAATGATACGCCGTTCCAGTCGTTTGTCCTCGTTGTGCTGAGCATTGTACGCTTTCGCCTCCAGATACCGGTCTTTCCTTGCGAGAGGCGTCAGCGTATTCAACTCCACTGCCAGATTGCCCAGTTGGTCGCCCTGCTCTCGCTTGTATTCTTGCACAGCGTGGTCCACATCGAAGATATCCGAGCGTCGAAATTCGTACAGTTTTGTCTGCGGATTGTGATGGATAACACCGAATTGAGTCAGTTCCCCCAACTGACTCTCGATTACCGGACGTTCGCCTGGGGAAGCGTTGAGTCCGAATGCGATGTTCTCCAATGAGTTATGGATGCCAATGAGGTCGTAGATCAGCATGACACATAAGATACGTTCAATGCGTTTTTTGTCGGCTAAATCCAGGGGGTTTCGGTTCTCGCTACGCTGCAATTGGATCCGCGATGCTTCATAATTGCTGATCCGCTCCCTGTCTTGGGGAGTCAGATCAGGATTGGCGGTATGCAGACGAGAGCGGAAGTAGTCAAAAAGCAAATCCACCGTATAGAAGTTAAGTTGCTCGCTGGCATCCGAGAGGCCATGGTTATGGATGTACCAGAGGTACGAGCCCTCCTCGAATGTGTCCTCTCGCTCACTGGAGAAAAACGTAAAAACGGTGCGATTCTGGGAGGCGACCTCCTGGGCCAGATTGATCACCGCATAGGTTGCCATGGGATGCATCGGATAGACCCCCTCCAGGATCTTCTCTCGAAACACAGGGGGGTTGCTCACCAGCCAGTCAAACACGCCGCTGTTTCTGCAGGCGGGGATCCACTGATTCCAGATAGGATTTGCTTTGGGAACGACCTCGTTCTGCCAGAGGGGATGTCCCTTATCGGGCGAGACGACGGCGCGGATCACATCCTCGATCCCCTCGGGCGTCAGGTTGATCCGATCTACCCGGTCGCTGATCTTGCTGTAGTCGGCGGCGGCCCAGGCAGGCGCATACGCGGAAAAGTCTTTGTGGGCAGTGGCGATGAAGATCAGCTTGCCGCGGGCGGGATCAAACTCAGCGCACAGTTGAGCGAATTGCTGGAACACATCGAGGCTGAGGCGGTTCGGGTCGCCCAGAGTGTAGCCAAACTCGTCCCAGAGCACCACGATGCCCTCAAACTGCTCACGGAAGGCTTCGCTCCTGAGAGTGGATTGCAGAATCGCACTGAGATTGCTTGCCTCGTAGGTGAAGGACGTTCGCAATATCTGCTGGTGCATCCGCTTGAAAGCATCGACCGCCACGCGATCCAGCCCCGGGTACAGCCGCTCCATGAAAGCGTTCATGCTGGCCCCTGCCAGGTAATTGGGCAGTTGCTTCTCAAACAGACCGTAATAGTCCACAAGCCCCTGGCCGGATTTTTGCTCCTGCTCCAACTGCTCCAGCTTGCGACGCGCCTCCTCATAGGGTGTGTTCAGAACATCGGTCAGGCCGACCTCTTGGAGCGGGTCGAGGATGGCGCGTAACACCACCTCGCCAAAGTCGTCGCTCGTGTCATAGTCGCACAACGCCACGAGATAGCGCCCCTTCTGGCGTCGGATGCGTAGTTTATCCGCCGCAGCAGGCTCCTCGTCCGCATAGTTCTTCAGGAATTGCGCGATGTCCGCTTGATCGGCAGGATAGGCAAAGTAGTTCGCCAGCATCAAGCACAAATGGGACTTGCCCGTGCCATAGTTGCCCGTGATAAGGTAGGTCCGCTTGTCTTTACTATCCAACGCCCCCCCAATCCGCTCAAAGGCTTTCCGGTGGGAGGAGATCGGTTTGTAACGGCGCATGGTCGCCAGATTTTGAGCGCTGTCGCGGAACCAGAGATTGAGATCCACCTGCGCCGAATAGCCCGGGTTCGTCTGGATCAGCTCCGCGATCTTTGGACTTGATGGCGTATTCATCGAAATCCCTCCGTAGTTATCCTTCCAGATCATCCACGAGTTTTCCAGTTAACACCGTAGTAACGTGTAGCTTGCTCGTTCTGAATACTATTGGATTGCAGGAACAAGCTGGCAGCATGCTCTACTTCGACCCCAGGTGAAAAACTCGTATCATCCAAGGGATTGTACGTCGTGCAGCGAGAAGATACGCGAGCGGTTATCCTGATCGAACATCTGAAAGTCCTGGATCACGGGATCCGGCGTCAGAAACACGCCGAAGAACGCCGGTTTGCTCCATGCTCGGAGGATGCTCAGACATTCGCGCTTCGCCGTCTCATCCCAGCAATGCCACAGAAACTCCATCTCATCCACCAATATCAGGTCGCCAGTCGCGTGGGATTGAAGCAACGTCTTCCATCGGCGTGGCGTGAATGTATCCACACTGGCCGTCAGTTCCGGATCGGCGGCGAAATGCGCCAACAGATCCAGCCGCCTGCCATCATAGCGGGCAGCCATCTGTCGCGCCAGCCGCGTTTTCCCCTCGCGAGGTCTGCCCGTGATGATGAAGCAGCGGCGTCGGTCGAGACGCAGGCGGTGAATCAGATCATCGGGGTGCATGCTCGCAGTCATGCGAAGTTCCTGTTCCATTTTGCGAAGGTTTGATCCGGTAAGCGCCTAACAGTGTCTTCGTCAGGATGTTGAAGCTTTAGCTGGCTATTTGCTGTCCCCACTGGCTAGAGCCTCAGCATCCGAACTCCTCATAGTAACAGCGCACCATATTAAGGAAGTCGTCATCCTCACGGATGCGAACCTGATCCAGACCCGCACGGCTCTCGACATAGAGGAGGCCCAAGTTCTTGATCTCTTCCAGAATATCGCGCACCTGACGTTGAGTCAGATCAAACACACGGCCGGGACTGTTGATTTCATCAGTCAACGTCCGTATGTCGAGCGTCGCAGCTCCCGGCGCGAAGCGTTTTCGATACAGAAGCATGGCGGCGCAGAAGATGCGCGGGGGTATCGAAGCATGCTCAC
>JAJRTO010000242.1 GCA_024278235.1 Candidatus Poribacteria bacterium
GTGGAAGTGGTAAGATCGGTGCAGAAAACAGCGCCGAAGCGGCCTCATATCAAATATCACAACGCGCTGATTTTTTTGAGACAGAGGTCGGGTTGAGTACGATGGTGGATCGCCCCATCATCAACACACGAGATGAGCCGCATGCTGATGAGAAGCTCTACAGAAGGCTGCATGTGATCGTGGGTGACTCCAATATGGCAGAACCTACTATCTACCTGAAGGTTGGTACGACAGCCGCCGTATTGGCTCTGATCGAAGATGGACACGTTGGCGGCCAGTTCCAGTTGCATGAACCCGTTAAAACGCTCAAGGCCATATCAAGAGATCTAACCTGCCAACAACCTGTGCAGTTGGCAAACGGTAAACAGTGGACTGCTATCCAGATCCAACAAGAATATCTCCAACTAGCTCATAAATACCTTGAGAAAGACGAGTAGATGGAGCGGTTACTTGATTACTGGGGGCATGTTTTGGAGCGGCTCCAGAAGGATCCTGAGCAACTTAATCGCGAAATCGATTGGATAATCAAGTACCATCTACTTCAGGCTTTTCAGGCACGTCATCAAATACAGTGGAATGATCACCGTATGCTCATGTTTGATCTTCAGTACCATGATACGCGCCCCAGCAAAGGGTTGTACCATCGATTGCTCAAGAAGGGTCGTGTGGATCGGATCGTCACCCAGGACGAGGTCGTTCACGCGGTCACCAATCCGCCGACGAGTACTCGTGCCTATTTCCGTGGAACCTGCTTGAAAAAGTATGCCGATCAGATCCACGGCGCCAGTTGGAATTCCCTCATCTTTGACATTAGCGGTTCCAGTATGGATAAGATCTTCCTGAATCATCCCACACGGGGCACGAAAAGCAGTAAGGGTGGTGATCTATTACACCAATGTGCCACGGCCGCAGATCTGGTACAGGCGTTCCGCGAAAACGAACGAACAGCATCATCAAAGTCTGATACGAGTCATCATGCCTCCGCAGAGGCACCGAATCCAACAGGGGAGGAGGGATAGGCCATGCCAGCTTCGGAGAAAAAACAAGAACATCGCGATGGACGTTCGCAACAGAACGAAGAAGCTCAGGTTGAAACAGACATCGTGGAAGAAGCCGAAGAACTCAAAGAGGAACTGGATCAACTCCTCGACGAGATTGACGAGATCCTGGAAGAAGATTCTCAGGAATTTGTCGAAAACTATATCCAACGAGGGGGAGAATAACTTTGCTCGATTCCCTTGATTTGAGGAATCCTGACTTCTATGATGTCCTCAAGAAGCACTATGCTCATCTAGTACCGGAATTCCCGCATGCGGCACTAGAGAAGACAGAACTGGAAAAGGTTCCTCTCGCAACGACCATCCTGGCCATACGGTACGCTGAGGGGGTTGCCATAGCAGGCGATAGGCAAGCGACAGACTACAATCTTCAAGTGGGTGAGCGTCGTATCCAGAAAATCTTCAGTACTGACGAATATTCTGCTGTCGGGATTGCAGGAGCTGCCGGGCCTTGTATCGAAACAGCCAAGATCCTTCAAGTACAGCTCGACTACTACGAAAAGCTCGAAGGTGTTTCGCTATCTCTCGAAGGCAAAGCGAATATGCTCGCCAATATGGTCCGTGCAAATCTCCCCGCTGCCATGCAGGGCCTGATCGTGATCCCTATCTTTGCCGGCTACGACCTCAAACGCCAAGAAGGACGCATTTTTAAGTATGATATTACAGGAGGGCGTTACGAGGAGATCGAATACTATGCGACCGGATCCGGGGGCAAAGATGCACGCGGTACTCTCAAGAAATTGTACCGTCGCGATGCAGATCGTGCCTCGGCTCTGCGTGCCGTCCTAGAAGCACTGTGGGATGCTGCCGATGAGGATCTCGGAACGGGAGGCCCCGATTTTCTGCGAGGGATTTTTCCAAATGTCAAACTCATCACTCGTGATGGTACAGAAAATGTTCCCGATGCAGAGGTCGAAGAAGTGTGCCAAACCCTCGCAAATGAACTACGCGAACGGGAGCGGCCAACCGGAAGATCATAGATTTTACAGGAGATAGCATTTCATGCCAGCACCATTTTATATGTCCCACGAACAAGTGCTACGGGATAAACAGGAGTTTGCTGAGCAAGGTATTGCGCAAGGCAAAGATGTCATTGCTCTGGAATATGACCAGGGCATGGCCATTGTCACTCAGAATGCTTTTCAATCGTTGAACAAGATATCAGAGATCTACGATAGAATTGCGTTTGCTGCAGTTGGAAAATATTCTGAGTTTGAGCCGCTGCGGACCTATGGAATCCGTCAGGCAGAGGTGCACGGACTGACCTTTAGCCGTGAAGACGTCCAGGCAAAATCGCTCGCGAATTTCTACTCCTTGTACATTGACTCTGTCTATCGTCAGTTCGACGCCAAGGTCCTCGAAGCCGAACTGCTGCTCATGGAAGTTGGGGATGGTAACGGCTCTCCAAATATCATCTATCATGTCTATTACGATGGTCGCCTGGGAGAAGAAAAACGCTATGCGGTCATCGGTGGTCATGCCCAGGAACTCAGTGAGAAACTCAATGAGCTTTTCCGCGAAAACATGCCCCTCAATGAGGGGATCAAGCTGGCAACCCAGATGCTCTCAGAACTAGAAGATAATGAACTCCAACCTCAGGAATTCGAGATAGCGATTCTTGATAAGCAGCGGTCACGCAGGAAGTTCCGTCGGCTGACTACAGATGAGATTGCCGAGATACTGAAATCATGAATCGCCGGATCTATGGCCTCGAAAACGAATATGGGATCATCTGTACGACGGATCACCGGGGTGGGAAGCCGCTCTCCATCCAGAATGCGGTGATGTATCTTTTCAGAGAGATCATTTCTGGCCGCATGTATCCCGATGTTTTTCTAGAAAATGGTGCGCGCTTTTACCAGGATATCGGATGCCATCCAGAATATGCAACTCCGGAATGCGATGATGTCTTTGAGCTGGTCATCCATGATCGGGCAGGGGAGCGTATTATCGAAAGGCTCTCTGTATCTGCTGAACAGAGCATGAAAAACGATGGCTTTAGCAGTCGGATCTCTGTCTTCAAGAACAATACAGATACCCCCGGAAACACATACGGCTGCCATGAGAACTACCTCATGGACCGCAATGTAAGTTTCCGGCAGCTCGCCACTCAGTTGATCCCTTTCCTCGTAACCCGCCAAGTCTACTCCGGTGCCGGCAAGGTCAAGAGCAGTAATCGTGGCTCCTATGCGATATCGCAACGGGCACAACACATCCGGGAGGAGATCTCGATTGCCACAACAACGGCACGCGGTATCATCAACACCCGTGATGAACCCCATGCTGACCGAGAGAAGTACCGTCGTCTCCACGTTATCGTGGGTGACTCCAACATGTCAGAATTTGCGACCTATCTCAAAGTAGGTACGATGTCGATTATTCTTCGGATGATTGAGGATAATTTCATCGGTCGTCGCCTCGCATTGCATAATTCCGTCGAGGCCATCCAGCGGATCTCAGAGGACACAAGCTGCAAACAACTGGTTGAATTGGAAAATGGCAGACGTTGGTCCGCTGTTGAGATGCAACGGGAGTACTACGAAATGGCGAGCCGGTATCTGGAATATAGGGATCTGGATCCTGTAACAGAAGACATTATGGGGAAGTGGGAACGGGTCCTTATCGCTCTGGAAACAGACCCAATGCAGTTGAACCGTGAGTTGGACTGGGTCATCAAGAAACAACTGCTGGAAACCTATGTCAAGAGCCGCAAACTCAAATGGGACAGTGCTGCTGTTCAGATGCTGGATCTTCAGTACCACAATATCCGTACGGACCAAGGGCTTTTCTATAAGCTGGAACGTCGCGGACTCGCAGACCGGCTCACTACCGACGAGCAAGTGTCTCATGCGATGCATCACCCACCAGAAACGACGCGAGCAAAGTTCCGGGGTAAATTTGTGAAACTCGCCAATGATCGCAAGATCCTATGTGGGGTAAACTGGAGCTATATTCAGTTGTATGAACCTTATCAAAAACTGTTCTTATCCACAGATCCTCTGCAAGCTGAATATGAAGAAGCCAGCAGGATGATCTACTCCATATGAGCAACTTGGCTTGTTTGTCAGTGGTCATTGGTCGATATCTTAACTTCAGTCATCAATTCACAGATCTGATCTATCATCAGTATAGATGAGTTCCACACTATCTGAAAGCCCATCGCTTTCAGTTTTTTTGTGCCCCATCCGGGGAAATTGTACTACATCAAGGAGGAAATTGAATGTCTCAATCCAAGTATGTCTACTTCTTCGGTCAAGGTAAAGCCGAAGGTGAAGCCAAAATGAAGGAGCTTCTTGGTGGCAAAGGGGCGAATCTTGCCGAGATGACAAATCTTGGCATTCCTGTTCCTGCTGGATTCACTATCAGCACAGAGGTATGTGCACTCTATTACGAGAATGATCGAAATTACCCTGAAGGGCTTGAGGAGCAGATGCAAGAGGCACTGGCAAAACTCGAGGCTGCCATGGGAGCAAAACTCGGCGATGTCGAAAATCCACTGCTCCTGTCTGTACGTTCGGGTGCCGCTGTCTCAATGCCAGGGATGATGGATACGGTCCTGAACCTCGGACTCAATGATTAAACCGCTGCAGGGCTGATCAATCGATCCGGCAATGAACGCTTCGCCTACGATGCTTACCGACGCTTTATCCAGATGTTTGGCAACGTGGTTCTGGGGATCGATTCGAGCGAGTTCGAGGAACTTTTGGAGGCCAAGAAGCACCAAAAAGGTGTCACGCTGGATACCGATCTCGATGCTGAGGATCTAAAAGACCTCGTCGTTCAGTTCAAACAGGTAGTCAAGAACGCAACAGGTCGGGATTTCCCGGAGTCGCCATATACGCAACTCCAAATGGCGGTGGATGCGGTGTTTGACTCCTGGAACAATGAACGCGCTATCATCTATCGGCGTCTGAACGAAATTCCAGACGATCTTGGCACCGCGGTCAACGTCCAGGCCATGGTGTTTGGCAATCTTGGCGAGACTTCCGGTACCGGTGTCGCATTCACACGCGATCCATCCACCGGCGAAAAACGCTTCTTCGGTGAGTTTCTCATCAATGCCCAGGGCGAGGATGTCGTGGCGGGTATCCGCACACCTCAGCCGATAGAAGAACTCAAGGATATTATGCCAGAGCCATATGAGCAGTTGGTAGATATCTATCGAACCCTGGAAGACCATTACAAAGACATGCAGGATCTTGAGTTTACCATTCAGGACGGTACTCTCTATCTACTGCAAACACGTACAGGTAAGCGTACCGGTCCCGCAGCCGTCCGGATCGCTGTTGAGATGGTCAAAGAAGGGTCGATTGACAAGGAAACGGCTCTGCTCCGTGTTGAACCCGATGCTCTGGATCAACTCCTGCATCCGATGATCGACCCCGATGCTGAGGTTGAAGTCATCGCAAAAGGATTGCCCGCTTCACCGGGAGCCGCTACCGGCAAGGCCGTCTTCACAGCCAGGCGTGCTGAAGAACTCGCCGAACAGGACGAAGAAGTGATCCTGGTACGTCTCGAAACATCCCCGGAGGACATCGGTGGAATGCATGCGGCACGTGGAATCCTCACGGCCCGAGGAGGCATGACGTGCGTCGCCGGTGAAACCAGGGTGCTTACCCAAAAAGGTTTTCTCACTGCGAAGACCGCATTTGACACGATCAAGGCGGGTGAGGCGCTGTCCATCCTTCCTTTGACCCTCATACGCTCCAACCTGTTTGGCGACAAATCATTGCAGCGGGTAAACGAACTTCTCCTGTCATTTCTGTGACAGTTTCTCAGACCGAACGCATGGATGACAATCTGCTTCGCATGACGTCAGATCATAAGATGTACACTCTCGAAAATCGTCGGTTGATCAAGAAACCTCTAGCAGCTTGCCTGGAGGACGATGATGCCCTTTGTGTCGTCGGGGAGATTCCACTGTATCAGAAAAGTATGAACGATCCGTCTTTAGCCTATGCCGCTGGCACTATTTTCACAGACGGCCGCGTTCATCTTCAACGGACAAAAGGGAGTGCAACCTTCACTCAGAAGGATATGCCGGAGAAACGGGCTTTCATCGGTGCCGTGCCGTCCAGTTTTGCCGATGTTTTTGCACATCCCATGCGAGAAGGTCGAGAGATTTCGAGCAGCGCACACGATTCCATTTCCTTCAAACGTGAGCCTGCGCGTATACTCTCAGAGATCGAGGGGAACATGGTTCCCTGGATCATGAATTTAGACCGGGCATCCTTGCTATCGTTCCTGGCAGGTGTCATCGATGGCGACGGGATATTTACCAACAACCGAATCATGATTTCTGTGTCCAGGGAACCTCTCCTGCAGGGTGTTGTGGCTGCCTGTCTCCGACTTGGAATCGTTCCTCAGGTGACGGTTGATCGGAATATCCACAACGTCCAAATCGTTGAGCTACTCGATGAACTCCTGTCCTATACGCAGCGTATCAAAGGCGAGGTTCAGGAGCACCACTATGGATCCATAGAAGATGTCAACCACGTGGGAAGAGTTCAAGAGGCCCTCGAACAGATTCTGCAATCTCCACTTCGCATGGTTCAGGCACGCCAGGTGGGGGAAGTAGAAGAAAGTACAGTGTACAACTTCGAGGTAAACTGCGACGAGGAACTGGGGAAAAACTTCATCGTGTTTACCAGTCGCTATACGCCCGTTCTCGTCTCGAACTCTCACGCTGCTGTGGTTGCCCGTGGCATGGGCAAATGCTGTGTCGCTGGTTGTGGCGATATCAGCGTCGAAGAAAACGCAAAACGCTTCAGCGTAGATGGTACTGTCGTAAACGAGGGCGATTACATCACACTGAATGGTTCTACCGGCGATGTTATCCTCGGTCATGTGGATCTGATGGATCCGGAACTCAGTGACGATTTCAATCTGTTGATGGAATGGGCCGATGAAGCTCGCAAACTGGGTGTGCGCACCAACGCAGATACCCCAGAGGATGCGAAGGTTGCTCGTGGTTTTGGCGCGGAAGGGATTGGTCTCTGCCGCACCGAGCACATGTTCTTTGAGGGCAACCGCATTGATGCTGTGCGTGAGATGATCCTTGCAAAGGATAAAGAGGGGCGAAAAGCCGCTCTTGTCAAGCTGCTGCCCTACCAACGGGAAGATTTCGTCGGCATCTTCGAGGCGATGGATGGGCTTCCGGTGACCATTCGCACGCTCGACCCGCCGCTTCATGAGTTCTTGCCGAAACATGAGGAACTCATCGATGAGCTTTACACCCTCAGGTTCCGGTTGCGCGATGCGAAAGAGATCACTGAGATCGATCAACTGGTCGAGAAGATCAATGAGACGGAAGCCCTCATTCGGAGCGTCGGGCAACTCCACGAGTTCAATCCGATGTTGGGACATCGTGGATGCCGCCTCGGTCTGGTTTATCCAGAGATCACTGAAATGCAGGTGCGTGCCATCTTTGAGGCTGCTGCTGAAGTAACGAAGCGGGGAATCAAAGCCCTTCCTGAAATCATGATTCCTCTGGTAGGACATGTCAATGAACTCAAGCAGCAGACTGAGATCGTTCGGCGCGTCGCCGAAGACGTGATGAGCCACGAAAACGTTGAATTGGAATACCTCGTTGGGACGATGATCGAACTGCCACGTGCCGCACTCACAGCGGACGAGATCGCAGAAGTTGCCGAGTTCTTCTCATTCGGGACGAACGATCTGACTCAGATGGCATTCGGCATGAGCCGTGACGATGCCGGCAAGTTCCTGCAATTCTACGTTGAGGCGGGCATTCTGGAGAAAGATCCCTTCCAGGCTCTGGATCAGGATGGCGTCGGACAACTTGTCAAGATGGGCGTGGAGAGGGGCCGCTCCACACGCGAGACGCTGAAGGTCGGTATCTGCGGCGAGCACGGCGGCGAACCCAGCTCCGTTGAGTTCTGCCACAGTGTTGGCCTCGATTATGTGAGTTGCTCCCCCTACCGTGTCCCTATCGCACGCCTCGCAGCAGCTCAAGCTGTTATCAAAGAGAAGTATTAAAGATTGATACTGAAGGGCGGGATGTTCCATCCCGCCTAATCCCCTCTCTTTGAGGAAGTTCCCTTTTTGCACTTCGTCTATTAGTTCCAGTATCCCCGAATGAGGTTGATTCGCTAAACGAGCGGTTTCATGGAGCGGGTTGAACGTGGGTAGTAGCTCCAGCTCAATCCCCCAGCCAGACGGGATGCGTGCTCAGCTCCCCCTGGACAAGCGGGTGTGTATCTGGATTCAGGACGAACACTGCTATGGACTCTTCAGAAATGAACCACTAAGGGGAAAACCTGCTTCTTTGCGTCCCACACCTCAATTCGTTTCCTCGGCTTTTGCCTTAATCTCATAGAGTTTTGTCAGCGCTTGTAGTGGGGTCATGTTGTCGAGTTGAAGTTCCCTCAGTGCCTCGATCAGCGGGTGGGGCTGTTGTGTCAATAGCGGAAGCTGGAGCGAATCGTCACGGAATGCCTGTCGTCGAACACGGCGCCTCTGGGCGGGGGATCGTTGGTCCACGCTCACATTGTGCCGTTCCAGTATCTGGAGAATCTCACCGGCGCGCTCGATCACGGTCTGGGGTAGGCCCGCCAGCCTCGCCACGTGGATTCCGTAGCTGTCGTCCGTTCCTCCTTCGATAACCTTCCGTAAGAAGATGATCTGTTCCCCGTCCTCATGCACTGCCACGTTGTAATTCCTGGCTTGGGGATATTTGGCAGGAAGTTCAATCAGTTCATGATAATGCGTGGCAAACAGTGTTTTCGCCTTGAGCTTGAGCAGAATGTACTCTGCAACGGCCCAGGCGATACTCAGGCCATCAAAGGTACTTGTGCCGCGTCCGATCTCATCCAGGATGATCAAGCTCCGCTCGGTCGCATTGTTGAGAATGTTTGCCGTCTCATTCATCTCCACCAGGAAGGTGCTCTGTCCCATCACGAGATTATCGGACGCGCCGATGCGGGTGAAGATACGATCCACGACGCCGATCTTTGCAGCCGACGCCGGCACAAAACTCCCCATCTGTGCCATGAGGGTGATGAGGGCCGTTTGACGCAGGTAAGTCGAGTTGTGGTTGATGAATCCGTTCGCAACAAAAGCATGGCCATCAGGAACACTTAGATCAAACACCTCGGCCTCATCATATGAGATTTCCTCGACTTCGGTATAGA
>JAJRTO010000243.1 GCA_024278235.1 Candidatus Poribacteria bacterium
AAGGCGAACAGTTTGCCCAATGCCATCAGACCACTGACCCAACCGATGGCGTGAATCAACGGCTTCACTTCCATGCGCCCTTCCCTCCCGTAGAGCGTGCACCCTTGCTCGTTCCCAGGCACACGGGAGCAAGCTGGCAGCATGCTCTACGACGTTCACCGTGACCAACTCGCATGAAACACAACAACCGTTAGAATCAGCATTATTCGGGGTGAGCCAGTCTTTCTTTCGCTTTTGCAGCCAATGAACTGTTAGGATAATCATCCACAACTTGCTCGTAATATTCTTGAGCGTCTTCCCACTGTCCCATCTCTTCATAACACTGGGCGATGCCAAAGAGGACACCCACGTTTCCTTCGTTGAGTTCCAACACCTTTTGGTAGCTCTCAATAGCTTTTTCATACCTTTCCGTCACAAGGTAGAGGTCTCCCAACTTGCCCCAGGCATAGACGAAATCGGCATCCAGTTCGAGAGCGCGTTGAAACTCTTTTTCTGATTGTTCCCAGGCTTCTTGCTTGGTCAAGATGTCTGCTAACAAAGCGTGTGTGGTTGGGGCATCCTCGAACGCGACGGCTTTCCGCGCTTCTTCGATGGCGAGGTCCATCTGTCCCAGGATGGCATAAGCACTTGCCAGGTTATGATGAATCTGGGCATAGTCAGGAGCTAATTCTCCAAGACGTTGGTAGATGCGCACCGCATCTTCGACATAGCCCTGCCGGGAGTACGCATAGGCCAGAGTGTAATACGCTTTCAGATTGTAAGGATTCCAATAACATGCCTGTTTTGCTCTATGAGCGGCCATAGCTTCCTTACCACGCTGAAGATGTATCTGTGCGAGTCCAGAGTAGAGGTCCGAGATGAACGAAGTGAGAATCATCGCTGATAGCAGCAGCGTGATGAGACAGAGCAGAAAATACAGAGTGGTCTTGGTCAGCTTGTTGGCAAAGCCACTATAAAACTCTTCGATAAACAGGGACGATCGCTGTTCTTTGTCTAGCGTTTGATAGCGTTGGCTCACAGGCGGATGTTTCAAGGATGGCCAATCGGCCAACACCATCGTCAGACCGAACACAAACCAGAAGGTGACGGCGGGCACCGTCCAGCGCAGGTTGACACTGACAAGGTTATGCAGCAGATTGGCCAGGATACCAGAAGAACTGCCGATGAGGAGCAGCTTGGGTTTGGCTTCCTCAAGCGTCCTGAGCGCTCGATGGACTCGCGCGAAGTAGAGGACAATCACACTCAAGAAGACGCCTAAGCCGATGATTCCCAGTTCTGCGGCGACTTCCAGATATTCACTATGCGCATGCTGCGTATTGTGCGAAACGCCTTTCCTGCTGTAGTCGGAAGCTCTGAATTGCGGGAAGTAAATCTGAAAGGTGCCCAATCCCCAGCCAAATATCGGTTTCGCCTGAAACATGGCAAGCGTCCCTCGCCAGATCACCAGCCTCACCTGGTTGGATACCGTCACGTCCGTTTCTAACTCCACCGCACTTGAAGCTCTTTCGACGAGCTGTTTATCCAACGCGACCGTTACTGTGAGAGGAATCAGCATGAGCAGTGCGAGAGCTATCAAGCGATGTTTGTTTTTCAGAAGATATGCTGTTAGATGGAAAAGCAACAGCAAGCCCAGAACTATCAGGGCGGGTAGGATTCCCAGGAACGCCCCCCGACTGTAAGTGAAAAGCAAACAGAGTGTTGCCATCACAAGCGTGGCTGCGAGCAGTGTTCGTTTTATCCAGGAGGGATATGCCAGGAACGCGGTCATCAGGAGCGGAATCACGAGGACCAGATATCCGGCAAAGAAGTTCGGATGCCCGAGCATGGACAGAATCTGCCCGGTGGTGATGTTCCAGGGAATAAAATCGTATCCTGCTCGTTGAAATAAGCCATAAACGCTCACGATGGCAGTCGTGAAGGCTATCGCTGCAATCAGGAGGTCTACCTGGCGTTCTGTGCGGATGTGTTTCCTTATGAGGAAGTAGAGTCCGACATAGCTGGCGTATCGTAACAGTTCCTCAAAGCTGGCATATTTGTACCGTGAAATCAGGAAGGAAAGCACAGCAAGCACCAGGAAAAGGAGAATCGCATAGGATAAGCTATCCAGGTTTTTGAGATTCCACCCGAATCGATTATCACTTACAGCGGCAAATCCCCATGAGACGAGAAGCAGCAAAATGATCAACTGTGAAAACGTCGTCTTAATGTGAACGGAATCGGCTGAAATAGGAAGGACAAGGAGCGGTGGAAAGATAACGAGAGCGACCAGGAGAGCGAATAGGATTTTGTTGTATTGGGGTGATTGCGATCGGATGCGGGCTTTATGATCATTGCTCATTCTGGATTTGGGAAGATTGATTTTACAATCTGAACCACTTGCTCAAGCTACTCCGGACTCACGTCAACGATAAACAGCATTGTCTATCCCGCTTGCCCAAAGACGACAGTGGGACAGACAGAGCGTATCATAGAGAGGATGCAGAAAACCAAAATCGGTATTGCGACCAAAAACAGCAACGCTCATGTCCAAAATGAGTGCAAACGTCCTTGGGAGCGTAACGGGCAAGGCTGCCCGTTCTACTTCATGCACTTGTTCTGGACATGAGCGAATTCTCTTATAATCCTCTGCTGCGGTGAATCATTGATAACTCCTCTCATGGCAGGAACTTCACTTTTCCCTCCTTCTCCCACCAATCTTTCCATCGGGAGAGATATTGAGACTCGTCCTGGAGGAATAGATCATACCCAGGAGCCCACTGTCCGCCTTTGTCAAACATCTTGGCGAGGGCCATCATGCAATGGTACCTCACCTCAACATTGGGATCATCGAGTCCTGCGACGAAGTAGGGAATACTTGACTTACTCTGGATGTTCCGAAGGCTTCCCGCCACTGCCCCTCTTAGTCGATCATCCCTGTGTTGTAATAGCGCGTGCAATTGCGGAACCAACGATGGATCACGGATCAGGCCAAATGCCCGGGCGATTTGGACCTTGTAAAACGGGACTTCTCGCACGGTTTCCTCTGCATCCAGATACTTTATGGCCTCGTCAATGTGGGAATAATCCCCCAACCTTATCAAGGCTTCCAGAGCAGCCCCTCTGACCACCACATCCTGAGACTTGGTAAGGTTTCCGATTTCTTGGAGAGCGGATTGACTTTGCAGCCGCTCGGACAGTGAACGGATAAGCTGTCTTAACCTTTCTAATGCAGACAGGACTATCTTCGTATGCTCATCTCCCAGGGAGTTGACGAGTTCCTGTTGCACCAAAGCGAGGGGAGTGGTACCCTCAGCTCTTATCTCTAGTTTCCTGCCGGAGATGAGGATTTTCCCGTGATAGGGATGCACCAAAGCGTATTGTCCTGCATGCTGTTTCAGGAAAAGCAAGATATACTCACCAAGCTGCAGATCGGCGTATGGCTCATACCATCTCCGCTGGAAGCCTACCTCCACAGTGCTATTCATGGCATTTCCTTTCAGAACGCGGAGGATCTTCACTTGGGCTATCATTTCTACTCCTATGACATCATCGTTGTCCTTGATTTCCCCAGCTTCATCAACTCGGGTCACCTTACCCTTGCAGACGAGATCCGATTGAGCGATCAATTTCGCTGCCTGCAACACGGAGGCAGGCACGGCTGTTGTATTTTGTGGAAAACCTATCATCACGATCAACAATAGGAACACAATGCTGACAACGCTTCTTACGGACATCATGATTGACCATCCCTTCCGACTATTCATGCCTTCCATGGTCCCGGTAAATCTGCCACTTTGTCGTGGCAACTTTGACTCCCTGACCTGGCGTTGCGCTCCCAAAATACCAGTCTCCCAAACGGTGATCGATTTTTGTGTTGCCGAGGGGACTTTGGGGATTTTGTGGAGTTGGATAGTCATTCGGATTTGATCTCTGTATGCGGTCGTACCAATTCGATGGATCTACCGTCCCCCCACCTGCAGTGCCCCACCCCCAGGTTTCCCCAGTATAATCGCTTACAGGTGCGCTAGTGAAATTCTCGTTGTTGTCCAGGTTGCTGGTTAACGTGTTATGGAACCGATCATGGGTCTCGTACCATATCTTGGACACGTATCCAGAGAACCAATCGGTATCCGTATCACCCGTATGCATCAAGTGGTCCGGAGCATAAACAGTGAGTGCGTGATTGGTTATCCAATTGCCGTTATAGGTGAACTTTATGACCACATCATCCTCTGTGGAACTCTTGCCAGTACTTTTCACTGTTACCAGGTCGGCATCAGTTTTCGTGATCGTATCGCTGTTGTTTTCAAAATCCACCTTATCTGTCCCTTGCGTCACATCCCACTTATATGTCCCTTGGGGCGGATTTAATCCTTTAGCCTGTAGAGTTATTGTAATATCATAGTTCGCTGGATCTTCTCCATTAAACCACCAAAGCTTCTTGGTTTGCGTTACCTGGAAAACCTTTATCGACACACTATCCGTATCGGATAGTGAATGCCCTGGATGAGCGGGTTCATCACTAACAGTCAGAACTGTCGTATAGGTACCATAGGAACTGTATGCATGCTGAGGATTCACCGAAGTAGAAGTCTGCTGATCCCCAAAATCCCAGTAGTAGCTGAGTGTATCTCCCGCAGGATCATAGGATCCATATCCAAAAAAATACACTGTGTTTCCCACAGCCACTGTTATAGGAGAAGCCCCGGCATCAGCATAGGGGGCATACCAATTGGAATCCCCACCTTGGATTCCCAGCATCTCTTGCTGAGTTAGTAGACGGCCTGCCCAACCCACGGACCAATACGCAATCGGTATGCCAACCAAGAACAGCAAGAGCAGAAAGTACAACTCACCCCTTCGATAATCCATTGATAACTCCTCTCATCGGACAGTTTCCGTGTAAGCCATGTTTACGGAACGTCGGATATTGACAACGAACCTCAGTATTCACTGAGACTCTGGGCTCTGCGCCTCACGACCTATCCAAAAGAGCTTCTCCACAACATGTCGGTTGTGATACTTGGGAAACTGCTGCAGAAGCTTCTTCGCTGTCACCTTTGCCAATGCAAACTGTTCGGTCTGATCATAGAGTTTGGCCAAACGGAACAATACTTCCTCGTTTTCTCCAAATCTCTCACTGCGTTCCTTCAGCGTTTCAATCGCCTGCTGATGTTGACCTAACTTAGTATGAGCACTGGCGATGATGTCCATCGCGAGTCCTTTCCAATCCTTGGATTTAGATTCCCCGTCTGTTGTGAGCTGCGTCAGTTCGGTGATCGCTTGTTCGTAGCGTTCCATATCGAAAAGGAGTGTTCCCCGGGCGCATGTGGCTTGAGCTGCCCATCGGGTGTGAGGCCATTGCTGCACAATCTGTCCGAGAGCATCTAAAGCGTTTTCGTTGTCGCCTGCTGCACGATACGCCGCTCCTAGCGCAAACCACGTCGCTTGGGAACCATTGAACTTCGGATAATCCGAGAGAATCCTCTGGTAGAGTTCAATCGCCTGCTGGGGTTGATCGAGATCCACATAGCAACTCCCCATGGACAGATATATCATCGGCTTTCTGGGGGTATCGGGATGCTTCGCCAGGATCTCCTCAAATGCCGCCAATGCCTCAGCTTCTTTCCCCTGTGTTCGCAACTCCTGAGCCTTGTCGAATAACTCCGCAACGGGGTCCTTCGCTTGCGCACCCAGTTCGATTTCAATCTCCCTCCCCTGATTTGCCTGTTGCCCCAGGACATAGCCCACAGCAATGATGCTGCCCAAAATGGACAGGGGAATCGCAATCCTGTCTATTCTGTGTGGGAATATCCTTGCCATCTGCTTGACCTCCTTCAGTATCGTAAGCGGCTAGAGCCGAACTTGTCCCACGAGCCCTGTGTTCTACCTTCCCTATACCCCGTTTTACGCTCCACGCCCTACGTACAAATGCATTGTATTGAAATGGTTGGACGTGTATTCAGGATGATTGCTCATTTATTGAGATGACATCGGCAGACTTCCTGCCCACAGCACGGGAAGTGTTGAGCAGGTGTGCCTAAACCGATACTGCCCGGTCAGACACACCTGTCCACAGCGTAATCGAATGCGAGGATGAGTCTCCGTTACTGTGCGATCTGGAAGTCCCATCCGTTACGCTCCAGCTTCACTCCCAGCTTGCGCAAAGCACCCGCTGCTTGTTCCCTAACAGGGTAGTAGTCTATAAGTTGACCATCATAGCGCTTGTGCTTGACATGGAAGTCATCCCTCAATGCCTTTATCAATGCGGGTATAGCGGCTTTGTCCTCCATCTTATCCAGAACATAAGCCGCAAGAGCACGTTGCATACCGTCCTTGTCCTTCAGCAAGATCTCCTCAATGTGCGGGCGAACCCGATCTGCTTTGAGAAGCCCCAGTGACAGGAGTGTGCATTGGCTTTCAAGAACTCGCGTTTTCTTCTTGGCCTTCTCTAGCACCTGAAGATGTTGCCGTAGGAAAGGGATTGCCTCGGAGCCAATATCAGCCAACGCTCGGATATACTGGCCTTGAAGATACTCGGTAATGGACGCAATGCCGCCATGGATGCGCTCATGTGAAGTGGGCTCCTCAAGCTCCTTCGCTAACATCAGGATCTGGATCTTGACTCTGGTGTGTACAGGAATTGATTTGTTCTTGGCAAGCGAGCGTGTCTGGTGCCCTCTGGCGTGGTAATCAGTGATAGACCTTAACTGATTAGCAGCAACCTCCGGTTCGGACATCTGAGCGTAGGCAGAATCAGAAACACACGGAGTCAGCACCACCCCAAGAGCAAATGCCGCTGCAAGTATTATCCTCATGACTCTCTCGACAATGCTTCATCCGGCAGAACAAAGCCATCGCCATCATCTACTCAAAGGCTTCAATGCGTTTTCCTTTTGTATCTCCTCAAGGGCTTTACTTACAAACTCTTGTAACACCTGCTCGGAATCAGACAGCACATTCTCTAATGCATCAATGATTCTTGCCCGATCTGTAGCTGTCAACTTCCAGATTACGCTAGGTGAGGTGTGCTGAGCAGCCAAGAATCTCGAATGAATCTTAAGAAGTCCAGAGTAGTAATATTCTGTTGCAAAATGTGCTAACACATCCGCTGCAGCTAATCGTGAATCCAAATCGCTGGAAGCGGAGGAATAAATCGAGCGCGCTAGTAGGATATCTATGAGCGTCTCAATGGCTCTCCTGTCACACGTGTTTTCTAAACTTCGGATAATCCGAACACTGATGACCCGATGTTTTCTAAACTTATCCTCCAACATCTGGAGTAAGATAGGGACAGCAGCGCCACCAGCATATCCTAACCCAGAAATAACTGCTGGTGTGATTTCTCTGTCCTTAACCAGAGCATCCTTTAGAGCGGGAATCGCTTCTTCTCCAGCGAGTCTTCCTAGATTCACTGCTGATGACCATCTAACCCGCCTGGATGGATCTTGCTGCAAGTTATTAGAGATTAGCTTGATTGCTTCACGATTTCTTGACAAGCCAAGTAAGGTGATAGCACGTATCCTAACTTCCTCCGATTTATCATTTAGAGCCATCCTCAGTAAATTCACCGTACCTGAAGATAGATACGCATTATCAGCGGATGCCAAAGCGTGCTCCGCCTTTCGGAAGATTTCCTTATTGCGCAGATTGCGAGCCGCTTCTTTGACATCAACGATCTCCTTTTCCTTTGGTGCCCCCAGCGGTGACACCCGCCCTTTCAGTGGTTCTAGTATGATAATATCTACCTGCTTTGCCTGTGCGGACATTTTCGCGACAAGGATGCCAGATGTCGCAAAGCAACAAATGCTCCATAATAATATGCCTAAATAGAAGTGTGAAGATGGTTTAACTTTCATTTGAGTATCCTTTCACGTTTTCGGACTTGGTTTACTCAAATATCTGCTATTTATCATGAGTGTTTACCATCTAATCTGGATAACTATAATCGATAGACTTTCCACCCAGATAACCAGATGGTTCATGGCTCGCCATTTTGGCTGATCTGCTAACGGTCTGGTCTAAAACCCAATCCCTGATCATAGTATCAAAGTCAGGCAGGCTCATATTTTCAGATCCCACCCAATCTTCTAAGTATATTCTCATGTCTCCTGTCCCACCAGCATCTTGTCCCTTTGCTACACAATCTACATGCCAATATTTATAATGGCTGTCTGTCACCAAATCACCTGTGCCTGAAAAGCCTTCATGCTTTTTGACAGCGGGTTCTATAGCTGAATATTCTGCTTCGCCAGCGTCTCCTTGAGCATTCTTAAAATCTATCCAGGATTGCGGTGGATCCGGATCGGAGAAATGCTTGTTTATCTTTATCGTCGCCGGCGCACTTATGTTTTGAGCTACTACCCATTTCAGACCTTTATTCGGCCCAGAAGATACTTCATCAGTGTTCCGGCCTGTTGTTGAAAAGCTTGTTGTCGTGTTTCCCAAGTCGTGTCCTTGACTTGGACTTGCTGTCCCCCAGGTACTGGTGTTTGTACTGAAGGGAATGCTTGTTTCCCATCCCCTGCTAGCCACGGTGACATACATGGAATCAGTAACTTCCACACCATTAATCGTGGCTTTAACATCTATCCAGCCACCCACGACCATTGTACCAGACCAGGTATTGGTTGTTCCAGTATTTTCTGATATATTGCCGGTACTAAATTGCCATTCGAAGATGGGACTCAGCCCACTAGGATGCACTACTGCTGTGTAAATTGCAGTATTGCCTCTAGTCACATATGATGAACCGACTATATTCACATCAACGACCGTCACCGACACACTGTCCGTATCGGATTGGGAACTGTACCAGACGGGGTAGTCCGTGACAGTTAACACCGGTGTGTAAGCATCTGCCGAACTATAATAGTGGGAAGGATTCATCGCTGTGGAATTCTGCCCGTCATCGAAGTCCCAACTGAGGCTGATGGTATCTCCGTCTGGGTCGTAGGACCACTGACCGTTGAAGCTGACTGTGTCATCCACCGCGGCGACACTGGGGCTCACCTGTGCCACGGCGACGGGAGGATTACTGCTGCCCCCTTGAATGGCTATCATCTCTTGCTGAGTCAGCAGACGTGCTGCCCAGCTCACTGAGAAGGCCAGGACAGGGAAAAGCAGCACGAGCAATCCGAAAGAAACCCCCATTCCGTTCTTTTGCGAAGCCATGGATGGCTCCTTTCTTATGAATTGGCGCGTCATTGTTGCACTCCCAGAAGCTTTTCGACCTTCACCCGGTTGTGATACCTGGGATGCTTCCTCAACAACTCCTGAGCCGTTGCAGCCGCTAGAACAGATTGCTGAGTCTGGTCATAAAGCGTGGCAAGTTGAAACAGCACCTCTTCGTTCTCTCCGAATCGCTCGCGCCGCTGATTCAACGTGTCAATCGCCAGTTCATACTCCCCCTGTTTCGCATGGATGTCTGCGAGCGTATCCAAGGCGATGGCTTTCCAGTACTTCGTTTCGGAGAGTTCATCCTCGACGAACGTGTTCAGTTCGGCAACCGCCGCCTCCTCACGTCCCATCTCCACAAGCAAAGTACCACGCGCACAAATGGCATGGCCTGCCCAGCGGCTATGGGGCCATCGCTGCACAATCTGCTCCAACGCATTCAGTGACTGTGTTTTCTCATCAGCGATCCGGTAGGCCACTGCCAGGGCAAACCAGGTGGCTGGCGCATACTCGAAGTCCGGATTCTCGGAGAGTATCTTCTGATAGAACTCAACAGCTTTTTCAGGCTGTTTCAGGGCCACATAGCAACTCCCCATGTAGAAGTATACCATT
>JAJRTO010000244.1 GCA_024278235.1 Candidatus Poribacteria bacterium
ATATCATCGGCAAGATTCGTGCGAAACTGGGAGATCGGATTGTCTTGGCAAGTCGTCTGAACGTTTACGATGGTATTCCCTACTATTACGATGCGGATACCGCTGAAGGCCATCCCTTTGAGTATTCTGTCCCATACCTCTGGGGTTTCGGTGTCCATGAGCAGAATCCTCTGGAGATGGATCTGGCAGAACCTGTGAAGTTAGTGGGCCTCCTGAGAGAGTGGGGAGTACAGATGGTCAACGTGTCGATGGGAAGTCCCTACTTCAACCCGCATGTCGGCCGTCCTTTTGAGCGACCTCCCATCGATGGATACGAGACCCCCGAGCATCCGCTCTATGGAGTTGCACGCCACTTCGAGGCTACGGCTACGATTCAGCGGGCGTATCCAGAACTTCCGATCATCGGTACAGGTTATAGCTGGCTTCAGCGGTTTCTGGTGAATGCTGCCGCAGCGAACATCGCCCAGGGGCGCGTTACGATTGCCGCTGTCGGACGTGGTGCTCTCGCCTACCCTGATTATGCGAGGGATGTGCTCGAGACAGGTGCGATGGACCCGAAAAAAGTATGTGTCGCTGTGAGCTACTGCACGGCATTGATGCGGGCCAAAGGGAACGAACAGGGGCAATACCCCACGGGTTGTGTTCCCCGGGATGACGTGTACGTGCCAATCTATCGCGAGACATTGCAATCGCTGAAGAAATAACGGATAGATATGATCTGTTCATAGGTGGCGATGCTCACCGATCCCGCTTGAAAGACCGTTATCGATATGCTATAGTTAATCGAACATAGAAAGAAAGGATACTGCAAATATGGCTGGAGAAGCATTAGGTTTGATCGAAACACGAGGTCTTGTGGGTGCTATCGAAGCAGGGGATGCTATGGTAAAAGCCGCAAATGTGACCCTCATCGGCTATGAACAAGTCGGCGGAGGTCTCGTCTCTATCATGGTCAGAGGGGATGTCGGCGCGGTTCAGGCGGCGACGGAAGCAGGCAGTGCGGCCGCTTCCCGCGTTGGAGAGCTGATCTCTGTTCACGTGATCCCGCGTCCCCATAGTGATGTCGAAAGCAAACTGCTCAAGAAGAAAACCGTTCGTTCGAGATCGAAGAAAACGGAAACGACACCGAGCAACGATAAAACAGAGTGACCGTCGCAGGTGAAACGTGATTTTACGAATGTCCATCGTTCGTCAGGCTGGTCTCGCATATGGATGATACAACTCTCATAGAAGTGATCTCTCGTCAGGTTATCGAGGAATTAACGGGCACTGGCTGTATCCGATGCGCTGAGCGCCGTTGCGAGGTAGGCAGTCTCGCATGTGATTTTGTCCGTGAGATCGGCAAGAGACTCGTGCCGGTCGGTGTCTCTGCAAGGCATGTTCACCTGACACAAGAGCACCTTGAGATCCTCTACGGACCGGGTGCTCAATTGACCGAATACGCACCACTCTATCAGCCCGGGAATTTCGCAGCAAGGGAAACGGTGACCATTGTCGGCCCACGCATGCGAGCGATTGAGTCTGTGCGTGTCCTGGGCCCGCTACGTAACTACTCCCAGGTGGAGATCTCCGGAACGGACGCCGTCAGACTGGGCATGGATCCTCCTGTTCGAGAGTCTTCATATCTGAAGGGGGCCGCACCCATCCTACTGGTTGGCCCCAACGGATCGGTGTTCCTTGAAGAGGGCGCGATCCTTGCCAACCGGCATATTCACATGAACCCTACAGATGCACAGTGCTTCGGAGTGACCTCCGGTACTCCCTACAAGGTGCACGTTCCCGGGGAACGAGCCGTCACATTCGAGAACGTCTATGTCAAGATCAGCGAGGGCGTGCTCCTCCAGATGCACCTCGACACCGATGATGCAAATGCCGCAGGTCTACGTGGCGGCGAACTCGTAGACCTGATCGTGGATGGTTGACTCATGGATATGGATCGCCTGAGACAGTTGATCGAAGCCGAAGTTCGTAAGATTCTGGCAGCAGAAGACAGCGCCATGAGTTCAGGAGGCACTGCCGATCTCCTGGTGCTCTTTACGGGCGCATCTATCGGTTTGGATGGTGCTCTGTCCGCATTGCGAACCTTGTCCACCCAGGGCTACCGTTTGACAGCGGTCCTTTGTCCGATGGCAGTCGATCTGGTGGCTGCTAAACTGCAACAGATCCCAGGGCTTACGGAGGTCATCACTGACGAGCGCACATCTCAGGTGGAAACGATGATAGCTGCCTGTGAAGCCGTGCTGATACCGATACTCTCCCGGACGGCAGCCGCCAAGTTAGCTCTCGGTATCGCTGATAATCTCGTCCTCGCGCTGACAATGCACGCTCTTACCGTGGGCAAGCCTGTGATTGCCGCACGCAATGCTGCCGATCCAGGTACCACGGATGATCCAGCCATCGCAACCCCGCAGCCACTCATTCGATTGGCAAAGAACTACCTGCAGACGTTAGAATCGTTCGGTGTCCAGTTCACGGATGTATCCCGCCTGAGTCAACACTTTGATCCTGAAATGAGCCAACAGTACGCTCCCGGTACTAAGGGCAAAACACTGATCACAGAATCGGTGATTGCGAATCTCTCGCCAGGCGTCCGGGAATTGGTGATCCCCAATCCAGCTATTATCACACCGCTCGCGCAGGATTTGGCCAGAGAGCGAAACATCACACTGCGCATGGCAGAAAGCAAATAGGGGGTGTCCCTGATTGATATGCACCCAACCAAGACGGATCCTCCTGATCATCGGTGTGGGCTGCTGTGTGTTCGCCTCCGCCCTGATCTTCATTGCATGTAGCAGCAAATCCGTCCCACCCGCTCTATCGCCATCGACACCGATGCAGCCCATTCACCTCGGAACCTATGCTGGATACGACCCACGTACAGGGCTCCTTTCTATCGGCAACACCATTGTTGAGTTTCGTTGGTCCGTGGAATCCCAGGGGCCGGGCCGCTATTTTCACAAACCGACTCAGCGGACTTTTGCGTCCAAATCGGAATGTCAGTTTGAAATCGGGGATCTGACCCTTGCTACGGATAATCATACGCTCCGTTACCAGGATTACTCTTTTGATAGCGTCCCCGGTGGTGGCAGACGACTCACTCTGTATTTCCAGTACGGAGAGCCGACACCACAACTCGAAGTTCTCGTGGACTATGATATTCAGAGGGACCAGCCCGGATTCCGCAAGCAAGTGCGTATCCGCAACCTCACCGAGAAAATCATCCTGGTCGAGAATATTCAGATGCTCACCTTCAACACGGATGGGATAGATCTCTACTCCCGCAACGGTGCACTCGATGAAACCACTGTGGGATCCGAAGCATTTCTCTATGGCAACATCTCTGAGAATCTTGGCGTCGCATGGATCCATGAGGCCCCTGGCGCACTCAAATACTGGTCTGTGGGGGCTTCTGAGCTGGTGTTGGGCTTACCCCCCCGGAACCATCCCTGGTACAGCAGGATTCGCATTCTCCCCCGTGATGAGCTGCGACTTCCTGCCGTTCACGTTCTCTACGGAGATATGCGGGCTCAGGAAACGCGGGATCGATTGATTCAAGAATATACTCAACAGTATATCGAGCGTTCAGCAGATTACCGTCAACCTGCACAGGGTGTTTTCTTCGTCGATATGGAGACCCCGATCGCAGACATCCCACGGCCGCCAGAAAACGCCGATCTGATCCTGGTCGACTATGCCTGGGAATCGGACGAAGAGACGCTGGTACATCTCCGCCGGCTTGAATCGCTGATGCACGAGACAGGGTTTCGCTTCGGCATG
>JAJRTO010000245.1 GCA_024278235.1 Candidatus Poribacteria bacterium
ACCGTTGGCTCCTGACCCGTGCTCTGCACTTCGGTACGCTCACGCTCTGTGGGCCAAAGCCGATCAAATTCC
Source organism: Candidatus Poribacteria bacterium (assembly GCA_024278235.1). Taxonomy (GTDB): domain Bacteria; phylum Poribacteria; class WGA-4E; order JAJRTO01; family JAJRTO01; genus JAJRTO01. The sequence goes on from JAJRTO010000245.1 coordinate 73, forward strand.
TGCAGATACTCCCGGTACTCATGGATCGCTTGTTGCCATCTCTCTGCCTGCTGCTGCATACGCGCCTTGCGGAACATGACCTCATCACGCAACTCAATGGGGATCTCCAAAGTGAGGGCAGCTTCGTAGAGGCGGTGAGCCTTGCGGTAATCGGGAGGTGGGGCATCCAGTTCGTTCTTGTCCGGTTTGCGAGAGAGTAGTTCCGCGAAACGGATATAGATCTGTGCGATCTCACGTTTTCTACCTGTATCGAGCAGCCGTCTGGCTTCCTTTTCATAGATCTGAGCTGCCTGCTTGAATTCCTTCAGCCGGGCATGAGCGTCCGCCTGAAGGAATGTGGCCTTGTGTCGCCAATCAGAATTGGGGGATTCTTTCACCAATTGTTCACACAGCCGGAGCACATCAGGGTATCGCTCCTGATCCAATGCTGTGCGGGCTTGCAGATAGAGTGTTTGATCCGGCGGTGTGTCCGCGATGAGGATTGCGGCGAAGATCAGGAGGAGTGTTGAGGCAAGCAACAGGGATCGGGGCATGGACTTAGCTCCTTCCATAAGAGCAAAAGGGATGTGGTATACAGAACGCCACTTCTATAGACGTTGACTCGAACGGTAGAGTTTAGGAGCCACAACCTTTGAATCACGGAAACTTGGAAACGTCGGGAAACATGGAAGAGAGTTAGATGCCCTCCATGCGTTCCGTTTTTCCGTGCCATCCGTGTTTCAGAAATGGCATCAAAGACAGAATCTGGATTGATTGACCCGACTTGCTTCACTGCTATTTGCCTGACATCCTCCAGACAACAGGATATGCCCATTGTGGCACAAAGAGAGAAGCGAGTCAACCGAAAAGCGGGAAAGTCGCAGGGCAACCCCATATGAACACATATGCTGCATTTGCACAGGAATCTGGTTTCCTGACCCCAGTATTCATCAGGGGTCAGATCCCATAACTGGCGATTGTTGAGCCAAATGAGGTTGCCCTGTCCATCCCCTTTTTCTCACTAGATCTTTTTCCGGTAATCTGCTATACTCAGTTGACAGGTATTTAATGATGACGGTTCATCTGGCTTGAGTGTGGTCATGGATAGATGAACCAATCTGTTTGGCTTTGTCAGGTTCAGTGGATCACCATTCTATGGTAGGAGTGGTCTCCCGGCCATGATGTTCGCGTCCAGGAAGACGCTCCTACGGCGAAAATATGAGGTGCTGAGGTTAGGCTTGGCGATCAAAGAGCTTGAACATTTGCTCCCGCAGGATTGGTGGAGGTTTTGATGAAACAGATTGAGGGTGGTGTGACTGCTGTTGGAGGTGTGCGCGCTTCTGGTATTGCCGCGGGCCTCAAAAAAAACCGGAAGAAGGATATGGCGTTGATTGCGTTGGAGGAACCTGCGGTAGCCGCGGGTGCGTTCACGGTCAATAGGGTTAAGGCCGCACCTGTTCTGCTCTGTCAGCAGTATTTGCGTGGACATATAGCGCAAGCAGTGATTATCAACAGCGGTAATGCGAATGCCTGCACGGGAGAACAGGGATTGCTCAACGCACAACGCATGTCTACCTATACCGCTGAGCAACTTGGGATCAGTTCCCATCTGGTTCTCGTCGCATCCACGGGTGTGATTGGGCAGCAGTTGCCTATGGAAATCATCGAACCCGGTATCGAGGCGGCGACGCAGGCCTTAGATCTGAAGGGGGGACATGACGCGGCGGAAGCTATCATGACAACGGATCTCGTCAGTAAAGAATCTGCAGTGGAGATTGAGGTCGCGAAATGTCCGGTGCGTATCGGAGGGATGGCCAAAGGCTCCGGGATGATCCATCCCAACATGGCTACCATGCTTGCATTCATTACCACGGATGTGAGTATCCATCATACGCTGCTGCAATCTGCACTTCGTGCGTCTGTGGAGCGGTCGTTCAACAGCATCACTGTGGATGGCGATATGAGCACGAATGATACCGTACTTCTTTTTACCACAGGGGATGCGCAGAATCCCACGATCACTGAACCCAACGCGGACTATTGCGCCTTTCGTGAAGGGCTCGATCATGTGACAACAGAACTGGCAAAAGCAATCGCCCGTGATGGCGAGGGGGCTACCAAACTTGTGCGCGTGTATGTCAAGGGAGCCCGGAACACCTCCGACGCCGACAAAGCGGCCCGTGCTATTGCCGGCTCCAGCCTCGTCAAAACGGCTATCTTCGGTATGGATGCCAATTGGGGGCGTATTATCGCAGCTCTCGGCTATTCCGGCGCGGAATTCGAACCCTATCAGATAGATATTTGGCTCGATGAACTCCAACTCGTGCGCAACGGTATGGACGCGGGATTCTCTGAATCAACGGCAAGGGAACTGTTCGAGCGGGACGAATTGAGTGTCATTGTCGACTTGAAAGCAGGAGACGGCGAGCAAACAATATGGACGTGTGATTTTTCTTATGATTATGTAAAAATCAATGCATCTTATCGAAGTTGAGCCTGTTTTGAGCGGGGTGGTATGTGGAACGTGTTGCGTGAAAGTCCCATAAGAGGCCAGAAGTCAGGAGACAGAATTCGGAAGGGATAAGATGGATGATCTGGTTCACAAAGCTGATATTCTAATTGAGGCCCTCCCCTATATCCGAGAGTTCTACGGTAAGACCATCGTGATCAAATACGGTGGGAATGCCATGACGGATGAAAAACTGAAGCATAACGTCATGCAGGATGTGGTTCTCATGAAGTACGTCGGGATGAATCCCGTGATTGTGCATGGTGGTGGGCCGCAGATCAGCGCGTTGATGAGACGCATGGGCAAAGAGAGCGAGTTTATCCAGGGATTGCGGGTGACGGATGCTGAGACGGTCGATATTGCAGAAATGGTGTTGGCAGGGAGCGTCAATAAAGGTATCGTGGCATTGATCAATCAACATGGTGGACGTGCTGTAGGGCTCTGTGGAAAAGACGCCAACCTCATTCAGGCTCAGAAACACTATGCGCGCATCACTTCAGACTCAGGGGAACCTATCCTCGCAGACATCGGTTTTGTCGGTACGGTCACGCATGTCAATGCTGATATCGTCCATGTTCTCACCAGTCAAGGGTTCATCCCCGTTATTGCTCCAAACGGGGTCGATGAAGATGGACAAACTTACAATATCAATGCGGATACTGTAGCGGGGGAGATCGCTGCTGCGCTGAAAGCCGAAAAGCTCATCCTGTTGACCGATGTCCGGGGGATTCTGCAAGACAAAGAGGATGAATCCACGTTGATCCCAACCATCCAAACAACCCAGGTAGATGATCTCATAAGACAGGGGATCATCAGCACAGGGATGCTGCCAAAAATCGAGGCGTGTCGAATCGCGCTGGAAGCCGGGACCCAAAAGGCTCATGTTATCGACGGCCGTATTTC
>JAJRTO010000246.1 GCA_024278235.1 Candidatus Poribacteria bacterium
CTCGGAGGTATTGGAGGAGATTACATCTTGGCGTGGTACCTCTGCTGCTCGTGGGAGTCGTCACACATGGGTTCCTGCGTCCACAACACGATACATTCCTACCACTGGATGCTCCCCACCATGATGTCACCTGCGCTCGCTGTCATCTGGGTGATCGATCCTATCGGAGCAATGACTGCCTGGGCTGCCATCCCCACAACACACCTGAAGTCCTCGAGGCGCATGAACTCCACGGGATCCCAGAATCCGCCTACAAATCCTGTCTCGATTGCCATGTGACAACAATTCGGGGAACGCGGTACGGCCAGCCCAAAGCCCCTGGACACAACAAGATCGACTGGGGCAGCGGAGAAACGAACAAATGATGACGCAAGGCCCTATCCATCTATCCCACAGGATTCCAAAACGTTCGAACGACTCATGAATCGTCACTCGATTTCCTCATGCGACTCACCTTCATCCGCCACGTGATACCGCGTTCAGTTTAAAATTGCCCCCTGACGTAGGTCCATAAACACGCTGACAACACGCGTTAGCCAACGATCACCGAGCAGTGACCACACACAGGTGACATCCTCCCGGTAACCCCGAAGCACCGACGTGAACTTCCCCTGTCCGCACGGAAGGTGAGTTGTTCAGGTTCGATACCTTGTTTATGACAGGTATCCTTTCCTTGTTTCCACGCACTCACCTGAGTTTCTCAATGCAACCAGGCTGGAAGAGGTGTTCTGGCTCGTGAAAGAGGGTGGCTACACACAGGTGCGGAGAGCACGTGATGACGCACAAGTTGCTGCTTACATGAAAGATGGCGATCAGATGGGCTACCTCTGGAAGCAGGGGTTCTTTCAGGGAGCAGATCCGCAATGATCCATCTTGTCTTCTGTCTGGAGGAGCCCTCAGCCAGGGAAATGCTGAAAGGGCTGTTGTCCCGCATCCTCCCTGATGACGTATATCCCGACTACATTGTATTCGAGGGCAAGCAGGATTTGATGAATCAATTGGCTAGACGTTTGCGTGGCTGACGGAAGTGGATATCAGCGAAGCCGGGGTCGGTAAAGCTGGCATGCTGACGTTGGTGCTCGAAAGTCTCTTTCGCTTGGTGGCCGCTGTATGTATTGCCGCGACGGGTTTTTCTTCGGGAACAAGCTTGTCAAAAAAACGGCCCGGTGAAGTCAACCTTCATCGGGCATTATCATGTGTAAATTCTATGTATTGTCCTGGTTGGCACGCCAGGGAGGACTTGAACCCCCAGCCGCCGGATTTGGAGTCCGGTGCTCTGCCAATTGAGCTACTGGCGTGCACGTCAATAATTATATCATAGGATCTGGTAGAACGCAACGTCTCATTTCCGCCACCCTGATATATGCTTGATCTCGCCATCGTTCTATGTTATGCTGAATTACCATTGAAGGGATCTGAAACGTTTGGTGTGAGATATTCTACGGAGATCGATCCATGCGAATCCTACAGAGCAATTTCACCTTGCAGCGCATGTTTTATTGCTTGAAACTTGGTTCTCTTATTCTGATTCTGATGAGTTTCCTACCCCAGGAGGGTATGATGGTACATGCATCTGACTGGACAACTGTTTTCATCCCCCAAGATGGACGTACGGAGATACGACACGGGAATTTGAACTACACGTTCTCAGACTATCCCAACCGGGAGAGTTGGGAAACGCGGGCTGAGCATTTGCGTAAACGCATTCTGGTAAGCACGGGTTTGTGGCCGATGCCAGAGAAGCAGCCTTTGAATCCACAGATAACAGGGCGTATCGAACATGAGGACTACATCATTGAGAATGTCTACTTCGAGAGTTTCCCCGGCTTTTTTGTCACAGGCAATCTCTATCGGCCAAAAGGGAAACAAGGCCCATTTCCAGGGGTCGCCAGTCCCCATGGTCACTGGAGCACAGGGCGACTTGTGCATGAGGAACTCGGTTCGATTCCTGCTCGAGGGATCAGCTTTGCTCGCCAGGGATACATCGCTTTCGCCTATGATATGATTGGCTACAACGATAGCAAACTCCAGGTGCCACATACCTATGGAGGGGATCCCAAAGGTTACCTGTGGGGGATTAGCCTGATGGGACTTCAATTGTGGAACAGCATACGGGTGGTTGATTTTTTATCCTCACTTCCCGATGTCGATCCGGATCGCATCGCATGCACAGGGGCATCAGGCGGGGGAACACAGACATTCATGCTGATGGCTGTGGACAAGCGTGTCAAGGTAGCGGCTCCCGTGAATATGATCTCCGCGCATTTCCAAGGGGGCTGTCTCTGTGAGAATACACCTAATTTACGTCTGGATAACTTCAACGTTGAGTTCGGCGCCATGATGGCTCCACGTCCCCTCCTGATGGTTTCTGCCACAGGAGATTGGACCAAGAACACCCCGGAGGTGGAGTTCCCTGCGGTGCAAAGCATCTACCGTTTATTTGGTGCTACCGATAGGGTCACGAGTGTCCAAGTCAATGCGGAACATAACTACAATCAGGAGAGCCGAGAAGCGGTCTACGCCTGGTTTGGCAAGTGGCTGCTCGGAGTTGACAACGCAGAGAAATTCAAAGAGGGATCCGTGACTCCAGATCCTCCGAAAAAAATGCTCGTGTTCCCCGACGGGAAACTCCCTGCGAATGCTATCACCGGTGATCAATTGGTGGCCAATCTGGTTCAATATGCTGAGACACAGATTCAATCTCTCAAACCAGAGGATGCCGTTAGTCTTCAGGCTTATCAGCAGGTAATGGGAACTGCCTATCGCTATGCGATCAATGCCCAGCAACCCCAGGCATGCGATCTCCAGGTAAAAGTGGTGAGTAAGGATGACAGGGAGAACTATAGCGTGGAAAAGTTGATTCTAGGCCGAAAGCAGGTCGGTGAACAGATGCCAGCGATCCTTCTGGCTCCCGAACATCCGTCAGGAGCAGTGATCGTCGTGCATCCTTCCGGGAAGGCCGGGCTGATCGAGGATGATGCTCCCAACAGCCTCATACAAGGACTGCTTGATCGCCAATTGATGGTGCTTGCCATCGACACCTTTGGGACAGGGGAACTTGCATTGCTGGAGCGCGATAAGGATGTCCGACACTTCTATACATTCAACCGGAGTGAGATTTCATTGCGTATTCAGGATATTCTGAATGCAATTGCCTATCTCAAGACCCGTACCCACACCGTACACCTGGTAGGGATAGAGGAGGCAGGGCCCTGGTGCTTGCTCGCGCGTGCCCTCACATCAGACGTTCGTCAGACTGTCGTCGATGCAGCGCGTTATGATTACAACGACGACGATGTCTGGGTCGATAAGCTCTTCATCCCGCAAATACGGCGCGCAGGTGATCTGCGTACCGCAGCGGCGATCATTGCACCTGGCAAGCTGATAATCCATAACGTTTCGGACGAATTTCCCAGGCGGTGGTTCCGTGACGTGTTTGAAGCTGCGGGAAATGCTGATGCCGTACACATCCAGACAGAACCTATGGATACCGGGGATGTTCTGAGTCACTTCTGAGAAGCTGGGTATGATTGCCACAGAACAAGGTTCATAGATTACCATTGCCTTCTAACTGGTTCTGATGTATCATTCTAGGCGGGAGGGTTCAGTAGCTAACGTTTTTTCAAATCCCTTCAACGACGGCATGAAGACGAGAAAGTGAGAAAGTGGGAAAACGCTCCAATTCCCGTCTTCCCCTCTTCCCACCTTCCCGTCTTCTGTGATTTCGCTACCTGTTTACAAACGTGTTACCTACTGAAAGCGGGAGAATAAAGGTGGCTAAACGAAAAAGGCGCAAGAAAAAAACAAAGCGACGTAGCTCGCGTTCATTTACGGCAAGAGCCGTTCATGAGTATTACCGGAGTGGGCTCTTCCATTTTCAAACGGGAGATTATGGATCCGCTGTCAAGGCATGGCGTGCGCTGTTGAAGGCTCAACCAGAAGACACGCTTGTCAGGAAATTAGCGGAGGCACATTTTCGTTATGCTCTCTCGCTCGATCGAACGCACAAGCTGCCTCAAGTAATCTCTGAATTACACCAAGCGATTCAGCATGCTCCCGATGTGGCGGTTTATCATTATCATCTCGGATTGGCCTACCATCGCAAGGGAGAATATGAAAAAGCCGTCCCTGCCTATCAACGCGCGCTGATGTTAAACCCGGAAGATCCGCGCTTCCAGGAGCATCTGAGTTTCGCGCTGGTTGAAATGGGGCAGGATCCACAGGTTTCTGATGTGTTGATACTGCAACGGATCCGCCAGGGAGAGCATGCGGAAGCTCTAAGGTTGTTGGAACAGCAACCGCCGAGCAAAATCCGTGATCTCATTCTGGGGATCGTTCAAGCATTGCAGAACAACTTTGTTGAAGCAAAACGTCGGCTCAACAAAGTTAAAAGCCCCGAATACTCCCGTATCGCCTCCTACTATCTTGGGTTCATCTATGCTCAAGAGCGAAAATTCCCCAGTGCTATCAAACATCTGGAACATGCTATCAAAGATGAGCAACTGGCCGAGAAGTGTAAACCTCTCTTACTCGGTGTGTATAAGCAACAAGCACTGAAATATGCAGATGCGGGAGATCAGACAAAAGCCTATCGCATCTGGAACAAGTTGGCTCAGTTGGATCCAGAAGATCCTGCCGCGATCAATGCGATAGCAGTGGTGCTCAAGGATGGATATCGTCATGCTTCGGAGGGTGATCTCAGCAGTGCGATGCGGGTATGGCGGCGTGCGATCAATCAAGGGGTTCGGCATGCTGCCCTCTTGCAAAATTACGCGATCGCTTGCGACCGTAACGAACGTTATGGAGATGCGTTCCAAACCTGGGCGCAACTTGCTGAACTATGGGAACAGCAGTTGTCAGGGGCGGGAGATCAGACGGTTGCCAAACGCAAGATCGCGCTTGTCTATCGACGGATGGGGGAGATCGCCTGGTTTCTCGATAACATCGATACCGCCGAAGCTGTTTATCGGAAGGTTTTGGAATATACACCGGACGATTTGGAGATCCACCTGCGACTGATTGGGATCTCGCTCGAATATGAAGCTCCAGGACGGGTGTTTTCTCAACTGAGGCGGTTACACCGGAAATACCCCGACAATATCCAGATACTGGAGACGATGGTAGCAACCTATCTGGAAGAAGACAAATATGAGGAAGGACTCGACGCCGCCATCAAGATCCTCGCTCTTGACCCAAAGCATGCTCCTGCACTCGAACTCATACATGGTCTCGGCTGTGTGCATGTAAATGAACAGATCGAGATGCGCCGGGGACACCAGGCGAGCCGTCTCCTGGAGAAACTGATGAGCGTTGATCCGGAATACCTCCCTTTCCATATCCTGAAGGGGAAGATACTGCTCAAACGGCGCAAACCCGAGGAGGCCAAATCCGCCTGGCAGCATGCCCTCGATATTGCGGAAGATAAGGCCGTCGTCCATGCAAAGATCGGGTCTATCTACATGTTTACAGGTTTTCCAGATGAAGCAGAAACCCACTTCCGGGAAGCGGGCGCATTGGATTCTGAATCTCCAGAAGTGTTGCTGCTCATCGGGAGCACCTACATAGAATATAACGAAGAGGAAGCCGATCTCTATTTTGAGAAGCTCTTCAACCATCGACTCGGAGAACCAGAGCTGTTTTCCAGAATTGCCACCGAATGGTTGGAATTGCAACGGTTTAGTCTGGCTCGGGAGATCCTTGAACGCGGATTGGAGCAATTTCCGGAGGCTGCCGAACTTGGCATCGCACTGGTTCTTGCTGCGATGATGCTAGATGATTTTGATCTCGCTCAGGAAACAATCGATAGAATACGACCAACAATAGAAAAGAGTGGAAATTCTGAAATGCTGGAACTCCTTGCCTCCATAGAGATGACGCTCGGATTCAGGAATATCTTTGGAGGGGAGTTTGGAGATTTCATAGGAGGGCTCTTTGATGAATACGACGAAGATGATGAACCCTTTTGAGATACTGGGGATTGATGAAACCGCATCGGATGAAGATGTCAAAAAGGCTTACTTTCAGAGTGTGCGGCAGTTTACTCCAGAGAAACATGCAGAGCAGTTCAAGCAGATTCGAGAAGCGTATGACCTTCTGAAAGATCCCTCCCGGCGGCTGGAAGCAGAAGTGTTCAGTTTTATCAATCCTACGGTTGAAACGGTCACAGAGGCCACTGAGTTACCCGCAATTGAACTGGCAGGCGACGATCTGCTGGAGTGGATGCGGTATCATCTCACGGACTTGGAGCGCACTGACTTTACCGATGACTTCAATGACGTTCTTTGAAAGATTATTCCGATTTCGTAGAAACTCCGATCCCTTTGCGATTATCGAATCTCCACTTGAAATAGATGTCCAGGAATCTCCGGAACCGTCAACGGATGCTGTGGATCAGGGGGCGGTCACGAACCTCAAGAACGACATCAGGAAACTGGGACGAACCCAATTTCGCGCAAATGCTGTTGCTGAGTCAGATCGCAAGGAGATCAAGCAGATGCTCCAGCGGATACTGGAGACGCCGGCTGGGCCTGAGCTGGAAACACTGAAAGAACTCCTGATCGTCGTCGATGGTATCGAAGAGGCAATACGAGCGAGTGAGCAACTTGAGGTAGAGGATTCTGTGGCGAGCGCCTGGGGAAATGGTCTTCGTATCCTACATGAGCGGATGCTGCTTGTATTAAAGAAATGGCATGTGACCCCGATAGAAGCTCTCAAACAACCATTTGAGCCACACTACCATCGTGCTGTTGGCATCGTCCACACCAATGAAGTTCCGGAAAACACGGTGGTGGAAGAGCAACGGCGTGGCTATCTCTGTGATGGGGCTGTTTTGAGGTATTCAGAAGTCATTGTAGCAAGAAAAGAGGGAAATGTAGAGTGATATCGATCGTTGGTATTGATTTAGGAACAACTAACTCGGAGGTGGCGGTCATCCGGGATGGACAGCCCATGGTCATTCCCGATGCATTGGGGAATCAGATCCTCCCTTCTGTGGTGGGCATTTCTCCAACCGGTGAGATGATCGTCGGCGAGTTGGCACGGAATCAGTATATTGTGGCTCCCGAGCGCACCATCAAATCGATCAAGCGAAGCATGGGCAGCGATGAGCGTCTGAGCCTGGGAGACGACACCTATACGCCGCAGGAGATCTCAGCATTTATCCTGCGCAGGTTGAAATCCATTGCGGAAGAACATCTACAGGGATCTGTCGGGCAGGCTGTGATCACGGTGCCCGCCTATTTTTCGGATAAGCAGCGCCAGGCAACCAAAGATGC
>JAJRTO010000247.1 GCA_024278235.1 Candidatus Poribacteria bacterium
CGTGGCGTACTCGGGATCCGAATGGGCCAGAAACGCATAGATGACCGAGGCCAACGCGTGATTGTAATTGATGGGCAGGCAGACGCCTTTGCCCACATCGAGTAAGATTTTGATTCGCATGATAAACTCCTGCAGGTCATGAGATGAGCGTGGTCACGGGAAACTCGCACTCAATTCACACGGTGATCGAAGATGGCAATCTCCCCCGTGGTTGGCGACTCATAGAGCAATCTGCGGGCTTTTCCGTGGATGGCATGGGCCACCGCGAGGTAGAGCCAAATAGGAGCCTGTCCGGTGAGTACGACTTCCGAACCCTCTCCTGCCTGTTCCTTCGCACGTTCAAGATAGTCAGGCAATGCGTCCAGTTTGGCAATCTCGCCGTAGAGGGATTTCAGGTCGATCGTGATCCGATTGCCGAGAAGGACGTGTTCAGGCGATCCCTCAAGCAGACCATGCAGTTGCGAGGAGATCTTATCCGCACGCCGCTCGATACTCGACACGGGTACGGCATCCCGACTCATCCCGCAGTGGGCAACATCGTTCCGAAGTTGCCCGAGCCAATTCCAGAGCTTGCCGACCGTCTGCCAATCGGACCACTGTTGAAACCAGTTTGGCAATTCGCCCGTTTTTCCTCGTGCGAGCCGATCAGCCACGTTCAATCCCCGTTCTACTTCCTCCATGCGGTAGGTTTTGTCCAACCAGCGGCCTTCTCCGCGTCGATGGATGGTCCAACTCACCATCCATTCGCGTGCCAGTGTGACCGCCTGCATGATCAGCCCCTTGCTGAGATAGTGTTCGATGAGCTGCAGTTGGACACGTAGGTTGTCTCGATCAAGCTGGTCGGGAGCATCATAGGCGAGCGTTGCCACACTATCACGTACCTGACCCAGAACGGCAGCAAAGGGCTTTGCCCATCGTTCCGCCTCCGCTGTAACCTCGTCGAGCAAAGGCAGGAGTGCGTTCGCGTACCGCATGACCTCCCGAGGGCGGCTCAGGGTGAGCGCCTTCGAGAGTGCCCCCAATTGCCTGCCAACACCTTGAAGCTGGCGTGGCAGTTCATTGCTCAGGCGTGCTTTCCACAGGTTGCGGTGGGTTTCGATGAGCTTGTCCGCCAGCAGCGAAGCATCGCCGGTCCGTAAGAAACTTTCTGCCCCGCTGATCCAGTCGAGCAGGTTCGCCAGTGGGGTCAGGTCGAAAACCGGAGCGCGATCCGTCGGCTGCGGAGGCTTTGATAACGGCTCACGGGCCTCAAACGCGCCGTACACGATGGACGTCAGTTTGACACGCTTGGCTCTGCGCAGATAGGCCGCCACGGTGAACACTACCAGCGGCAACGAGCGGAAGGCGTGAGTGACATCGAGGATGACCTCCTCTCCTTCTTCAACCTCAGCAACACAGAGGTCGAAGATCTGCCAGAGTTCTTCCTCCGATTTACCTTCGGGAATGGGCACCGGTCGAAGTTGTTCCCCCAGCCGTTCGGTAATCGTCTGAAAATGCTCGTGCGCTTCTACCTGGGGCGTTACAAAGAGAACGACCTGGTCAGGGGAGAAGAGGTTTGCAACTGCTTCGGGGAAGAGATGGGTTGTGCACGTCTTCTCTTCCTGTGTTTTTTGCCACACATAGGTGGTCGTCTGATAGGTACCTGTACCGAGGAATGATAAGGCTTTCATGGGGTCTCCTGTTCCGCCAACCAACACCTGATTTCTCGGACAAATCTATGAGTCAGGTTTTGAACAGGCCAGGCAGCCCGTTCTATGCATGTAATATTCTCTCATGGGAAATTTCTGAACCCTGAGATGCCTGTTTCTCCAATCAACGTTCGCTCTCCGCAGTGAATTACCTGACCAGTGAGGTTATCTCTGGCATCCCTCCTCTGAGAATAGCCACCCCGTAGAGCCTGCCGCCGGCTGGTTCACACAGACTGGAACAAGCGGGCCGCATGCTCTACGACGAAAACAGGGCTCCGCTGCAAAGTAGGCCGCCGACCGCCGACCGATGCAACTTGTTTTCATTACCGTTGCTGTACCGAAGGCTCTGGACAACTCCTCTGAGAATAGCCACCCCGTAGAGCCTGCCGCCGGCTGCTTCACGCGGACTGGAACAAGCGGGCCGCATGCTCTACGACGAAAACAGGGCTCCGCTGCAAAGTGGATCTCAAGGACGACGTGCATCCGGTACTACTCGACACCCGCCAAAACTTCCTGATACCAGGCTTTCTTGCGCGATAGCTTTTCTCGTTTGGCCTCTTTGACCTTCGCCACGATGGCTTCCGCTACCCGGCGTCTCTGAGTATCACCTACGTCTAGATCCTTCCACTGCTGGTAGAAGGTATGGATTTGACCCGCAACTTCGTTGGTGCGGAGAGCCTCAACCCGCCGGATTAGCTGATCGATTTTCTCCTGGTCCGGATCCATTACAATAACCGACTCCACTTTGAGCTTGCCATAGCCGCTAGATGTCTTCGCTCCAATACCAAAGATGCGTAGAGCATGTTCAAGGGTCGTAAAGGCTGTCTCAACCCATTCTTCTGGGCCGCGTAGCGCGAGCAGGAATTTACCGGTCGCAGAAGGAAAAGGTACCGGATTTGGAGAATCCCAATCTGCAGGAGGTTCGCTGCCATCCCGATAGTAATCCCTATGGTGAACGGTGAGCACATCCGGATGGAGGTGGACACTATTGGGTTGGGGCATCGCGTCGAAAAATGTGACGTATCCGGCTGTCTCTGTATTACCAAACAGTATTTGATAGGCATCCGATTCCATTTGCCATTCATCCCCGAGGTGCTGACGGGTGAAGCTTGCTGCGAGTCCCTTCAACGCACTGCCAGGAATATAGGGCACTCCGTAGGTGTGGTGCACGGTGACGGAAGTTTCCAGCACGCTTTCTTGCCCCAACCCGAGCACCATACGTCCTCGGGTTTCAGCAACCCGACATACCGCACCATAATCCAGCAGGGACTGCTGCCATTGCTCAAACCAGCGTGCATAACTCTTTGGAATGGGGATGCTTGAGGCCTGTTCGATCAATTCTCGCCGACTGCCTATGTCTTCTCTGGATTGCTCGCGGATGAACTTATCCAGCCAGAGGCCAGCATGGGTTGTGGCTTGCTTCCGACAATTTGCAAGTGCCTGTCGTCGCGTACTCATAGTTATGCTCCCCCATCTGGATCGTCGCCAGCTTCTATCCCCAGAACAGACTGAGCGAATCGCTTGCACCAGACCAGCGCGGCCTGTACCTGGCGTGTCAGTTGCATGTACTCAGGCAGCTCCGCTATGCGGCTTTGCGTCAAAAGTGCCGACCTATCCTCCAGGTTTAGAACATCGGCCAAGTGATCCAGCAATAGTTTTTGCTCGTCAGTGCCTCTGGAGTCAACAAACGCGAGCGCCTGAGCCAATCCGGCAGTGCGGATCAGCACAGGTAACTTGTGAGCCATCGCTCCGTACTTCGTGCGAGCAGTGTCGGGGATCATCATCACCTGTTGATAGATCTTCTGTGCATATTCTTGAGTTCGCGTCTGCATCATTACTCACCTCCGATCATCTGCAAACGGCAGAGACCACGTCCCACAGTGGCTTTGCCTCCTAATTGTAGCGGCTTCTGGATAAGTTCACTGATCACTGTGAACACTTTGGGCGGATCAACTTTGACAGGTGTAGCAACCACCAAGCCAGAGAGCACCGTCTCTGTAGGAAGTGCTTCTTCGTACCATAGTCCACCCTTCTTGACGGTCTTGCTATCCTCCAGGAGTTTGATCCGCGCTGTGATCTCCGTTGCGGTATCAAGCAGGAAGCTAAGCACATCATCATGGACGACACAGAAACGCTCCTTCAACATCTGCTGCCATTCTGTATCATCTGGAAAAATCCGCTCACCGAGCCAGTTTGCCCAGGCATCGGCTTTATGATCCCGTACGGAAGTGAGGTCAAGATCTTCGAGCACGACTTGATCATTGGTTGTGATCTGGCATGCTTGTTCGCAAACGATCCCTGCATTCTTGGCTGGTGATGGAATAGCAGATGGCAAGCCGTCGATCCCTGCTCCTTGAGCATCACGGATCAAACGGCGCAGGATATAGGGAGAGGTGACCCATGCAAAGGTACCAGACAAACACCGGATCGGCAAAAGCAGCAGCCGCTGATCTGAAATCTGGACGGATCCGGCGTGCTCAGAAGCGTTGTTGGTGTCTGGTCCGAACACCTGCGTGCGAAGTGTTGACTCCTCGCAGGTATCCCGCAGGACTCCCTTGAGCGATGAACCGGGCAGGTAGGGTAGCCCTGTGGCTTTTTCACGGGCGATGGGCAGGTCGATCACACCCACGCCCTGTCCTGTACCGGCGTGGAGTGGAGAGAGTGCGTGAACCAAGAGTAGACGTGCATTCATGAGTTGAACCTCCTCATCAAAGTGTGTTCAGAAAAGCTTGCAAGACATCTGGGTTGCTGTTGAGGGGCTTGATGTGATTCGCTTCAGCCACCGTCAGCGTTGCATCAACCCTCGAAGTGCTCCCTGCACTTTGTAGCACCAATCCCCCGGGCGGTAGTGAGGTGCCATCAAGTACCACGGCGAGTCCCACCGCTCTTCCACCCTCGCATGCTAAAGGGCGCAAGATCAGAGGACTTGTCAGCCGATCATGGTCAACCCCCTCGAGACTTGTGTCGTTGGGGTCACCTGATTTCTCATCCTTAAAATGGAATATGATAGGCAGTCCAAATTGGGCGCGTGGAAATTTCGCCACGGTCGAAAGTGGTGTCGCATGCATCGGAGCACTTTGGGACGTAAGCCGTCGGATTTCATCCGGTTCGGGCCAGTGACTGCGACCTGGGCGATTCGATGCTGTACCCGGGTTGCGACTCTGACGAAAGTCCTTTAGTTTTCGGAGCAAGTATCCCCACGCAGATCGAGGCGTTGGATAGCTACCTGTTACTTTCATGCAAAGCTGCCCGGAAAGGTGAGGTACGTCTGCAGGCCATGCACCTGTCGTAACGTGGGTTCGCAGGTTCGATTCGATCCATGCACCAACCATCTGCGGATTTGGTATTCGATTGGAGATGCCATCCATAGCTGCTAACTTCAGCGTACCGAATCCTCGTCGCGTGCGTGCTCCGACGCCACCAAACGTCTCCCATGCCCAGAGTGCTGCTGTTATCTCGTCTTCGTCAGACTCTGGGAAGCTCAGGCGGAGAGCGAACGCGATCCCACTCCGAACCGAGCCGGGAGGCTTCTTGCCATCTCCTTGTAGAGGGAACGCCGCGTATGCTACATCCTGCCAACCGCTTGCAGCTCTTGTCCTTGTCTCGAAGGGATTTTCTATTTGTCCCTGTTCGGTGATGTCAACTCCAATTTGCACTTTCGAGGGACAGGGGTTCTTTGAGGTACTGGCTGTACCCCAGAGGTCATCTTCTGCCTTTTTCATTTCCGATAGGCATCCATCAAACTGTCCTCCTCGGGTGGCCCGCCACCAGAATCGCAGGTGTCCTCGAATGGAGGTACCTCTGATGAGCGTCACTGGGTCGGTGACGCCCGGGTCCACGCCGCCACCGAACAACGGTGTGATAAGTTCATATTGACGAATTTGAGTAACGAGTGGGACCACACCCTTCCGGGTCCATCGCTGATCCAGTTTGGGTTCTACCGTTGGTGGTTTGATTGAGGGTAGTGTTCTCATGATGACACCTCCATCGACCGAAGCTTACCATCCCATATTCCTAGTACCGCGAGTCCGAAACCGTCACGCTGATCTTGCTCCCCATCGCTGATGCAATGCATCCAGATCGCCTCTATCCACTTCCGAATAGCGTTGTCTTCCCCTTTCAGTTCTATGAACAGGACACTTCCTGCCGGTGCCAAACGACGTGTGGGCTTAGGTTTCCCTATCTCAAAATCCCAACCGGATACCACCTGCGGGCGATTCACTGCCACTGCTTTCAGCGATGGTGTTACCCCATGCCGCTGGCTGAGAATCCACGAGGGCAAATATCCTCGAAAGAAACAAGCAGGTGTGAGCAGCACGATGCGACAGTGACGATCCCTAAGCAAGCTCTCACGAATCTCGGTGGGACATGCTGGGAGTGATCGGGCACTCTGCCGCCAGCACATCAGTCGTCGCTCACTGCCAAGAGGCGCAAAACCTTCTCTCAAATTGGGGGCATCCGTCGCCACGGCAATCCCCAGACGCTGTGCGTATGAGAGCTTGTGCACCTTCATCATGTGGGTAAACTCAAGACCCCGTGTCTGGAAGAGCCTCCCTTCTTCGGCTGTCTGGTACTGCTCATTGATCGATACGTGAGTTCTCACCTCTCGTGCAGGCCCATCGTGCCCCAGCGAGTCCAGCTTGATCTGTCCGCTCAGTTGATTGAGCAGCCATTTCTGAAAGACATTCCATCGCCAGTAACAGGGAGCACGGCCGTTCGGCTTGCGAGGGTCCGGTTGTTGCAAACCTACCAGACTCAGGCCATCCGGTAGGTTAGTCGCTGTTCCGGGCGGCCGCTCAAGTGGCACAAGCTGCTTGAGATCTGCCTGTGCATCGTCCGTGTCCCCTAATAGAAGTGCATCAGCCGGTTTGGGGATGAGCCATTCACTGATCTCCCCCGAGGCTGTATCCAATTCTACGGGCAAGGGGCCATGAACACGGAGCTGCTTGACTCGTGGGACTTCACTTTTCTGGAAGCGTCCATCGGTTCCCAGACCATCACGCGTCCGAACTCCTCCCGTGGTCGTCGAGGGGAAGGGAAAGTCCAGGGAAATACTCCGTGCTCCGGGAGTCGAATCGAAAGGTCGTCCATCACGTACAATGAGAGGATCGCGTGGTTCAATAATCCAGACATTCATGGTGTTGTTACCTCCTGCTCTAGTGGAACATCGGCCTGCTCTTGCGCTGTTGCGAGCAGATGCGCCACGATGAGTTCGTTCGCCAGGTCCCCGACAGGAACATCCTCTTCCATGAGATACCCCTCCAATTCCTGGAGCACCTCGTTTTTGATGTTCTCTTGGCCCCCTTGCATCTCTTTCCGCCTTAAAATACGCATGGCTTCCTTTTGCAATAGCGATCTGAGTTCGCCGCTTGCCTGGTTTTCCGGATCCAATTGCAAAGCAAACTCTCGTAGCTGGTAAGCTGCACTGGTGGAAATATCCTGTAGGTGGTGCCATTGAATAAGCTGCATCAGACGTGCATCAAATGTGCCCCACCTACCCCTGATCGTAAGTTCAGCGCCGCTACGTTTGCTGACCGTGATGGCCAGCGCGTTCTTACCATCTAGCGATTTTGCTTCTCTCTCCGCATTCCGTGCCAGGGTAAGCGCATCAGACAACGGATCGAGGTGGTGTGTGATGGCAATGCCAACCGACAGCGTGGCGTGGATCGTCGCGTCATCTTCTGAGGTTGTGCATTCACTCATCTGGCAAGAGAATTCATTCGCCAGGGATCGGGCACATTCCAAAACTGTGTGAAGTGGTACGAATGCCAATACATCGTCGCCACCCGAGTACACGAGGGATCCTTTGTGTTGCGCTATGATACTTGCAACTTTACCGGCAAACGCAGTCAGACGCCGTGAGAAATCACGGTGAGCAATCGGTGTGGTTTGCGCACTGATCAGCTTACCCATATGGTCGCCATCTGCCGCAAGGAGTGCGTAGTAAGGAATTGGTTTCCGTCCATCAAACGCCTTTTGCAGGAACTGCCGAAGCGCCCGCTGAGCCTGTGAGAGTTGGCCCTCATCGTCCCAGAATTCGGCCAGTCGCTCCTCAAACAGGAAATGTCCATCGGCTCGGCCAAAAACAGGGTGCACGGCTGACACAGTTGTCAGTTCCTGCTCAGAGGCCCCCAATTCCATAAGCTGCGACAAATAGTCGTCGGTTGCTTCCTGATCTGTAAGCCGTTCCAACAGCGGTTGTGCCGCCACATGCGATGTACTGAGGAACTGGGTATCAGTGTCTCTTGCACCGTGGCGTTTGAGAAGTCCCACGCCGCAAAGGCGCTCACCTGGGCGAATACCGTAAGCCCGTCGGAGCTGCTCTGGTGACATTCGCCGGTAGGCATCTTCGGGGATGACCGACTCGCGCTGTCCATCCAACGAAGACTGAGGAAGTTGGCTACCCCACGTGACCGCCGTAAAATCACGGGTCACCTTCCGTGCAGCAAGTAGCGACTCTGCTTGCTGCCGTGCCATATCATAGTTTTCCCCGCTAGTGCAGGACGCCCAGTAGAATTCGAGCAAGTCGTCCACCTGCCGGCTGGCGGTTGTTTCATCGAAGAGGGCTTTAATTTTCTGATAGGCATCTGTGCGAATCGCGCGAAGCCTTTCCAACACAGCAGTTTCAACAGCCTTCCCCAACTCTGGTGGAGAACCCGTAACCAGAGCAACAACCCTGTTTGGGACGTTGAACTCCGTTGACTCTAGCTGTGCCAGGCTGTTTGGAGCGGGAAACACCAAGCAGTTGAGGTCGTTCCCATGCTGCCTGACAATTTCCAGCGCTACTGTCCTCGATAGTTCGCTCAACAGCCAAGAACCGAACCAGAGATCCCGACTGCGACGAGCGGCTGCAATGAAGTCTTGTACTGGTCCTATGTGAAGGACCATGAGACCTTTGTTACTCATAGTTTGTCTCCCTGGCATGATGTCGTACAGAACTGTATCTAACAAGGTTCACTTTGTCCATAATAACAACATTTCCCATTCAGCAACATTGTTGCCCAGTTCATCGGATCTGTATCTGACGTTTGGACAATCTCAATCCGTAACACGCTTCTCCCCACTGAGACAACTCAGGAATCCACAGCCTCGTTGTCATCCGCCGTCTGGATGTCTTCCAGCGGTCTTCCGAATGCATCGGTTAGCACGTACACGTGTTCTCGAACCAGCCGGATCGGTGGCAAATCATAATCCTGACGAAGCCTTGAGATGATATTGGGCTGAGGGTTCAGGAGGCCAGTCTCAAGCGTTTCTTTCCCTCTGAGCGTCGTCAGCGCGAAGACTTCTGTGATGGGAATACGCGGAGAGGCACGTTGCCAGAAATAGTACA
>JAJRTO010000248.1 GCA_024278235.1 Candidatus Poribacteria bacterium
ATCCAGGGGGCTGAAATCCGTTTTGTACTTTGCATTGCGGATCTTCACAATGCCCTGACTGGTGAAAAGTGAGCCGTTCCGAGCATTGCGCGTGGGCATCACACAATCGAACATGTCCACTCCACAACTCACGGCATAGACGATATCTTCCGGTGTCCCAACGCCCATCAGGTAGCGAGGTTTGTCCATGGGGAGTAGAGGGGTGGTATAGGCCAGGGTATCATAAGTGACCGATTTTTCTTCGCCAACGGACAGTCCACCGATCGCATAACCCGGAAAGCTGATGTCAACCGTCCTGTCCACGCTGACTTTACGCAGATCCTGATAGAAACCTCCCTGGACGATCCCAAAGAGAAGCTGATTCGGATTGACGTGCGCTTTCTTCGAACGTGCAGCCGAACGGAGCGTTCGTTCCATCGAATCTTTGGTGTATGCGTAATCACTCCCGGCGGGCGTGCATTCATCGAAGATCATGATAATATCAGCCCCCAGTGCATTCTGGACCTCAACAGAGGTCTCCGGACTGAGGAGCCGTGATGAACCATCAATCATCGAGCGGAATTCAACTCCCTCCTCTGAAATCGACCGCGTAGGGCCAAGACTAAACACCTGAAATCCGCCGCTGTCCGTCAGGATGGGGCCCTTCCAGCACATAAATTTGTGGAGACCACCCGCCCGGCGGACGACTTCGTGTCCGGGCCGGAGAAAGAGATGATAGGTGTTCGACAGGATGATCTCGGCCCCCATCTGTTTGAGTTCGTGAGGGGTGCATGCCTTGACGGTGGCCTTGGTGCCCACAGGCATGAAGGCAGGAGTGTTAAGGACGCCGTGCGCTGTGCGGAGTTTTCCCACTCGCGCTTGCGTACTGGTGTCCCTCTGAAGCAGTGCAAATTTGTTTGCCATGGTGGGTAGAGTGGGTAGAGAGATTTGAGGTTGATGGTTTATCCATCGGCAATCGACCATCCATAATATGATTGATGTATTATACTGACTGGTGCAGAACCCGTCAACCTCAAAGTGGGGCTTCCAGTTGACCCGGCTGTGAAACGGGGGTACAATAGGGTTTGATGGGATGCGCGCCAAAGGACACTACATAGGATACCCTAACATCGCTGGAGGTGGCAACGATGCAATCATTCACTGGCATGATATGCCTGCTCATACTCGGTCAGGTAGGAGCAGCATTATCGCAGGGGCAGCAAGCGGAATACGAGTCGTTCAAGACGGGGGCAGAGCGTTTCTATGGAGAGGGATCCTATGCTCTGGCCCATGAGATCTACCAGAAAGCAGATGCACTTGAACTTTCAGAGAACGAAGCGCGTTGGGTGGATTTCCGTCTGGCGGATACGCTCTGGCGTTCTCAGGCAGCCAGTCAGACAGCAGATTCAACGATATTCGATAAAGCACGCCGTCAACTGGAGATCCTGATCCGAGACATGGATCGTGCCGAGGATCGGGATCGGATCTGGGTCGAAGTCCAAGAATCGCTCGGCGATTTCTGGTGGGCACGGAGAAATTCTCAGAACTGGAACCAGGCCTGGCCGTATTACGAACGGGCGTTGGACTGGTGGGCAGGCTCACAGGAACTCGACCTCGCAAGCAATCGCTATCTCAATCTCGTCTGGAAGATGACCCTGCCGCCCTGGCGAACCCGCTATTACTACTATAGCCAGCGCGGCAACACTGTCCCTGTACGCATCCTGGACAATGTGCTCAAGATCGCAAAAGGCGAAGACGACAGAGCACATGCACACTATCTTATCGCGATGACGCTCCGTCAACAGGAAACAAATTGGATGCGCCATCGCCGGATTTCAGATGAGTTTGAAGCGGCAATTCAACTGGGCAAAGGGAGTGACTGGTACGATGATGCGCTCTACCATTATGCGGAATGGATGGTAAATCAGGGCCGTTCTGTCCTGCTCGAAAACGGAGAATGGCAACAGAAACCGGATTATGTGAAGGCGGTCCAGCTTTTTCGTCGTCTGATGGAGGAATACGCAAAAGGAGAGACGCGTTACTACGATAACGCCAAACGGCAGATCGAGATCATCACCCAACCCTCGGTGAATGTGAGTGTCGCCAATATCTTCCTCCCCGATTCCAGAATCCAGTTCCATCTCAACTGGCGTAACGTAAAACGCATCCAGTTCGCCCTCTACAAGGTAAATCTCACGGAGGCCGTGGATTTCACAGGTTCTAATCGCGGCAGTTATGAATGGCTCCAGCAGATCGATCTGAGCTGGCGCAAGCCTGAAAAAACATGGGCGAAAGATACCGGAGACGGGGGAAAACACAAGCCCGGTCAGGAGATCGTACCCCTTGATGAGAAGCTCTCCCCGGGGGCATATATCCTGGAAGCCGGGGCTGGCGGAAAGCTCGTCCGCGAACTGATCCTCGTCACCGACACATCTCTTGTGCTCAAGTCGTGGAAGAACAAAATCCTCGTTTACTTCTGCAATGCGTCGGATGGTTCGCCTATTCCGAATGCGTCCATCACCGTATGGGAGGGTTTCCGGGAGCACAGAAAACAGAAACGCAGAACTCTGGTCTGGAAAAAACGCACAGGAACCACCGATCAGGACGGGATGGTACTGCTTGAGAACCCGACAAAGGACAAGCCTCTGCAACTTTTCGCCAGTGCAGCATCGGGGGATCGGCAGGCGTTCAGTCTCGGCCATATGCCCGGTGATTCCCGTGCTGGTCAGCAGTGGCGTATCTATGCCTTCACCGACCGACCAGCTTACCGTCCCGGGGAGACCGTGCAGTGGAAATTCATTGCGAGAAAAATAGATGGAAGTGTCTATTCGACACCTGCCGGCCAGACCATCGAATTCGAGATCATCGACCCGCGCGGATCGAAAGTGTTGGAGGATAAAGCGTCGCTCAATACCTTCGGGAGCACGTGGGGGGAACTCGAACTCACGGACAAGATGACGCTCGGCCAATATCGTGTGAACTTTTGGACAAATGGACGGCATAAACGCATCGGGGACGCAACGTTGTTCCGGCTGGAGGAATACAAACTCCCGGAATTCAAAGTGAGCGTACAGATGCCGGAGGAGGGCGGCAAGAAGAAGACCTTCCGTCTCGGCGAGACAGTCGAAGCCACCATCCAGGCGGAATACTACTTCGGCGGACCGGTCGCCGAAGCCGATGTCGAGGTGGTCATCTACCAGAAACCCTTCTATCATAGGTGGTCGCCGCCGCGTGAATTTCCCTGGTTCTATGAGGAGATGTCATCGCCAACCCGTCGTTATTGGGGCGGACAGGGACAGGAGATGCAGCGGGAGAAACTCAAAACAGATGCGACCGGCCAGGCAACCGTCCGTTTTGAGACACCAGCGAACGCGGAGCAGGAATTCGAGTATACCATCGAGGCGCGCGTCACCGATGCTTCGAGACGCGAAATCCTGGGCAGCGGTACAGTACGCGTGACACGTCAGCGGTACTACGTCTATCTGCATCCAGAACATTCCCTCTATCGTCCGCAAGACAAGGTGGATATCAGCGTCAAGTCACTCGATGCGAACGAGCAACCTGTGTCGGTGGAAGGACGGATCAAGGTTACGCGAGACCAGTGGGTAGAGGTCTGGCGTGATCCCCGGGGCAGAGAAGTGACCGGCGATGCATTGCAGAGGCTACGCCAGCAGCACCGGATCTTTCCTCCACCAGGGGAACCGGGTTGGCAGATGAAATTCGAAGGTTACCGACATGAAGACATCCTCACACGCAGCGTAAAAACGAACGCGGAAGGAGAAGCCGAATTTCGCTTTACGCCGGAGCGCGACGGATATTACCGTATCGCATGGATCAGCAGGGACAAAGATGGCTTCCCAATCAAATCGGAGAGTAGCGTGTGGGTAGCGACGAATAGCACGACAGTACTCGGCTACCGTCACGGCGGCGTCGAGATCATCGTGGACAAGGATACTTTCCGCGTTGGACAAAAGGCGCCTGTGATGCTATCGACATCCACTCCTGGCCGTTATGTGCTGTTCAGTATCGAAGCCGGGGATGACCTCGACTATCGACTGGTGCATCTCACCGGTGCGGTCAAGCTCGTCGAACTGGAGATTCAAGAGAAATATGTGCCCAATATCTATCTCGGCGCGGTGATGGTGAGCGATCAGCAGATTTTCATCGACACGGAGCAGATCGTCATCCCCCCGGTGGAACAGTTTCTTGAGGTGGAGGTCATATCAGATCGGGAACAGTACCAGCCCCGCGAAGAAGGGACGCTCACCGTAACCACTCAGGATCATGATGGCGAACCCATTTCTGCGGAGGTCGCGCTCGCGCTGGTAGACGAATCCGTCTACTATATCCGGCAGGATGATGTCCAGGATCCCAGGCAGTTTTACTACGGCCGTAAACGTGGTCATGTTGCCCAGACGCAAAGCACGTTCCAGCAGAAGAGCTACATCCGGCTCATCGAAGGCGCTGACGGTCAGTTGATAGACGCACGGCAGCGTGTGTTACGCAAAGCGGATAAGCAAAGGGACTCATACGATGTATATGCTCCGCCCACTTCCAGCGCGATGTTCGAACGCGGACGAATGCAGGTTAAGTTCTCCGTTTCAGCGGAAGGGAGGGCGACGACAATGGTAACAACAAACGCTCCTGTCTCTATCGCTGCCCCCTTACCGTCAGGACAACCTGCCGCGCCTGGTCAGCCACCATCGCAGGAGCCGGCGATCCAGGTACGAAGTGATTTTCGCTCCACCGTTTTCTGGGGACCTGACATCATCACAGATGCCGATGGTAAAGCCACCGTGCAGGTCACGTTCCCCGATTCCCTGACCAGTTGGCGTGCGACAGCTCGTGTGGCCACGGCGGGGAATCAGTTCGGCATGGCCAGGACGAGCATGCGCACGATGCAGCCACTCATCGTTCGCCTGCAGGCCTCACGCTTCTTCGTCGTCGGGGATATGGTCATCATTTCGGCCGTCATCCATAACAATACGGATGAAGATATGGAAGTAAGCGCGTCGTTGGATGCGGAAGGTGTGAGCGTCCTGGGAGTTGATGTTGGGGACACACAGTTCGAGAACACGGGTGAGACGGTTGCCAGGCTCAAACTTTCGGCAAATGACGAAGCCCGCGTGGACTGGCGAGTCTCCGTGGAGCAGCCCGGGAGAGCCAGGCTCAAAGTCACAGCCGTCAGTGAAAACCATGCGGATGCCATGGAGAAAAGCTACCCCATCTATGAGCATGGCATCGAGAAGTTCGTCTCGAAGTCCGGTAAACTGCGGGGAGATGATATGACTGTGACGCTCGACATCCCGAAGGAGCGCAAACTCGAATCCACCGCATTGACCGTTCAGATCACACCGAGTCTGGCAGTGACCATGCTGGACGCGCTGCCCTACCTCATCCATTATCCCTACGGCTGCACGGAACAGACCATGAGTCGTTTCCTGCCGGCTGTCATTGTCGCCAAAACGCTCTCGGATCTCGGACTCTCGCCGGAGGACGCAATGGGTAAACTCTTTGGCGGCATCGTCCAGGAGCACGCGGATAAAACGCATCCCAAAGGCAAAAAGGACTTGAACCAACTCGACGACATCGTAAACATGGGTCTGGAACGCTTATACGATTTCCAGCACAGCGATGGAGGTTGGGGTTGGTGGAAGCAGGGAGAGAGTGACCATTTCATGACGGCGTATGTGCTCTGGGGACTCACACTCGCTCGGGACGCCGATGTCTCGGTCACATCATCTGTACTCGAACGGGCGGCAGATTTCCTGGACAGGGAGATCGTGGAGCAGGAGCAGAACTATGACATGCAAGCGTGGATGCTGCATGCACTCTCCGTTTACAAGGCGTCCGCATCGAACTGGTCCGGCAAATTTCACACAAGGGCGTTCGAGAATCTCTGGGAAAACCGGGAGAAACTCAACGCGTACACTCGCGCGCTCCTTGCCCTGAGTGCTCACTATTCGGAGAACGCGGAGCGGGCAACCACCCTTATTCGGAACCTGGAAAATGGCGTGAAACTGGATAGCACGCCGGACACGTCCATCGTTCAGCGTGGCGAGCAGGAGTCGCATGAGGCGGTCATCGGTACCGCGCACTGGGGCGAAGACGGTTTCTGGTGGCGATGGTCGGATGGTGGTGTCGAAGCCACAGCATTCGCACTTCGCGCATTGCTCGCCATCGATCCGCAGCACAAACTGATCGAGCCGGTGACGAATTGGCTCATCAAGAACCGGCGTGGCGCCCAGTGGAGCAATACACGTGACACAGCGATCGTATTGCTTGCGCTGAATGATTATCTCCGGACGAGTGGCGAACTGGCGTCCGAAGTCGAGTACGCGTTGCAGGTGAACGGCCATCCCATCGCCATCCGAACGGTCACACCGGCGGATGTGTTCGGCGCGCCGAGTCAATATATCGTGGATCCGGCCTACCTTCGGGATGGCCCCAATGAGATCCGTATCATCCGCAGATCCGGCAAGGCTCCTCTCTATTTCACAGCGCAGGCCACTTTCTTCAGCCTGGAAGAGCCGATCACTCCGGTTGGGAACGAGATCTTCGTCCGTCGTCAATACACCAAACTCGTCCCCCGGCCCACGTTGCTGAAAGGTATCGCCTACGAAAAACAGCCTCTGAACGATGGTGATACCGTCCGCAGTGGGGAACGGATTGAAGTGACCATGACCATTGAAACGAAGAACAACTACGAATACCTCGTGTTTGAAGACCTCAAACCCGCCGGACTGGAGGCCGTACAGATTCGGAGTGGTGAGCTGCTCTATGCGAGGGAACTCAAGTCCGGAGCTGTGGAGCACTTGTTTGACTCGAACTCTGAGCATCCAGGGCGTGACGCGAAAGATTACACGGGCCGCCTCCGCCGGGTGTACCAGGAATTGAGGGATCGCAAGGTCGCCATGTTCATTGACAAACTCCCCGAAGGTGTGTGGGAGATTCGCTACCAGCTCCGTGCCGAAGTGCCCGGC
>JAJRTO010000249.1 GCA_024278235.1 Candidatus Poribacteria bacterium
AAGGGTGGGGTTGGCAAGACCTCCTTTGCAGCAAATCTAGGATTAGCCTTCCTGCAACTGGGCAAGCGAGTTGCCGTACTGGATGGAGATCTGGGGCTGGCCAATATAGATGTATTGTTTCAGCTCAGTCCTGAGCATAATATCAAGCACGTGATCGAAGGCACCAAGACGCTTCGTGAAATCATCCTCCACGGGCCTCATGGTCTTTCGATCATCCCTGCTAGTTCAGGAGTTGAAACCCTTGCCGATCTCAGTGAGATAGAGCGAAGCAGATTGATCTATCAGTTTGAGGATCTCGCATCTTTCACAGATATTTTGCTGATTGACACGGCCGCTGGCATTTCTCCTATGGTTCTGAGTTTCTCGACCGCAGCCGATCAGGTCATCGTACTGACGACTCCCGATCCAACTGCCATGACGGATGCCTATGCCATCATTAAGGTGATTCTCCAACGGAAGCCTTCAGCGAAGATACGTCTGGTAGTGAACATGGCCAAAGATGCTCAACATGCCAGGGAAGTTGCGAATGGTATTGCAGGTGTGGTGAGCCGTTTTTTGCGTACGGAGATCCGCTGTATCGGTTACATTCCAACAGATCCCCAGGTTGCAGGCGCTCTCCGTCTACAGAGTCCTTTTCTACTGGTTGCACCAAAAAGCCCTGCCAGCAAGAATGTCCACCACTTGGCAAACAAATTGCTATCTATGATAGAGAAAGAAGAATCACCTGTTGATTTCTTCCGTACTATCTTAGGCCAACCCACGTTTGAAAAGAGATCAACCGCTGGCTGATCATCGAAAAGATGATGTCAGAAAATGGGAACGAAAGGATGTGGCAGGAAATATGTTCCCGATCCCTCTTAAACAAGGGCTCTTCGTGGAATTAGAGTCCAGCACAGATCAAGGACATGCCCATTACTTGAGCAGGATCCTGTCTCTGGACATATCCCATCTTCAGGTAACTTATCCCCGGGCACTGACGGATCAGCGAGTGAATATTGAAGTTGATACAGAGTTCCGAGCTGGTATTATCACAGAGGCCGGAAACTATGGATTTCAAACTTCAGTTCTCCAAATCCAGGAAGAACCTGAGCCTTCCATTTTTCTTACACCGCCGGTAGAAGTATACGAATGGCAGCGGCAGTACCTGCGGCTTGACGCAACCGTCTGGGTTCGATATCGAACCATACCGAATCTTGGCTCGGCAGGCTCCAGGGAGAACTCCAGACGTGCATTTGCGATGACCGCAAATATTAGTGGCGGAGGATTGCTCCTAAAGACTGACAATGAACTCCTTGTCGGCACGCTATTGGAGCTGGAGATCGATATGCCCACGGTAGACGAACCGATCCTTGCTCTGGGGAGAGTCGTCCACAGACGTGGTGGACATGGCATCGAGTTCGTATTGATAGACGGACGTGATCGGGATGCTATCGTACGTTATATCTTTAATGTTGTACGTCGTTCCCATTCTTCTGGCACTCAATCAAGAGTCAGGATTCCGGAGGTTGAGCATGAAGAACACGTTGAGTAACCGCATGGGGCATGCTTTGGGATTATGGGCAGCGATACTGGTCCTTCTCATGGGGCTCTGGGCAAATATCGAGCCTTCTGTCTTAATCATGCGTAGCACTGTGGGTTTTTTGATCTTCTGGGCTATTGGATACCTGGCAGGCTTCATCATCCATACGGTTTTGCCGCACGAACAGCCGACAGAAGATACAACACAAGAACAGGATGGCAAGGATGCTGGAGAAGCTATGGAAGGCGTATAAAATTGATGGAGATTCCCACGCTCGGGAACAGATCATCCAGGAATGCCTACCATTGGTCAAAGCCCACGCGAATCGTTTGAACATGTACGTTTCCTCATCCCACGATGTGGAAGATCTCATCAGTGCCGGGATCATCGGACTGATTGATGCCATAGAAAAATTCGATCCCAGCAAAGGTGCTGCTCTGAAGACGTACGCAAGTTATCGTATCCGTGGTGCGATCCTTGATGAAATCCGATCCCTGGATTGGGTACCACGTTCTGTACGCGAGAAAGCCCAAAAACTTGAAAGAGCTTATGCAGCTTTAGAACAACAAACAATGACACCCCCTACCGAGGAAGATGTGGCCGAGTATCTGGACGTGAGCGTTGCGGTACTCCAGCAGATGTTGGCGGATATCAGTAGTACTGCAATGCTGATGCTCGAGGATCTCTGCACAAGCAAGGAAGATGAAGAGACCATCCGGTACTATATTGCAGATCCAAACAATACGAGTCCCCTGGACAAAATAACCTATGAAGAAACTCGTGATATGCTGGCCAAAGCAATAGATTCTCTACCAGAGCAAGAACGATTGACGCTTTCATTATATTATTTTGATGAACTTACCATGAAGGAAGTTGGTACGATACTCAACGTATCCGAATCACGAGTTTGCCAGGTGCATTCCAGCGCTATCCTGCGTCTACGCAACCGATTGCGATACCTTGAGTCCGGATTTTCCGAGAGATGAGCATGGATGTACAAGAACTGAGACATATCTCCACGCATATAATCGACGGTGACATTAATCCAGATATGGGGATCGTGGAATGTCCAGGAGATCTTCTCGTCCAGGGAGATGTACAGGACGAAAGTTTGATCTTAGCAGAGGGCGATGTCGAAATATGTGGTTACATCGGATCTGCAGGTATTCGAGCCCACCGCAGTATCATCGTTCACAGGGGAGTTGCAGCGCAAGGTTACTTGGATGCAGGCGGCGATATCCGAGTTCAGTTTGCAAACAATAGCCAACTCGTTGCAGGCGGGAACATCCAGATAACGATAAGTGCGATGCATTGTTTCTTATCTTCTGAAGGGTACATCGAGGTTCAAGGAGATGAAGGATTCCTGGTCGGAGGGACGACCGCTGCCGCATGTGGCATTCGAGCTACTCGCGTTGGTTCCATCCATCGAACACCAACTATCCTCAGAGTTGGAATTTCCCCATTACTCCGAAACGAGCTGACACGTCTCAGAGACGAGATAGAAGAGCTTAGTCAGCAGCTTGACGCGACAAAAAAAGATGCTGACTACTTACAGAATGCAGGGAACCGGAGTGCATACGCAGAACGGTTGCCTCTGTATCAGATGCGTGTTTCCTATCTGGAGCGCGAGCTGGAGAAACGGTACAAACGATACCGGATCACACAGCGGTCTCTGGACAAATCGGATGTAGCGGGTGACATTCAGGTTACCGGGCTGGTGTATCCTGGGGTTGTTCTGAACATCGGTTGGGATGAACACCAGATCGAACAGGCCCTTGAGAACGTACGGTTCTTCATGAACGGGAAGGGAATTCAGTGGACCAGATCTACATCTTCCGACGACATGGTCAGTCACTCAAGCGGGTCGTGATTGGATGGGCTGGTAGGTTGATAGCCACATCAATCTACACGATTGCCGGTCTATGTGTATCGCTGTTCGTGAATATACTGGCCGAGGCGGCCCAGATCCAGAAGATTCGTTACAGTACAGAACCGGACTATACAAGAATCGTCCTGGATCTCGATGGAGACGTGACGTACAGGATGAGCCCTGTCGGACCGAGTGAGTTGCAGATCACCCTGCAAGACTGTCAACTGAATCCTGACCTACCTGAACTCGCGCTCAACGATAAAATCATTGAGAGTGTTCAATTGAATACAGAAGAAACGGATGCGATGATCATGCAGGTACGGCTAAAAACGCCCGTCAATGCCCATATATTCGCCATGAAGAACCCAGATCGCATCGTCGTGGATTTACACCTTGTCGTTGCGCAGGCGTCAGATGAAAGTTCTACACCTGAACCAGATCCCAGCAAGGCCATTCCTCTCAAGGCCGATACAGATCCGATGTTGGAATTTATTCAGAAGATGGAAGCTGCCAGCCTTGACGGTGATCCTATACAAGACGAGTCGCTCGACAAAGCAACAAATCTGGCCGTAGAAACAAATCAGGCAGCAGAGACGAACTCAGATAAGACACAGCCGACAGAAACGACACGGACCGAAGACAACCAACAGGAAGCCGAGGATATTCTACAACCAGAAGACAATTTAACCGGCACCGTAGCAGGGAAGGATATAGCAAAGGATGGTGCGCCCGCCCCGGATCCCATGCAGCCATCTGTTCCTGCTGTATCCAGTCAAGAATCACAGTTTTCCCCTCCGGAAGTATCGAGTCAGTGGAAGATCTCCAATCCCTGGATTCTAGGCCAGATCGTGTTGGACATTTTCCTTGCCGGGATGATTGGAATTCTATGGAAACATGCCCGCACACTCAATTCTACAGTGAGGCTTCAACGTGCTCGGCTGAATGCCATAGGACAATCGACACAACAACAGCCGACAAAAACCAAAGAAGCAGTTGGGACACAGGAAATTCCGCAATCAACGAATCAGCAAGGAACGCAGACGGAGCCCCTCTCTGCCGGTGATACGGACTTTGAGACACTATTGCAAGAACCGGGTTCTCAGAAGGGTAGTATTCGTACAGCCAGTTCCCATAATCGAGCGACTGAACAGTCACGCAACAAGAAGCGACAACAAGGATCTTCATCCCTACGAGACACTCCGGGTGCGCAAACTCAGCCGGACAATGGCACATCCCGCAAAATGAGTGAAACGGCCACAGAGGACTTGTCGTTTGATGAACTGCAGGATGCTTTGAAGAAAATCGGTGCTCAACTGGAATCGCTCATTGAGATGGAACCGGGCGATGATCCAGCAACAGAATCGTCACTTCCATCTGAGGCAGATAAACAAAGCAAATCCGATTCCGGTCCTCAGCGCGCAGCAGCCAGCAGTCAACACTCATTTCATAACAGAGTGATTGAACTGGCAAACCAGGGACTGGATGCGATAGAGATCTCCCGGGAGCTAGATATTCCTCGGGGAGAGGTAGAGCTTATCTTGAGTTTACACGACAATTAAGTGATCTGTCTGTGATTCAAGTCACAAGAGCTTCTAACATGACGACATCCAATACATGGCTACGGCCGATCAATGTTGTTCTGACAGGTGGTGTGTTGCTTTTTGGAACGGGCTGCGTGTTTTTTGCAGATTCCTGGCTACTCTATCCCTGGTTTGCGGCAGGACTCCTCGCTTGTCTGCTCTTCACACGTTTCTCCAGCCGCTGTCATACCCATATACTAGATGTATCTTTCCAGGGCAGAGTACGTGATGCACAAAGAGGTTCACGTGAATCCGAGCGTCTGAGCGCCAAATTTCTGGCGAATGTATCACACGAATGTCGTACTCCCCTGAGCACCGTCATTGGTTATGCGGAATGTATGCTGCGAGGCTACGATGGTGCCACTACGGAGGAACAACAGAAGGATCTGAAAGCGATTATACAGAACGCAAATGAGTTACTTCAACTATTGGAAGATGTGCTGCAACTTGCCAAGGTCGAATCGGGACACATCGATTTAGAGTTGCAGCCGTTCTCATTGGACACATGCATCCGTTCGGTCATACAATCCCTCCAGACGGAGGCAGACAAGCGTCAATTAAAGCTGCAAGTAGAACTTGAAGAAGGTCTGCCGCCTCTACTCGGTGATCCAGTGAAAGTCAGACGCATCTTACTCAACCTTGTGGAGAATGCGATCAAGTACACGCCCCAGGGGAAGATCCTGATCCATGGAAGTTCTCATCCTCCCTATGCACAAATCTGTGTTGAGGATACCGGGCTAGGGATCTCTCCATCGGAATTGAAACATATCTTCGATCCGTTCTATCAAAGTGGAGGTGGCAGATCGGGCGCTGGTTTAGGTTTGTCGATTGTAAAGAATCTTGTCGAAGCTCATGCTGGCAGAATAGAAGTTCAGAGCAAGTTAGGTCAGGGCAGTGCCTTTATCATATCACTGCCACTGGCGATCCCTGAACTCAAAGCACAGATACGAACCATGCTAGAGCAACAATTGGAACCCCCGCGACGTGAGATTGCATATCGCCTGTATCAGTGGCTGAATTCACCTGAGGAAGATAAACCATGGCAGGAAGCCGGCGCACCATC
The DNA here is from genome assembly GCA_024278235.1 of Candidatus Poribacteria bacterium. Lineage (GTDB taxonomy): Bacteria > Poribacteria > WGA-4E > JAJRTO01 > JAJRTO01 > JAJRTO01. The sequence continues at coordinate 6,033 of JAJRTO010000249.1, forward strand.
CTGATCCTGGAAGACAACGTGGATCAGGTACGAATCTTCCAAAAGCATCTTGAGCAAGAGGGTCATGCTGTTGTGGTATTCTATGACAGTAAGGAGGCTCTGGCATGGATTCGTGACCAGACACCTGATCTCATCCTTCTGGATATCATGCTAGGTACTTTCGATGAGGGATACGAAATCTGCCGCATCCTTAAGAGTGACCCACATACACAGGATGTCCCCGTGATCATGCTTACAGCGCGCGTCGAGGTTGCTGATAAGGTCCGGGGCCTTGAACTTGGCGCGGACGATTATATTGTCAAGCCCGTTGATCTGGACGAACTCTCCGCCAGAGTTCATGCGACATTCCGAGTGAAAAAGCGCCATGAGGTACTGGTTGAAATGAATCAAAAACTGCGGAGTATGTCCATAACGGATGAACTCACGGGGCTCTATAACCGCCGTCACTTCGATGAGCGACTCAGTATGGAGGTGGAGTCTGCGCATCGATATCATCATACGCTTTCCTGCCTGATGATCGATCTGGATCACTTCAAGCAAATCAATGACACCTATGGTCACGCGGTAGGGGACCAGGTTCTATGCGAAATCGCAAGAATCTTCGAACAACAAACGCGCGTGGTGGACCTCGTTGCCCGGTATGGTGGTGAGGAGTTCGTCATTCTCCTACCGCAGACCGATGCCAAAGGTGCCTATGTTCTTGCCGAACGAATTCGTTCCCGTGTCATGGAACATGCCTTTTGTGAACCGATGAATCTTGCCATCACAGTAAGCATCGGCTGTGCATCGTTCGATGATGATGGCTTGACAAACGCGGTTCATCTGGTCAAACGTGCCGATGAAGCGCTCTATGAAGCAAAGCGAACTCGTAATCAAGTGGTACTCCATTCATGACCACATCACGTATCATCAGAACCACGTCGTATAGAGCGGCGTACCAACGATAATGCTGAGAAGCCCCCAATAGGTACCAATCACAAAATCCCCCAGTACTAATCCCATGAAGAATGGTAATACCTTACGGTAGCTCTTTACCCCGCCAAATCTGAGCACTGCATACTTGATTGCCCAACACAGAAACAGAGCGAACCAGTAGACATCGATGGTACCGGAACTTACACCGAGCACGTAGCCCGCGGGATGAAGAGGCCACCATACAAACCGCATGCGCATCCACATCAGCGCAGTGGTAAAGAGCAGAGATCCCAGGGTGACAGCACTACTGATGGGATCCACAGGGCGCGAGTATTGGAGCCATCCCCCCAGATTGTTGTAGGCTTGCCAGCCCGCTCCCAGGAGTTCTCCCGCAGTGGATGCACCATATTTATAGAGCGTATAAGGATAGATCACAAAAGTGGCGATCACACCGACTCCCATTGCTAATAACAGAGCGGGAACAAGCCGTTTCGGATCGGTTTGCGTTCGCTCTGCGAGTTTGAATGCTTCCAGTTGATGTGGACTGGGATGGCTGCGGTTAAAGCGATTGAACCAGTAAAAAAGTGCGAACATGGTGAGGTTTGCTGTGCCAAGTGAACGAGTGCCCAACGCTTCTATCAATACCGTTTGTGGATTTACCAGTACAATTGCATGGAGTGGGGGGCCGAGTTCGGCACGCATCCGGGTCAGGGCCGTTGCAATTGCAAAATAGAGAGCAAAAAAGGCCAGTATAATCACCAGCGACATCCCAAATGAACGACAGAAGAATATGAGAAAAGCTACCCCCGCTATGAATCCAATCACAGCAGTACGATAGCGGATCGGTTCCTCACTATCATCCACAGCACCTTTCATGGCGAAGACAGTCCGGAAAACTTGCTTGAGATGTTGGCGACTCGTGTAGACCGCGAGCAGACAGATCCCGAGCAATGCGCCCGTTGCTTGCTCACCAAAGAAAGGGTAGCGGGGGATACTTTCCCAACCCACAATCCGACCAAAAACACGCTCCCATTTACGAAACAGATAAAAAAACCAGGTTGAAAAGGTCATATCGAGAGGGATCAGGAAGGAGAGCCCGATCAGGAATGGGTAGAACCGGATCGGCATGGAACCGATGGCGTTCCAGGGCTTCTCCGTGAAAAAGCGTCCCAGGTCATAGCTCCCCTCCTTGATGGGGATGCGAGGGACAGTGGGATAGAGGAAGTTGAGTCCATTCACTATCGCGATGGTGGCAGCGACGCTGAATCCGAGCCATAGAACTCGGTTGCGGAGGAAACCTACGGTCTGTGTGATTTCCAGTGGAATCTGGATGATCGGGTAGGCCAGTCGCTCCCGCTCGATCCATTGCTTGCGCCAGATCACGTTGAGGCAAAGCAGCATAAAAAAGAGCACGAGAACCAGGGCCGACCAACTTAAAGCAGGGCGTAGCCAACTACTAATATAGACGGGATTCCAGAAACTTGACTCCCCTTTGTAGAAATCACGAACCGCTGCCGGATGTCTAATGGTGAGCCACTCAGGTAGGTACTGATGAAACAGGTTTGCCCAGTCGTTTTCCGGGGTTGCAAACCAAAATCCATGCGGTAACACTCCCATCAAACATACCATGTTGTCGTGCGCAGTAAAGGCGAGCGAACTGGAGAGCATGGCATAGATGGTGAGGAGATCCATCGGCGAGAGAAAATCGCGCTTGAAAACGGCTTGCAACGTGTGATTCGCGCCAAGTAAGACGATCAGGATGAACACCGACAACTGCGGCAAGGACATAGATGTCCAGTGCAATGAGTGCCATATCATCTCCTCCAAGGCGGCCAGATAGACAGTGACAGGCATCAACATCAGCCCAATCAGGATTGCTTTGATGGAGATTGTCGGTCGCTGTTTCATAGGAGGTTAGCATGTCACATCTGGAGGATATCTACGGATCCACCTTGTCCCCCGGCGGCCATCAGCAACATGACCGACAGGATATTACCTCTGGTGGAGCAATGGCATAACCGTCCGCTTAAGTCCATCCCGCCATCCTCTACATCGATGGGCAATGTCATCGATGAGCAACGTCATCATATGCGCAATCCATCATTGGTATGGACTTGGATGGTTATGAGGAGGTATCAGGACTGTAGATAGATGATACTGAGAATGCAGAGCCACCATGAAGGTGTTTTACACGAAAAACGAGACAGACCCAGATGGCCGTGTCGTTTAACCTGGATTTTGGCCCAATATCGCTCTTTTAATGATGAAGAATAGAAAGCATGAAATTCGGAATCGCTTATCTGATCTGCTCACTCCCCCGGATTTTCATGCTAATAATGCCTACTTCCTCTTGCGCTGCCGACCAAATAGCCCTCGTTTCTGTGTAAGTTCGTCTAGTTCTTTCTGCTTATTGTCTAACACACGCTGTAAAGCCTCAATGCTGCTCTGTAATTCCTCGTTCTGTTGTTCCAGCGATTGATTCCGTTCGTTGACTTCTTCAATAACGGCTTCTTTTCCCGCCATAAGTTCTTCTACATTATGCAGGTTCTCCAGTATTTCCACATAATCACGTGAAGTTTGCTCTAGCCGCCAAGCCAACGAAGCCAGAAGTTTGAGGGTAACCATAGGCAATTGCCGAACAATTTGCTCAAGCCCACCTTCATAGGTCGTAATAGTGCAGGGAGTCAGAGTTTTCACACTAGCTGTACGGGGGGATCCGAGTAGCAGACTCATCTCGCCGAAAAACACGTTCTCCCCCGAGATCTCAGCGATCAGTTCGTTACTCCTGAGAATCTCCAGCTTTCCCTTGTTTAAGATGTAGAGTACTCCATCGTAGGGATCACCTTCCCGAAAAATCAACTGGCCTGACTCATAGGATTCCTCGCGTTTAACTGGTGTAGCACAATTATCTTCTTGTCTTTTATCGTGTATCACTTATCCCATCTCCCATATCAAATATGTCGAGTAGGTTGTGTTACCCTAAGCGACAAGCCCCTTCCTGTCGTTCGGCTTCAGAACGGTGCATGAGGTAGGACAAGCTGCCCCCTGATTTTAGCCTATGTTCTTCATAATCAGCCTCAGCCGCTCCCAAAGATCTTAGAGGAACTGAGATGTGTTATTTTCAGAGGTTTACCGCCCCTCTGGCACGCGCTAAGCCACTCATTTACTAATTCGGCTTCTGATGCCTGCAACGCCTCCAGTACCGTTAGGCTATGATTCCATAACCGGATCGCCTCCTCAATATCTCCCTGAAGTGCAGAAACTTGACCCATAGCAGCCTGTGTGATCGCAGTTCCCCTGCGATCTCCAAGTTCTGTTTTTATCCGGAGACTCTCATAGTAATAGCGCTGTGCCTCCTCATAATTGGACTGGTGGACCATAAGGTTCCCCAGTTCATGTAATGTACAGGCAACTCCCTCTTTATTTTCCGCTGCTCGATCGAGCCGAAGACTGTCCCGATAGTACTCGAATGCCTGCTGAAGGTTCCCGCGACGCGCATATAACATACCTAGATGGTGGTACACTAATGCCGTTAGCTGTTTGTTCTGAGTGTTTTCAGTGATCACGAGGGCCTTCTTATAACACTCCTCTGCATCTACGTATTTTCCGAACCGAACATAGGCTTGTCCTAGAGCGTTCAAAACAGTTGAAATTTCCTGTGCGTTCTCATCCGGTTCCAACATCGTAAGACAGCGCTGATAGTATCCAACCGCTTCATGATATTGTTCATACTGAGTGGCAAGATCACCCATCTTCAGCAGGATCGTGGCGATTTCAGAGTTGCGATTGGCAGTAGAATAGATATCAAGCTGCTGAAGATAAAGCTCTCTAAGTTCCAGGTACCTTTTTTGTTGCAAAGAAGTTGAACGGGATTTCATTCGCTGCCTCATTGGCTACGTAGTGCGCGACGAAGCGCCTCTAGTTCGTCTTTCCAATCTGTATCCTCATCAGGTGGACTATAGTGTGTTCTCTTGAGGTTAGGTAGATCCGTTCGCCGAGATGTCAGTGGAAGCGTGGTCGTTTCCGTGTCTTTCAATGGCTCAGCATATGTTATGTCCAGGTCATATTTTTGCCGTGCAAGTGCTTCTGCTTGCTTCATTAGTTCT
>JAJRTO010000250.1 GCA_024278235.1 Candidatus Poribacteria bacterium
ACCTACAGTCAGTTTCCTGCCTTTCGGGAACAGATGACGCCTCAAGCCGCCACTTCCATCTGTGTATTTTCTTAGATTCGTTGAAAAAGGAGACTGATATGAGCGATGTGCTATCTGTAGGAATCATTGGAGCCGGAGGAATCGCCCGGTCACATATCCGGGCAATTGAGGAAAACGATAACATCCAACTGGCTGCGGTGATGGATGTCGATGGGACCCGTGCCGAAGCCGTGGCAGCGGAATATGAAGTGAGGGCCTATACGAACATGGAAGCTCTACTGGAAGATCCCGAGGTGGAGGCTGTTCACGTCTGTACCCCCCACAAATTCCATACTGAAGCAGTCGTCAAGGCTGCGGAGGCCGGCAAACACGTGATTGTAGAGAAACCGATGGCTCTGACACTCGCAGAATGCGATCAAATGGTCGATGCCTGTGAGCAAGCCGGAAAGATCCTGATGGTGGGCCAGGTAATGCGCTATTATCCGGTCAACCGATTGATAAAGAGGATGATCGCCGATGGTGAAATCGGAGAAGTCGGTCACCTGATGCGCCGAAGATATAGCTATTTCAATCCAACAGGACCGGACAGCCATTACCGTCACTGGTATCTTGATTTGGAAGTGGGAGGGATTTGTGTGCTCTACTGCTTTGGCCCCCATGAGTACGACATCTTACACTGGTATCTCAACTCCCCGGTGACGGAAGTCTACGCCCGTGGAACTGAGAGCACCGAGTTGTATCGGGGACAAAAGGATACCTATACAGCCGTGATGACTCATGCAAACGGATCTGTGAGCGTACTGTCGCAATCAGTGGTCTGTCATTCCAGCGCTCATGATCAGTATATCATCGGCAGCAAGGGATCGATGATGCTGGCAGGTCAAAAGCTGATCGTGAACGGAAAGGAAGTCCCGGTGGAGGGCACATCCGGAGAGGGTATGCCCAACCAGATCCGGGAGTTTGCGGCCTGTTGCCTGGAGGGGCGTGAGCCGGATGCAAGCGGACGTTCCGTACGTCATACGATGGCCGTGATCGAGGCGGCCAAGCAGAGCGCCGAACGGAACGAACCGGTTCAGGTGTCTGAGATGACCTCTTGAGAACTGTACTATTCATCTGCTGCCATTGCCAGCATTTCGCCCACGGCAGCATTGGGCTGTGCCAGTTCAGCGGCAGAACCGATGGTTAAGGTTGGAATGGCACCCAAGCCGGTGTGCAGTCGCATCCGCAGATGCTGTGCCGGTGTATGACCCCCAAGGCCCGAATAACCGAAGGAGCGGCACCACTGCCCAAACAGAAACTCGTTGAGGGGACATAGCTTCATGCGTTCCAGTGCTTCCACCGATTCGATGCTCTCCTGCCAACGCTGGAACAGGTGAACCTGTGCAAACCCCTGATGCTGCATCGTGATCTCATTGCGTCCCTCGCCGCTTACAACCAATCTATCCCGAAGGCTCGCAATCTGAGCGGTGAGGAGCTTTATCCCTTCGGTTGAAGTCACACCGTCAACCAAGCAGTTGTGCAGGTTCCAGGTGCACAGGGTCACATCGAGGAAAACGAGTTCCAGCGATAGTGCTTCCACGGCAGAACGCACGTTCTCCGTGAGGAGAGACCGCCACATTGCCAGTCCGGGGTGGATCTTCACCATTGTCTTCTTGTCACGATGACGCAATCGAGTTGCGTTGGACTCCTGAACAGGCTTCCACCGTTCGTCGACCCATGTCCAGCCCTGCACCCGTTTGCTTTCCACATCGCGGTACTGGAAGTCGCGCACATAGGGATAGGCCGGATGGGTAGGGTCCATGTCGATGGAGTTGCAGTGAGGCATGACACGGAATCCCATTGCCCGCGCCTTCCGGATGAAGCTCCGGCCCGCTTCACTGGGGACGAAGGTTGGGTAGTTTTCGTCGTACGCATCACAACGCCAGTTGGGCATATGCAGCAACACCTGCTGGGGTGTCAGCCGCTCTGCAAGTACGTCCAGGATGGCAGGTTCTGTGGGACACCAACTGAGGGCCAATCGCACATCATCCAACCACCCCGGGCGGATGGCTTCGTCCAAACTATACGCGCGGCTCAACCAATCGCGGTAACGGCCGGCTGGGATCTGCCAGTCCCCATCGTAGACATTGATGCGCCATGCCAGGCCGCCAGCGCTCAGGTTGTGTTCCAGTGGTCCATACGCCTCCGAGTCCAGCCCAAGACACCGGTTCTCCCCCGCCGTGCCCACCTGAAGTGCTTTGTAACGGTAACGGTCATCCTGACAATGAATCCACAGGCCGCCTTGCGTGCCGTGCAGGATCGCCAGCCCTGCCTCCCAGCGTAAGTGCCAGGGCCAATGTTAGTTGCGAATGACAGGATCTTCCAGGGACAACCGTACACCCTGGAAGAAGGGTGCGATGAGTTCCAACCCTTCACCGATACCTGTCATCATCCAGCGGCAAGCGCGAAGGCCAGGACGGGATGCATATCCACTCGGCTCCAAGATCAGATCCCCCGTTTCGGAATCTTCAGCGACACTCAATACCGCATCGCCATTCCATGATTCCACACGGAATTCCGCGTGATGATCGTTGACCGGGAAGCATCGGACCTGATCACCCGGTTCACCTCCCAGGGGCACGATTTCTCGTCCAGAGTAGATGAGTTGTAGTGGAATGGTGGTATCTGCGTCCGCCTTGATGAGTTGTCGTCCGTCACTCTTGCGTATCAGGGAGACAAGCACCCCTCGGTCCAGAATGGCGGTGAGCGTGTGCGTTTCTACGTGAAGGCGGTTCCCTTCCAGTCTTAGCATCGTAACTCCTCCTTCTCGCAAATGGCATAGAAAACTGTTGCGAGGTGTTGTTATCTATTCTACTGGATAGCTGACCTCCATCCAACAAGAATCTCCGATGCTATCACAGTATGTTTCTTATTCTCGTTGCCTTTAGCAGCCAAAACGCGTAGAATAAACAGGCATAGATGATTTCCCGGTTTCCTCACCTGGACAGATCAGAACCGAAAAGGTTCAAAAGATAGTGCTGAGATGAACAAAAATCAGTAGATCAATACTCGGTACCCATTGCTCGGGACCGCTTTGCGTCCTTGTGTTGACTCTTTTTACGCCGTTGGGCTTGCGATTCGGTACGATAGCAGGTAGAAAGGAGAACAGAATGAAGATTGCAGCAGCAAATGGGCTGGCGCGCATCCTCCGAGCGGAGGGAATTCCGTGGGTATCCACCTTCCCAGTTTGTTGTGTGAACAACGCCCTGGGAGAGGAGGGCATCCCCATCATCATGATGCGTGATGAAAGGTATGCAGTGGCCCTTGCCGATGGTTTGTCACGGGTCACAGGCGGAAAGAAGATTGGCGTGTGCACCGTCATGGGAGGCATCAATCCCGCCGGACTGCACATTGCCTACGGTGCCCTCGCTCAGGCTTATGAGGACTCATCGCCGTTGCTCTGTATTGCTGATGGTGTGCCTGCCGGGGCCAATGGCAGCAATCGTTATGACATGACTCTGGGCTGCAGGGCGGTCACCAAGTGGATCGGTCATATCGATCAACCTCAGCGTGTACCCGAGTTCATGCGCCGTGCGTTCACCTATCTACGCACGGGTCGGCCCGGACCGGTCCTCGTTACCATACCACGAAATATCGGTGAATACGACGAGGAGGAGTACCCCTACACGCCTGTGAAAGGGTGGAAATGTGCTCCCGATCCCACGGATGTGAAGGCTGCTATCAAGGTTCTGCTGGCGGCAAAGAACCCATTATTGTATGTGGGAGAAGGGGTGTTCTATGCTGATGCCATCGCTGAACTGCTTGAGTTCGCTGAAATGGCCCAGATCCCTGTGCTCACCACGCTGAAGGCGAAGAGCGCGTTCCCGGAAAACCATCCCCTGTCAGTGGGTGTGCGTGGCGAGCTATCCATGAGCTTCTTGCAGAAGTGTGACTTGTTGTTCGCCATCGGTTGCAGCCTGTCGCTTGGCCATTTCCGACACACCATCCCCGATGCCGGGGACAAGATCATCGTCCAATGCACCGTGGATGAGTTGGATATCAACAAGTGTTATCAGGTAGATCACGCCATCATCGGTGATGCTAGGTTGACTCTACAGGCTCTCATGGATGAACTCAGTTCACAGGCCGGTGAAGGAAAGAATCGAGCACTCATGGATGCGATAAGGGCCGCCAAAGAACACTTCCTGGCGAAGTATCGTCCCTTGATGGAGTCCAATGACAAGCCCATCAATCCCTATCGCGTCTACGGTGACCTGATGAAGGTCATTGACCTGAGCAACTCCTTCGTCACCCCTGACTCTGGCAATCCCCGTGACCAGACCAGCACTGTTTATGAATCTGCCATCCCACGCGGCTATCTCGGCTGGGGGAATGTCTCGACGCTGGGATTCAGTCTGGCAGCGGCGATGGCAGCCAAGTTGGCCTACCCAGAGCGGCAGTGTGTAAATATCACAGGGGATGCAGGGGTTAGCTATATGATAGGGAACTTCGAGGCGTTGGTGCGCTACAACATCGGTGTCACCACCATCCACATCAACAACGGAGGTTTTGCTGGTTATGGACCCGGGTTCTGGGGGAATGGCCATGATCCATACACGTCTGTCGTCTCAGAGCATTCCGTGGCAGACATGTCTGCGTCTGTCAGAGCGATGGGTTACCACGCTGAGTGCGTGACCGAGCCTTCTGAGATCATCCCGGCACTGAAGCGTGCGTTTGATGAGAATGCACACAATCGTCCAGCTTACGTGGTGTTCATTTGCAGTCAGTACCCGGTGTTTGGCGGCTGGGTTACGGAACGTTAAGTAAGCGCAACCCTGTTTGTGGGGAGGAGGACAACCTTATAGCCTACAAATTTCAGCCCGGCAAAATGGCTGGCCGGCCGCGGGTACAACATCCTCGGCGTGAGTTTCCCAGCCGCGTTCAACGGAAAAGAAGATCGTGCGGTGGGCAGTTTTCTGGCGGTGCTTTGGGAGAACCTCGCCGATCCGATCGTCACCGGGCGTGAAGAGTTAGGATATGAAGCATCCAAAGCGGTTTGGGTGCCGACCTGTCATGACGCTCCCGCGTGTGGGCGAACAGGACCGGCGCGGCAGCGTAGAAGCGGTCGAAGCGTAACGCTTCAGCGGCCATGGCATCGAAATTGGGGATCTTGAGCACCGGATGACCATAGTAGGCCATGTCTCCCCATCCCTGATCATCGGACATGCAGAGGATGATGTTGGGTTTGTTCAGCGTAAGTACGTCCATTCCCTCAGTTTGCATACGTTGATCTCCTTTCGTTCCTCACCGGGAATCTGATGATATTCTATCAGAACACCTGGTATCCTGCAAGACCCCAGGCTTCCCATTTCGCTGGACAAGAATCTGATCCTCTTTGGCGCCTTGACATGCTGACACAAAGTGCGGGTTAGCATGTGTTAAGGTTGACATTGACACAAAGCAAGGGTATCCTTTATCCTGAGGTCAACATGGATGAGCCACCAGGCAAGATGGTTTGCTGCCTGCCTGGAGAGAACCGATGCCTGGGAGTGCTTCTGTGAGAGATGCCCGACGCTCGAAGAGACCCGGTTAGCCATGGCAGATCACTGGGGGGTGGAATCGATGCTCGTTCAGAAGGCCATCCTACAGCTTTTGCACACCCATGTGAAGGAATGGACCGATTTCTCGGCAAGAATTGCACCATCCTGGTAAAGTGATCCCTAAGAGAGGGTGATCCGTCATGATCCAAGAACTGTTACAGTCTGTTGATCCCAGGACGATTGGCCATCGCATCCAGGAACTGAGGAAGGCCAAGAGGTTGACCCAGCAGGATGTCGCAAATCTGCTTGGGGTAGCCCGAACAACGATCACGGCGGTTGAGAATGGACGCAGACAGTTGCAGCCCCGCGAAATGGTCCGTCTGTGTGATTCCTGGGGGCTTTCGGTCAACGAACTGCTGCGCCAGCGCGAGGTGGTTGACAACTTTGTACCTCAACTGCGAGCAGTCTTCGATGCGCACAACTCTGTCGACATGGATACCGTAATCGAAGAGTTCCGACTGCTATGCGAGAACTACCTTGAGCTGGAGATGCTTTGCACCTCCCGGCTCCTGCAGAAGGAACCTCCTGTCCATGACATCCAGGGTATTCCCGTCGATCAGGCTGCGGAGGACGTTGCGGCGGCTGAGAGACACCGGCTTGGTCTTGGGAATGGTCCCATTCTGCAACTTCGCGAATTGCTGGAGTCTGACGTTGGGCTGCGCGTTTTCTACCTGGGGATGCCCTCACAGGTTGCTGGGATGTTCGTCTACCAGCAGAGGCTGGGAGGGTGTATTGCCGTCAACAGCAACCATCCTGAAGAGCGTCGCCGCTGGACCCTGGCGCATGAGTATGCCCATTTCCTTGTGGATCGTTTCCAGACTCACGTCACCTATGTGTCTCCCTCCAGAAGAACTCCCGCAGTGGAACGCTTTGCAGATGGGTTCGCCGCCCACTTTCTGATGCCCACAGTGAGTGTCAGGAGGCGATTCCATGACATCCGCCGTTCCAGGCAGGGGGACATCACGCCAGCCGACCTATGTACATTTGCCCATGCCTACGATGTCTCCTTTGAAGCGCTCGTGCGTCGTCTAGAGTCCCTTGACCTGCTCCGGCCTGGTACATGGGAACGTCTGAAGAATGCAGGATTCAAAGTGCGTGAAGCGCAGAAACTTCTGGGCCTGTCTCCGAGGGACCGGAGCGGATCATGCCAGTCCTTACCATTGCGGTATCAGCACCTTGCAGCAGAGGCCTATGAACGTGGCGACCTCAGTGAGGGTGAGTTTGCCCGGTTCCTGCGCGTTGACAGAGTGGAAGCGCGTCAGTTGGCACATATGCTGTGTAATCAGCGTGTGGTCTTGGAAGAAGGGGTTGTGGATGTGCCATTGGACTTCTCAGAACTCATTGTGGTACGTGCGTAAGGGAGTGACAATTGAGGTTCACCGAAGCTGACAGCGTTCTGCTGCTCGACGCATGCAGTCTGCTGAATCTCTATGCAAGTCGGCACTTGGGCGAGATTCTGAAGACATTGCCCGCACGGTTCGCCGTTGTAGAACGTGTGATGTGCGAAACGCTCTATGTGCAGCGTGGTGGTACCGGGGAGGACGCTGATAAACGGGATCCCGTCGAGATTGCCCCCCTCATCGAGCAGTGTTTGTTGCGTGTTCTCTCATTCGAAACTGAGCAGGAGATGACAGTGTTTCTCGAATTTGCCACTCAACTGGATGATGGAGAGGCCATGACTTGTGCATTGGCTTACATCCATGGATATGATGTAGTCACCGATGACAAGAAGGCTTTGCGTCTCCTGGGCAGGCATGCCTCCCACCTCGTCCGCTATGGAACCCTGGACGTGCTGCAAGCATGGGCGGACGAAGGCGATGTGTCGGACATGATACTCAGAACAACACTGAAGGATATCCGTGAACGCGCCAGTTACTTCCCTGGGACGAGCCATCCTCGCTACTCGTGGTGGGCGAACCTACTCGCCCCCTGATTCATAGCTTGAGAGACGCCCTGCCTGGTAGAGGAGGCAAGACGGACAGCGATTTCGTAGTGATTCCCAAGCTAGGCACGGTGCCCTGTGGCGACCTCACTCAGGTAGAGGAAAAGCAAATCGTGGAGATTCATTATCTGCCCACCAGGGCAACCTCATATGAACACATATGCTGCATTTGCACAGGAATCTGGTTTCCTGACCCCAGTATTGTGTTGTTGGCGTGTAGTTTGGCCGTGGCTGATGGAGAAGCAGGTCGAGGGTACTCAACAAGAGTTGGTTTGCAGTTTGGCCCTACAAGCAAGACAGACGACCATGATGCTGGAGCGGACATGGGTCTTGTGGTTCAAAG
>JAJRTO010000251.1 GCA_024278235.1 Candidatus Poribacteria bacterium
AAGTTACGCTTTGGAGTGGCCCATGTTTCGCCATAATCCCAGACGGACTGGATTTTACGGGGCAAGTTCAGGGACACCACTCGATGTGTATGTCGGCTCCGAGGATTTTAACCTCTATCTCCTGCGGGGGACAGATGGCTCCATACTGGATAGGTTCGCAACACACGGTGTCGTGAATACTTCTCCAGCCGTTGCAGACATCGATGGCGACAACAACCTGGAGATCGCATTCGCAGACTGGGGGCAGGAAGTAGGTTACGCGAACGATACTTTTTGGTGTCTTGAAGATGAGTACCGTCCGGATGGAAAGATCCATTTCAGTGTTGACACGGACGACACTTATTATGTAACCGGCGATCCGATGAAAGTCACCATGGATATCGGTAACTTCACGACAACCGATCTTGACGGAGTTGTCGTGCTCTTCCTCGTACGGCCGCCATTCTTTGCCTTCCCCATCCGATTAGATCGTCCGTTTGTTCCCGCGGGAGGATCATTGATAAGTGAGCCACTTCTGGAGATTACCAGTCTGCCTGCGATTCCCAGTGGCAGCTATGGTTGGTTGGGCGTGCTTTTCCGCTCCGGCGGAGGATTCATCGATTACGACGTTGCACCGTGGTCTTTCTCACGGTCAACCACATCGCTAAGTCAACTCCAGCAATTCGCAGAACAGTATGCGCGTAAACTATCACTGGCAGATGTTCAGCGGATGCGTCCAATGAGCCTCGAACAGGCCGCGGCTGCCATGAAATCAAAGAAGCAGGATTCTCGATTCGCGCTCGGACAGAATGCTCCCAACCCCTTCAATCCGGAAACCTGGATCCCCTATGAGCTTGGAACCGCAACGCGCGTTACGATTCAGATCCATGATCTGGCGGGATACCTCATACGTACGTTGGATCTTGGGGTTCAGCCTGCCGGAGTATACAACCATCCCTCGCGAGCAGCTTACTGGGATGGTCGCAATGGTAGCGGGGAACGGGTAGCCAGTGGCACCTACTTCTACACATTACAGGCGGGTGACTACAGGGCAACACGTCGGATGACTATCCTTAAGTAACTCCTTCCTCATCTCTTACAAAGGCTACAGATATCGTCGAATGTCTGTAGCCTTTCTCATGTCACACAAGCAGTTGTCAAGCAGTCGCCACCTGATTCCTTCCTCCGCTTTTCGCCCGATACAAGGCATCATCCGCTTTCCGGATAAGTTCATCACCATCGGTCGTGTCCTCAGGATAGGTCGCAATACCGATACTCACCGTTTTATGCACGACCGGTTGCTGCGCATTACCGATGAACTCGATGTTTTCGATGATGCGCCGTAGCTTCTCTGCCAGAGTGATTGCCCCTCTCTTGCTCGTATCAGGTAGCAACACAGCAAATTCTTCCCCGCCCAGCCGGGCGATAAGATCGACCGCTCGAATATCTCGCTGGAGAGCCTTCGTAAAACGCCTCAGCAACTGATCTCCGACAGGATGACCAAACGTATCATTGAATTGTTTGAAATGGTCAATGTCCAGGTAGAGAAGCGACAGCATCGTTCGGTTCCGTTTCGCGCGGGCAATCTCAAGTTTTAGCTGTCGTTGGAAATAGCCATAATTATAGGCATCTGTGAGCGGATCCCGTTCAGCAAGTTTCTGGATCTGTTCATACAATTCGACACGATGAATGGCGACGGCCAACTGCTCGCAGAGGGTCTCCAGCAACCTCAGTTGGTCTTGTGATATGTCCTGAGCGAGACTGATCTGAACCACTCCGAGGGTTTCGCTGAGTGCGGATAATGGCAGACAAACGTGAAGTTGGGATTGAGTTCCTTGTTCCAAAAGCTGATCACAGGTGAGTGCTCGTTCGCCTTTCCGCATCAGAAACTTATCGCCACGCTTGATCGCCCAGCAATCTTGTGCATCGATCATGCGGGCAGATAGTTCATCCATCTGAGAATCGCTAAATCCATCACTGTCTAAAGTGTCGAGTGCCTTCAACTCCTTGTTCAAGCGCATGATCAATGTACGTTCAACAGGAAGAAGCTGATGTATCTCCGCAAAAAAACTCTCTGTAATTTCATCCAGCCGGGAACTCACGCTGAGATTTCGCATGAATCGGTATAGGACAGAACGATTGTGAAGTTCGCTTCGGATGCTCTCGTAGAGTTGCACATTGTCCACCGAAGCAGCGATCTGATCTGCCAGGGAATGGATCAGTTCTTTTTCTTCCGGCCGAAAACGTACTTCTGACTGGTAACCAACAACGATGACGCCTGTGATTCTCCCGTGCCCCAGTAATGGTAGTGCCAGCAACGACTGCATGTGCAGACTCCTGGCAAATTGCCGATCACTCGGACCATGCATCTCATAAACAGGTGAACCACTCCGCACAGCATTCTCAAGTAATGGAACCGCTGCGATCGGCAAGGCCGGGGGGATGGCCTCGTCATCATCGGAGAACTGCAACAGGAAAGAACTTTCTTCTTCATCAGTGAGCCAGACCTGACACAGATCTCCTTGCAGCACCAGCTTCAGCTCGTGGGTAATCCGAAGCAAGACGTCATCCAGTTCCAGACCAAACTGGGCAGCCTTGGTGATCTCTGAGACAGCCAGGGCCTGAGCACGCCGTCTCTTTTCTTGTTCGTAAAGCCTTGCGTTGTCAATCGCTATGGCGATCTGGTTGGCAACTGTGCGGATGAGTTCCAGCTCTTCGGAAGGCCGTCCGGGATCCGCGTGATTAGCGAGTGTCAGCACCCCTACACTCCTACCGTGGGCGATCAGAGGAATCGCGATGCGAAAAGGGAAACCTTCGTGCGGTGGAACGAATGGAAATTGTCTTATCAGGACGGTTCGCTCATCGCCAGGACCATTTAAGCTGTCCGTCTGACTGGTCATGATGGCATATCCTGTGACGCCGACGTGGAGCGATAAGGTTTCATACTTCGATCGGCTATCCGGATCGATACCATAACAGGAGAGTAGGTGCAGTTGTTCACCATCCGGTCGAGAATCATCATAATCATAGATCCAGCTTGCATCCGCTTTGAATAACCCCGCGACCCGCTGAACAGCTTCACCGATCCATTCATGGTGTCCGAGAGGGCCGACCAGGCTCTTGCTCAACGCATTGAGCGCTTGCAGGCGACTGATCTCATCCTGGCTCTTGATGACGTTCTCCGCTGTCTGACGGGCGATGCTATGGATTCGAGGGCCAACAATCGGTGAGATGACAAAAGGCAAGATCAGAAGAGTGAACAGATTGAAACCAAGTTGGAGTATATCGACGGAAGAACTGGCAAGTACGCTCACAATACAGAACAGAAGGATCGCCATCACGGCTACGGTTAATGAACGTACAAATCCATAGCGTACGGAAACGATGACGATCGGGATATAGTAGAAGCGAAATGGACTGTTGGCGCCACCTGTGAAGTAACAAAATGATGTGATGAGCAGAACGTCGATCAGATAGATCGATACAAGTTTCCTCCATAGGGTTTCATCCGAGACGCGCAAGCTCGCCATCCAGGCATAGAGCGCGGCAATCCCTACGGCAGTATTGAATCCAATGCGCTGATCGGTAATCAGGTTGCCAACAACCAGAGCGATTGGGATACTGATCCAACGGATGCGATTGGTAAAGCGATCCAGTGCGACCTGAAACCGGGTTTCCCTCGGCGCTATAAGTTTGGTCCATATAGGCTTCATGAGCAAAATGCCTGAAGAAAACTAAAGTGCCTGGAGTTAGAAACGATGTGAACTGGGATGCTTTGCAATCTGACCTGCTCATTTGATCCAGATTATAGTGCCTTCCTGATGGTGCGTCAAGCATAATTCATGAAGATACCTTGTGGGTCCATCCTGCTTATGCTACAATTATACCAATTGTCGATTGAAATACATGTATGCTCCGTATATCGAGACCCTCATCGATGAATCCACTATTGAGAGCTTCCTACAACTATCTGGCAATCCCTGCAATGGCATCCGGATTTCATATTGCATCACTCTGGAATGCGAAGGTTCGCAGTGGTCTGGAAGGACGCAAGGATGTATGGCGGCAATTGGGGACTCACTTGCTGCAATCCAGGCAGTCCTCTCAGACGATATGGTTTCATTTTACCTCTGTGGGAGAATTCGAGCAAGTACGCCCTCTCATAGAGGCTCTATATGATGAGATGCGTGTGGTATTGACCTATTTCTCCCCCTCTGTGTTACGCAACGTCGAACAATATGATAAAGTCGATGCTCACTGCTATCTGCCACTGGACAGCCACAGGAACGCACAGCGACTCATCAGACAGATCCAGCCCAGCATGCTCGTGTTCTCGAAGTTCGATATCTGGCCGAACTACGTATGGGCAGCCGCACAATCAGGGATCCCTATCGTATTGATCGCGGGAACACTTCACCCAAAATCGCGACGCATTTGGCCTCCTGTACGTCCCTTTTTTCGGGAGGTCCACCGGCACATCTCAATGCATTGTGTGATTTCAGAGTCGGATGCGGAACGATTTCAACGACTCTGCGTAGACCCTGGCCGGATCTGCGTGACGGGGGATACACGTTTTGATCGTGTTTATGAACGTGCGCAAGCAGTCCCTCAAAATGTACCGTTCTTTCCGGGACAATCAACGCTACGACGACCCGTTCTCGTTGCTGGCAGTACTTATCGTGAGGAAGAAGAGATCCTACTGGAAGCCCTTAAGCGAGTCCAGGTCGGAGGATTGCATCCTACGCTGATTTTGGTTCCCCATGAACCGACAGATCCGCGGATCCGGGAAATCGACCGTCTGATCGCAGGGTACGGTTTCCGCGCCGCGCACTTGACACAGCT
>JAJRTO010000252.1 GCA_024278235.1 Candidatus Poribacteria bacterium
ATTCCGTGCAGCAATCAAGGAGCCGGAAGAACTCACCTATCTCTTCCTATGTATTGCTGTCGGCCTGGGGATGGGAGCCGATCAACGCTGGCTCACTCTTATAGCGTTTTTCTTGATCCTTGCCATCCTTCGGCTGAAAGCGCATTTTGACCGTCTCGATGATGCTCCGAATCTGTACCTGAATATCTCTGTCCCCAATCAAATTCCGGTGGATATCGATGACATTGTGAGCACCCTGGAACGACACTGTTCGGCAGTCCACCTGAAACGGCTCGATGAGACGAGTCATGGGCTGGAGGCATCGTTCCTCGTTGAATATGAGAGTTTCCGGGAATTGCGTCAGAGCAGGGACGAACTGCGAGCACAAGGGCAAACCATTGAGCTTTCCTTTATCGATAACAAGGCGGTGACTGCATGATCCTGTACGATAAGAAGCGAGATAACAACAAATGGCGAGAGATTCGCATGCTTCTATACCGCAATATTCGATCTAATCGACTGTGGTTGTCTCTTGTCCTTTTCCTCGCTCTGATCGTCTATACGGTGCTTACGATATCGGCAGGGGCTGTGTTACACAAATCAGGAGCCGTAGGTGGGGTCATCATCCCTGCATTACATACCCGGCTATCCATGATCCCTAACTATGTGAGTGGAATGTTCCTGGCACGACCAGAAGAACTCGCCATCGATATCAAACAGATGGATTATGAGAAACTCGCATACAAGCGGGAAATGGCCCTGCAAAAACAGTTTCTGATCGCTTCTTCAGATGACTATGTGCCGGCACAGATTCGCTACCGGGGTGAAACCGTGCCTGTGAAGATGCGCCTCAAGGGAGATATGGTGGATCATCTCCGGTGGAAGAAATGGTCTTTCCGCATCCGAGTCAAGGGGGATCACGCGCTATTCGGAATGAAGGTCTTTTCCATCCAACATCCGAAGACTCGAAACTATGTGTATGAATGGTTATTCCACGAGACGCTCGGACGCGCAGGACTCGTTGCTCTTCGGTATGACTTCGTGCATGTGACCATCAATGGAAAGCCAATGGGGATCTATGCGTTGGAGGAGCACTTCTCGAAGGAACTCATCGAACACAGCCGTTATCGCGAGGGACCGATCCTTCGGTTCAATGAAGACCTCTACTGGGCTCAGTCATCCCAGCTCAGTAAGCTACCTGGCAGATTAGCCGCGCAGAATGCTGGACACTACTTGGCCAGCGCCATCGAACCCTTTCAGCGTTCGAAAGTGTTGGAGGATCCCACTCAACGGATGCAATTCGAGTATGCAGCAAAACTCCTGGAAGGTTTCCGTCAGGGAAAGATCGCGACCCATGAACTGTTTGACATAAAGAAACTTGCCAACTACCTTGCAATCATCGAACTCATGGGAACGACGGAGTGGACGTTGGATTGGACGGATCAACGCTTCTATTACAATCCGATCACTGCCAGGCTCGAACCGATCGGTTTCGACGGCCATATTGGTTATCCAAACTATGAACTCATGGGAGCATCTGTATTCACTGCTCCTGAAGATGCCCCTACCGACAGCATATCCATGCTACCTTCTCTGCTGTTTCGCGACCCGATCTTCTACAAGGAATATATACAGGCATTGGAACGTGTTTCCCAGCCGGCTTATCTGGATTCTCTATTTGCAGACGTGGACAAGGATCTCAAGGCGAAACTCAGGATTCTCTACCGGGAGTATCCATATTTCAATTTTTCCAAAGCGGTGTTCTACCAGAACCAGGAGTTCATACGAAAAATGTTGGATCCTGTCAAGGGGCTGCATGCCTACTATGATCGCTGTGAGGAAACACCGCAAGGGGGACGGCTCATCCTGCAAGTTGGCAACATCCAGGCTTTGCCAATCGAGGTCACGAGCGGTGTTTATCAGGGGAATACGCTTCTCGGTACTGAGGGCGGCGAAGTGCTTGTGCCTGCCCGTGGTGAAGATTTACCAGTCAGATACACCCAGGTGGTTTTGGTCTTGCCTCCCGGACTGATATGGTCCGATGATGAGATTCAAAACATCCGGCTGAATTATCGAGTTCTTGGAGCATCGACAGAGAAACAGATCGCGATCTATCCCTGGAAGTATCAGTCCCTCCCCATCGTCCAAAACGACTTGCTCCGGCAGCCTGCCGAATTGGAAAAGAATCCGTTCCTGCAAGTGAAAGGCAGGGATATTGTCGCTCGGCCCGGACGCTGGACGATCCGCAAGCCACTTATCATCCCGGAAGGTTTCGTCTTTCACGTTCGTGAAGGTACAGAATTCGATCTGGCAGAGAATGCTTTCATCCTCTCCTATTCCCCGGTACGATTTATCGGAACAGAGGAATCGCCTATTGTCATCCATTCTTCGAGTGGTACGGGACAAGGTTTCGCCGTTTTGACAGCTAAAGACACTTCAGTTCTACGTTATGTCCGGTTCGAGAATCTGGATGTGCCATCGTATGATAGTTGGCAACTGACAGGAGCTGTGACATTCTATGAATCACCTGTACAGATCGGCTATTCGCAGTTCCTGTCCGCTCGTGCTGAGGATGCATTGAACATCGTCCGCTCTGAGTTCCAGATTGTGGATTCGCTGTTTAATCAGACAGCCTCCGACGCACTGGATGTGGATTTCGGAACGGGCAGGCTGGCACGAGTTTCGTTTGTCGAGTGTGGCAATGATGCGCTGGACTTCTCCGGGAGCGTCGTGCAGGTTCAAGAATGCTCGATTCAGAGGGTAGGAGACAAGGGGATCAGTGCAGGTGAGGCAAGCCGCGTTGAGGTGTCCCATGCAACCATTGACGGTGTGAAGATTGCTCTGGCAAGCAAGGATCAGTCGGAGCTGATCGTTGACGATGTGAAGATTCGCAACGCCGAGGTGGGTTTGGCCGTCTTCCAGAAGAAACCCGAGTTTGGCCCGGCAACCCTTACAGCCAGCAACCTGGAGATAGCGGACACGCGTGAATCTTATCTTGTCGAGATCCTCTCACTGGCTCATGTGAACGGCAATGATATCGTTGGCAGAGCGAAAAATGTGGCTGACAGGTTCTATGGTGCCGCCACTATTCAGACGACACAGACGCTTCTTCAGGGCAAGGATGGTCGCCCACCGCGCGAAATGGAGAAAACTCTCGATGAACGAACGAACCTATCGTTTTGAAAGGAAATTCCTCGTTTCGGGATTGAGGCGTCATGAAATCCAGGCGATCATCCGCCTCCATCCAGCGTTGTTTTCTGAGATCTACCAGCCACGCTATGTTCACAATATCTATCTCGATACTTTGGAGTTCGACAACTACGAGGACAACATGGCGGGCATCGGTCGGCGTCTGAAGGTACGCATCCGGTGGTATGGGTCACTGTTCGGTGAGATTTCCCAGCCAACATTGGAATTGAAGATCAAGGACGATCTGGTTGGCACCAAAGTGAGCTATCCACTACAATCGTTTTTCTTCGAGCCCGGGTTCAACATCAAGGATCTGCGCGCTTTGTTGCAAGCTTCGGATCTCTCCGATATACTTCGCATTCAGTTGGACTCCTTGCAAGCGAGTCTGGTCAACAGTTATCTCCGTTCATACTATCTTTCCGCCGACGGGAAATTCAGGGTCACGGTAGATGATAAAATGACTTTCCATCGTATTCAGCCCTTCAACAATCGATTTACCCACCGAGTCGAGGATGTCGAAAACATCGTCGTTGAACTCAAGTACGCCCAATGTGACGACGACCTTGCACGCCCTATCGCAAGCAGGTTTCCATTTCGATTGACGAAGAACTCCAAATACGCCACCGGTTTACAGATGCTTCATGTGTGATGCCAATCCTAGATGCTGATATCGTTGGCAAATTGAAAAACATGCTCAGTATTTTACAACCGTGGTTCGTAGTCAGGCCGTGGTTCGTAGTCAGGCACGCAATGAAATGGAGTGCTGTTGTCACACCACTCCGCGGATCTTCGTAGCTTGCTACGAGCAGAAAATGTACTGATGCTACCAGATTGCATAAAACGCATGGGAACTCTATACATGCAATATGATCGAAACGAGGAACGGCACCAGAATCGTCAACACAAGTCCACTGATCAGGGCAACGATGGCGTACTGTTTTCCACTGTATTTGGTGATGACCGGTAGGGTTGTATCCATGGCGGTCGCCCCACCGCTGACGATGGGTGCCAGTTTCCCGAACCGGGCCGCCAATACAGGTGTGAGCAGCAATGTGCTCATCTCTCGCGTAATGTTCGTGAGCAGAGCGAGAACTCCCAATGTTTCGCTGTGAATCTGCGTGATCAGGACGCTCGACAAACTGTAGTATCCGAATCCTGCTCCTACCGCTAGTTTCTCTCCCAGTTCCCAGTCCTTGATAAACCATGCGAGAATACCAACACCTGCAAATGTCCCAACGACTGTTGAGAAGGGAACCAACAAAACCCTGAGATGGATATGCTCGACGAGTCGAAATGCCTGCACATTTCCGCCAACACCCACTCCAACGAGAAAGAGCAGCACGTAGAGCGCGTAAAGCATCAGCTCAGACTCGTGCATCCAGATAGGTAGAGAGGCCAATCGTCCGAGGAAAACACCTAATACGAAGAACCCGCACATGACCAATGTGTTTTTCATAGGTTCAGAAATCCTTGAAGAAGAGTTTTTCTACCAAACAGGCGATGACGACACTCCCAATGATGCCACTGGAACTGAGGATGAGAGCTTGTAAACCCAATTCGGCTAGATTCTCCATCACTGTTTCATTTGCCCCCACTGTGACACCCAGGAGACATAAAAACAGGTAGATGAATGAAGTCGTCAACCTGTCAGCAATGTGAATGAGTGAATGTCGATAACGGAGCATCCATCCGCTCAGCATACCACCAAGCAGACAAAGTAGAATGATTGACATAGAGTACCTCGAAGCGCAAAACGTACGGCGGTTATGGAATTCTACCATGCGTCATGCCTTGACTCAACAGCAATTTCCCCCGAAATTTCTATTGACAAACGTTCCCCGGTTTGGTAAACTAGTAAACACCCAAGCGGGAGTAGCTCAGTGGTAGAGCCCCACCTTGCCAAGGTGGCTGTCGCGGGTTCAAATCCCGTCTCCCGCTCCATTTTTGGCGACGTCGCCAAGCGGTAAGGCCGAGGTCTGCAAAACCTCTATCGCCGGTTCGACTCCGGCCGTCGCCTCCATCATTGATCGTGGGTGGCTAGCTCAGGTGGTTAGAGTACTTGCTTGACATGCAAGAGGTCACAGGTTCAAGTCCTGTGCCACCCACCATTTTTTAGAGCCTGTCAGGCTCTTATTTTTTTGTGCGCATAATGATCATCGGCAATCCATCCTGACTTTGACTTTTTGAGATTGCAGATCTCTGAGAGGCATGGTATAATTACAGTTAGGTTCACAAGAACAACATAGTTTTGTGTTGTATGTGTGCCAGTTCAATGGAAGATGTCTCTTTGAAGCCATAGTTTGAACTTAGAGCGGGTTCCATATCAGGGAATCCTTGACGGAGGTATGCGCCATTAACAGAGTTAACCGTCAGATTCGTGCAAGGCAGATTCGAGTTATCGACGAGGATGGTACTCAACTGGGGATCATGTCGGTAGAGGATGCCCTCAGCCGGGCGGAAAGTAAGGACCTCGATCTGGTTGAGGTTGCGCCAAAGGCTGTCCCACCCGTAGTGCGCATCATGGACTATGGGAAATATCAGTATGAGCAGCGTAAGCGTGCTAAGAATGCACGTAAGAATCAGAAGAGAATAGTAGTCAAAGAGTTGAAATTCAAGTCTGATACAGCGGAGCACGATTATCAATTCAAGAAGCGACATGCTGAGCAGTTTATCAAGTCAGGCGCGAAGGTCAAAGCAACGGTGACTTTCAGAGGTCGTGAGATCGTACATTCTCATCTTGGACTTGAGATGCTGAGGCGGCTGGCGAAGGAACTGGAAGATATTGCTCTGGTTGAACAGCATCCTAAGATGGACACGCGTGCAATGAGCATGTTGCTTGCTCCCAAACAAGTACAGATGTGATCTCTGGAGATTTCAATGCCGAAGATGAAAACCCATAAAGGCACTCGAAAGCGGGTAAAAACAACCGCAAACGGCAAGTTCAAGCGTTACTATGCTTACTCCAATCACTTGGCTACGTCGAAGACTCCCAAGCGCAAACGTAAGCTGCGCGGTTCTACCCTTGCGGATAAATCTGTTGAAACTCGCATGAGGCGCCTACTGCCGTATGGTTAAGCTTAAGGAGACAGGTGTTCTATGTCACGAGTGAAAAGCGGTCCTGCTCGCCATAAACGCAGACGCCGCATTTTGAAGTTATCGAAAGGTTACCGGGGCGGGCGTAACAACCTGTACCGTTCCGCAAGAGAAGCTGTCGAGAAGGGCCTCAACTACGCTTACCGGGACCGTCGCGTCCGCAAGCGCGAGTTTCGAAGGCTTTGGATTGCTCGTATCAACGCAGCAGCCCGGTTACACGGGCTTTCCTATAGCCGTTTCATGCACGGTTTGAAACTGGCGGGTGTGGATCTTGACAGGAAGGTCTTGGCTGATATAGCCATTGCTGATGCGATAAGTTTTGAGCAATTAGCTCAGATTGCAAAAGAACAGTTGGCATCCTAGTGAGAGTGCCATGGATCATGAGCTATGGTGGGAGGTTTTTGAGACGACTGGGTCTCTGGAAGCCTTTCTCATCTACCAACAATCATCGATAGATACAGAACCGAGAAACGAAGATACTGAAAGAGGCGATGAAAGAGTATAGTAGGTAGATGTTTACCCTAAACAGAGAAGGAACGTCATCGGCTGAGAACGTTCCAATAGGGCCATCTACTGAAATTCGCTCTGGAGCCGCTGCATTGAATCATTCAGGGCCGATAGTTTAGATGTCCTCTAAAACATCGGCCATTGAGATCGTGGATGCGAGTAGGTGCAGCCGGTGATCCGCCGTTATCGGAAACCGAGTGGGCAGTCGTTACGTCTGCCAACTAGGGTGGTACCGCGGAAGACGGTCAGAAAGCCTGCCCTTTCGTCCCTAGAGGACGAAAGGGCAGGCTTTTTTGTTATCTCGAATCAGGAAGGTACATATGTTAGAACAACTGAATCGGATCGAGCAGACAGCACTTTCCATGCTCGATCAAGTACGAGACGAGGCCGGGCTACAGCAGTGGCGGGTCAAGCATCTGGGACGTAGCTCTTCCCTTTCCCAGGTGTTGAGCAAATTGGGTCAACTCCCCAAAGAGGAACGTCCTATGGTGGGTCGCCGTGCAAATCAGATCCGACAAGCACTCGAATCCGCGCTCGTCGAAAAATCGGAAGCCCTGCAGCAAGTGGCGATTCAACGCTCCCTTGAAGCGGAACGGTTGGACGTTTCCATGCCAGGTCGACCTGCACACTCTAGTCGGCTCCATCCTGCAACACAGACGCTCAGGAAGATCTATCAGATCCTGGCTGAAATGGGCTTCCAGATCTATTGGTCGAGAGAAGTGGAAACGGATGCGTACAACTTCGAGTTGCTGAACATGCCAGCCCACCATCCGGCCCGTGATATGTGGGACACGTTCCACACGACAACCCCAGGTGTGCTTTTGCGAACGCACACATCCCCAGGACAAATCCATGCGATGCGTGAATTTGCACCGGAGCCAATTCGCGTTATCCTCCCCGGGATGTGCTATCGCTACGAGCAACTCACTGCGCGATCTGAAATCCAGTTCAACCAGGTGGAGGGACTGGCAATCGGGAAGAATATCACATTCAGCGATCTGAAAGGCACTCTAGCCGATTTCGCTCGGCGCATGTTTGGACAGAATGTTCGTTCGCGTTTCCGAGCTTCCCATTTTCCCTTTACAGAGCCGAGTGCAGAGGTGGATATTGAATGCTTTGTCTGTGGCGGTAGCGGATGCAGCGTCTGTAAGCAGACCGGCTGGTTAGAGATCCTGGGCTGCGGTATGGTACATCCGACAGTACTGCGCAATGGAGGCTATGATCCCGAAAAACATACAGGATTTGCATTCGGCGTGGGGCCGGAGCGCATTACCCAACTTAGGCATCGCATCGAAGACATCCGTTACTTCTGGGGAAATGATATGAGATTCCTGGAGCAATTCTGAATGTGGTGCGCATCGTGTGAACGGCGACTTGACCCCCGACGATTTGCAGAAAAGGAGATTGTGCTGTGAGAGTTCCTGTTTCGTGGCTTAAAGAATTCATCGATATCCATCTTCCCCTCGAAGAACTCGCACATCGGTTGACCATGGCCGGGATGGAAGTTGAGGAGATATGTCTGGTCGGATTACCGATGCCGCCCGGTGAAAAACACGAATTCAAAATAACGGGCTTGAGTTGGGATCCTGACAAAATTGTGGTAGGGGCCATCCATGAGGTAATGCCCCATCCCAACGCGGATCGTCTGGTACTTTGCCGTTTGGATGATGGCGAACGAGAACACATCGTGCTGACGGGTGCTCCGAACCTATTCGCTTACAAGGGGCAGGGACCACTACCACAGCCGCTAAAGGTGGCTTATGCTCGAGAGGGCGCCCGCGTCTATGACGGACATGAAGCGGAGCAAAAACTCATGACGATCAAGCGGACAAAAATCCGTGGCGTCGAATCCTCCTCGATGGCATGTTCCGAAAAGGAACTTGGTATCTCCAGCGATCACGAAGGCATTATCATCCTGGACGATGATGCCCCTGTGGGCGTCGCCTTAGCTGAATATATGGGCGATGCCGTTTTCGATATTGCCATCACTCCGAACATTGCACGCAACGCCAACATCCTGGGGATAGCTCGTGAGATCGCAGCGCTCACCGGGCAGGAACTTCGTCCACTGAACCTGGATATCTTGGCTGAAGGACCATCTATCGCGGGGCAAATATCCGTCGACATTCAGTGCCCGGAGCTTAATCCACGGTTCCTGCTCGGTCTGGTCCGGGATGTCACGATCCGTCCGAGTCCCTACTGGGTGCAACACCGTCTGCGTCTCGCCGGCATGCGTCCCATCAACAACATCGTGGATGCGACGAACTATGTCATGTGGGAAATCGGCCAACCGTTGCATGCCTTTGATTATGATGTGTTACTGGAACGTGCGGGGGACGGGCCGCTAAAGATCATCACACGTACGGCTCATCCCAATGAGCGCTTGACCACTCTGGATGGGGAAGAGCGGGAACTGGATGATTTCACCGTACTGGTCTGTGATACCGCAGGCTCCCTATCGATTGCTGGAGTAATGGGTGGCGTTGAATCCGAGGTGAATGAGCAGACACGCAATGTACTGCTGGAGGGGGCCGCCTGGAATTTCATCAATATTCGACGAACGGTGGCAGCTCAACGGTTGCCATCGGAGGCCGCCTATCGATTCTCACGTGGTGTCCATCCTGCGCAAGCGGAACGAGGGGTGAGGCGCGCTCTGGAACTGATGCGACAATGGTCCGGTGGAACAGTGGATCGGGATCTGGTGGATAACTACCCATGCCCACCGGAGGATCCTATCGTCGACATCACGGCTGGGGATGTGCAGCGATTGCTGGGGATTACCCTGACCCTTGAAGAAATAACGGATATTCTGACTCCTCTTGGCTTTACCTGTGTCCGGGAAGGCGAAACTTTGAGGATCCAGACGCCAGATCACCGCCTCGATATCGGCGAAGGGATCGTCGGCAAAGCCGATCTCCTGGAGGAGATCGCCCGTATCTATGGATATGATCAGATCCCGGAGACACGCCTGGCGGATGAACTTCCTCCCCAAAGAGACAATCCTCTCTGGGATGGTGAGGAACGCCTGCGGGATATACTGGTGAAACTGGGGTTACAGGAGGTGATCACCTACCGCTTGACATCGCCGGAACGTGAGGCACGTTTGCTGCCGCCCGATACTCCCCACGAAGACCTCATCTATACGAGACTTGAGAATCCACCAACTGCGGAACGTACGGTGATGCGCCGGAGCTTGCTCGGCTCTGTGTTGGAAATTATCGAACGCAATGCTCGGCTCAGGGAACGTCTCGCGCTCTTTGAGATTGGACCGATTTACTTGCCCCAAGAGGGGGAACTGCTCCCGGATGAGCCAACTCGTATGGTGATCGTTCTCACCGGACTACGTTATTTGCCGATGTGGGATCACCAGTCTTCAGAAGTGCTTGACTTCTATGACCTGAAAGGAATCATTGAAGCCCTGTTGGGAGAACTGCATCTGGATGGCGCACAATATGAGCCAACGGAACACCTTACATTCCATCCAGGTAAGACCGCTCAGGTACGAATGGGCAAGCGTGTGCTAGGGATCTTTGGGGAAGTGCATCCACAGGTACACGAGCAGTATGATTTTCCTGATACGCCTGTTCTGGCTGCGGAATTCGATGTAGAAACTCTATTGACCCTGGTCCCCGACCGTCATGATATGCGGCCAGTACCTATATTCCCACCGGTACTGGAGGATCTGGCGATAGTGGTAGACGAGGCCCTGCCAGCCGCTCGTGTGGTGGAAGTCATCCAGAAAGCGGGCGGCAAGATGATTGCCGATGCTCGCCTGTTTGATATGTACCGGGGCGAACAGATCGGATCTGGCAAGAAGAGTCTCGCTTATAGCCTGACGTACCAGGCTCCCGACCGGACACTTACCGACAAGGAAGTCGCCAGGATCCGCGGACGTATTATCCAGCGTCTGGAACGGGAACTGGGGGCCAAATTACGGTCGTGATGCGGCGACAAGAGCACCTTGCCCCGATGATATGTGTATGGTATACTGTAATTACTCGACAATCCGGCCACATGAACTCACATGGCCCCCATGAGTACCAGGGATGTTCAAGGGGCCTGTGGGAATTGACTGGAGATCGCGAGCGAAACCATCACAAAAAGGAAGGAGGGATCCTATGGGTGGTACAAAGAAAAAGCATCGCAAGAAAGTCAAACGTCACAAGTATAAGAAACAACGCAGGCGTATGCGCCATAAGAACAAGTAGCTTCAAACCCCAAAAGCCTGCTTCAGTTCATTCCAGATAGATTCGGGTAAAGGTTCCGTAACAGCCTGAATGTGTTCCTCTACCTGAGCGCGATTGCGCGCTCCGACGATCGTGATCGCCACCCGAGGTTCCCGTAGACAGTATTGAAGTGCCAGACTGAGTAAGGGTACCTGGTGCTTCTGTGCCCAGGAGGCAAGTTGCTGAATCTGAGGTAGTTCGGGTGGCTGACGGCGACGTCGCCTTATATTATCTTCTATAGGGCGATTAGAGAGCCAGCCGAAGAGAATCGGAGACCCCAGAATAATCCCCATTCCTTTCTCCGTGGCACGTGGAAAGAGCGTATCGCGGGCGGTTTGCCTTACCAGATTAAAATCGGCATAAGTGAGGATGGTATCGAACATCCCGCTTTCAATTGCCCGTAGATGAAACTCGTGATCCCTGACACCCAGCCCTATTGCTCCAATGACCCCTTCTGCTTTGAGCTTGTGAAGTGCCGTGAGCGCGCCATCTTTGGCGAAAACAGGATCCATATCGCTTGGGTCATGTACCTGCACCAGATCCAGGTAATCCGTTTTGAGCAATTCCATACTGCGTTCTACACTACGATAAGTCCAATCGGCGGAGTAGTTTCCGGGGCGCACACCGGTGCCCGTCTTGGTTGCCAGGTAGATCCGAGATCTCCATCCACCTTCCAGCGCGAGCCCAATACGCCGTTCACTCTCACCATAGCCGGGGGATGTGTCAATGTAATTCATCCCCAGTTCTATCGCTCGATGGACGGCTTCCAGCGCGTCTTCATCGCTGGATGGTTCCGTATATCCGTGTCCTAAAGAAGCACCACCCAAACCCAGTGGGACCACCTGCATATGGGTTGTCCCAAGCTGTCGTTTTGGTAAATCTGTGAGTTGCATTATTTACCTTCCCTGTATCCCATCAATTTTGCTGTCATCACTCTATCCTGATCTGGTTCCTA
>JAJRTO010000253.1 GCA_024278235.1 Candidatus Poribacteria bacterium
ATGGATAATCTCTAGTCTCTCCTGATGTGAAAAATGAAGAGAATCCATCGTATCGCCGAACAGGTGAGAGTTTTCGGGGATAAGTGATCGAATCCGCCCTTCCTCTTTCAGGCGTTCATAGAGAGCTGTGCCTGGGAAGGCTGAGAGGCTTGTCAATTGGATAGTAGATGGCTTATGCGCGATGAGGTTCTCGATATCAGCATCGATATTCTCCTTCGTCTGACAATCATCACCTACAATCCACGAAAGCTGGGTTTCAATTCCGTGTGCATGCAATGCGTGGATGAGCGATTTCTGGTCTGCCCCCTCTTTCTTTCGACCATAGGAGTACATGGACTCGATACCAGTCCAGACAATACTGACACCATTGAGCAGTAGTTCCTCCGGATCCCAGCGGCTAATGGCCTTCATGGTACCAAAAGCCAGATAGTTCATCTTTGCAAGCCCAAACCGTTCATCCGCACGGATGAGTTCGCCTATCGCATTCACCTTACGTTTGCGGAGCAACAACTCCTCATCCATAATATAGATATGTTTTAGGTCCGGATAGTTTGCATGATACCATGTCATACTCTCGACGATTTCCTCGGGGGACATCACCTCGAGAAAACGACCTCCCGCATATGCCGAAGTGCAACAGAACTCGCATTGCCAGACACAGCCTAAAGCGGAGAGGATATACCCAACGCTCGCCTTCATCGAGGATAACCATGGGATACGCACTTCCTCGACAGGCAAATGGGCAATCATCGGACGTTCTTCGTCATCTCCCAACAGGTTGCGCATAAACTGGACACCATCCCCCATCCAACATATGTGATCCACGCTGTTTTGTATGTGCGCAAACGGCGGTTCCTTCAGAGCGAGAGTTCCATAGCCACCAAGAACGATTTTGGTCTTGGGGGATACGTCACGGATGACCTTGATCATTTTATCGACTTCATGGAGATCCAGCACTTTGAAGGTCACACCGATAAACTCATAGTGATCGGATTGAAGCTCCGCTGCCAGTTCTTCCAGTGTGGGCCATTCGAGCACGACGGAAGGGGTGTTGAGGTTCTGTGCCAGGAAGTGTAATGAGAAATGAGGGATATCTGCTGTCGCGCTGAATAGCCCCTGGTCACCAATAAACCGATAAGACACATCATCAATATAAAGGTACTTGTCCAGGAAAATGGGTATGGGTTTACAGGGGGTCGTGAACAGAATCTTCATAGAAAACGAGCCTTTCTATCTCCCCGGATATGTGTATCTCTTGAGCGGAACTTCCCGGAGGGTTGAGTGACTTTCCTTCTGCCGATGTTCCATCTCCTGAGTTGCCAGCCTCAACAAGCGATTTGCTGCGATCTGTTGTGTTTTTCGGAAGCGTCCAAAGAGTTCCACATAGCGATCCAGGAGATCAACCATTGCCTGCTTCACCTCGACGGTTGGGGCAAACTCAATGGCAACCTTGATGAGGGGCATGTATCCTTCAATTTTTGCCTTGAAATACTTGTGTTTGGGACCGTTCAGATAGGGGTTCTTCGAGTGTGAGCAATACTCGTAGCCATTCATATATACCCAGAGCGAGCGCATAATGGATGGGCCATGAGCCTCATACATTCGACGATAGGTCTTGAGGATGATCTCCGTTCGTTCCTCATGAGTGAAGTGCAGGGAATCCATGTTATTACCCAGCAGATGGGATTCCTCTGGTATATAGGTACGGACTCGCCCTTCCGGCTTCAGACGCGCATATAAAGCCGTCCCGGGGCAAGCGGAGAGAACTGATAATTGAACGGTACATGGCTTATGGGCAATAAGATTCTCAATATCGGCATCGATATTCTCTTTCGTCTGACAATCATCCCCAACGATCCATGAAAGTTGACTCTCAATACCGTGTTCGTGCAACGTATGTATCAGTTCCTTCGAATCGATTTCTCCTTTTTTCTGACCATAGGAATACATGGATTCAATACCGGCCCAGACTTCCCCAACACCATTGAGCAACAACTCCTCTGGCTCCCAACGGCTGATTGCTTTCAGTGTACCGAATGCCAGATAGTTTATCTTGCTGAGACCGATTTCCTCATCATTCCGGATGAGTTCACCGATGGCATCAACCTTACGCTTGCGGAGCAGCAGTTCCTCGTCCATCATGTAGATCTGCTTTAAGTCCGGATGGGTCCTGTAATACCATTGCATACTTTCAAAGATCTCTTCTGGAGACATCACCTCTATGACGCGGCCTCCGGCATACGCCGACGTACAACAGAACTCACACTTCCAGGCACAACCTAACGCGGAGAGCATGTAGGCAACCTTGGCTTTGACAGAAGCCGCTTGTGCGAGCCAGGGGATACGGATTGTCTCAACGGGTAAATGGCAGATCACAGGTCGCTCCTCAGAGTCGCCTATGAGATTCCGCAAGTATTGAACGCCATCGCCGTGGCGACAGACATGATCCGCTTTATCACCAATGGTAGCAAACTCAGGTTCAGAGAAAGCAAGAGTACCATACCCACCAAGTATGATCTGTGTATGCGGAGAAACATTACGGATGTGCTGGATCATCTCATCGATCATATAGAGATCCAACGCCTTAAAGGAGATTGCTATATAGTCATAGTGTTCTGATTGCAGCTCTGCTTCAAGCTCCTCGAAAGTCGGCCATTCTAGTACCACCGAAGGAGCATCGATATTCTGCGCGAGGAAATGCAATGAAAAACAGGGAACATCTGCTGTCGCACTAAACAATCCCTGATCGACAATGAACCGATACGACACGTCATCAATCGACAGAAATCTGCCGAGAAAGATGGGGATCGGTTTACACGGACTGGTAAAAAGAATCTTCATAGATTCCCCTTTCTGGAGATCTCTCAGTTAACTCCGTTCACCGACTGTGACCGCGATGACATAGTTGTCTTCCCGAACCGTGTGGACCTTGATTGGCATCCCAGCCAAATCCGGAGTGACTTCAGCAAGTTTCTGTCCCAGCATCACCCGGAGACTCCCGGAGTTCACATCAAACTGCTGCACAATAGCACTGTGTGCCCCCTCGATCATCCCATGCCCTACCGCTTTGGCAACTGCCTCCTTGGCACACCAGAACCGCATCATCCACTCAGCACGGTGTTCTTCCTCTATTCGTTGCAAGAGAACACGTTCGCTTTCAACAAAAACATAGCGTTCCATATTTCCACTTCGCGAACCGACAGATTCGATATCCACACCGATGAATGCCGTATCTCCGGCGACGGCGATTGCTACTTTGTGCGTATGGGCGATGGACAACCTGGGAACCTGTTCTATAGCTTGCATCCATGCACCGAAAGGATTTGGACAACCTAATTCATCGTTGCGAATTTCGACATCAGCAGGGAACCAATCCACAGAATTCACATGTTTTAGCCAACTCCGCACCGCATCCTTAGCCGCAGCCCGCCCAAAAAGCCATTCCGTACGCCTCTTACCCGCTTGCATGCCACGATATGTTTCACGTTCTGTGGCGTTGAGAATCAGGTGCGCCCACAGAACCTCCCACATTTCGTTTTCGATGTAGCCAAACGGTTTGATCAGTCGGCACTCCAGATGGTGTAGCGAGTCGGGAAGGGCGACATGCTGACTCATAAATCCCTTGTTAGGGAATCGCCAGAAGTTGTAGAAATCATCCGACCAGTAAAACCGCCAATCTCCCCAACCGATAATCCGCATCCAAACACGACCATCCGGCAGAACAATATCCATATCGGCAGCGAACTGTTGCTTTGTCAATTTGCGATGTCGCAGTTGACACGTTAGCCGAGTGCCTGCCTGGGGTGTATCCGAAAATAGTTGTAGTTCCTCAACCTGAATGGGAAAAAGGACATAGCCTTCATTGAGGTATTCTACCGGCCAATAGCCGACCAGTTGCCCCGCAGCGTCAAACAGAAAAGGATCGAGCAGCAATTTCGGATTCGGGTTAGAACGAAATAGATTATCCGTCGGTAGTACCTCTAACTGAGCAAGTAGGCCATCTTCACCAACCTGATCCAGAGCAGAAACACCCTGGAATCTCGGCCCATGAAACATGAGATGATCGTCGTAAAGCTGGCGTGCCGTGTGTTTCGGTGGACGACCGTTGGTCAGGATCAGTTCATTCGCACGAGGTGGTTCGGGTAAAGCATCACCAAACACGAAATCGCCCTCGATAAACGTAGTCTCATCAGGTGATTCCGGGTTGTAGATCTTCGCATGAACTCTATCGTTCCCTGTGGCAACCGCTTTAATTCCAGTATCGACATGGCATTCTTCTATTTCCATGTAGATCCATTGTCGTGCCTTGACCTGTTCAATACGGAGTAGCTTTTTCCCGGGACACAATAGAGCAGCGGCTTCTGCCATTGCCTCGATACTTATGGTCATCGGAACAACAGGCAGTGGACGCAAGAGAGGCTCCGTATGTGACAACTCCTGCCCAAACGTATGGTCATGAATGAAAATGTCCTCATCCCACTCAAACCTGCGAATGCTTGTCAGTTCCTGGTCTGGTATGAATGAGGTGATCTCTCCAACAAACGGATAAGGCTCCGTAGCAGCAGATGCCGATAGTTCTGAGGCGTCATCATTTTGTCCAACAGTAGTACTCAGGAGATCGATAACTTCCTGAAGTGTCTTGAGGGATGCGATCTTCTCCACATCCATATCCCCCTGGGAAACATCACTGTACTGTTCCTGCAAGGAACCCAGGATCTCGATCCGCTTGATAGAGTCAATCCCCAGATCCGCTTCCATATCGAGATCAAGCCCTAGCATCTCGGTAGGATATCCGGTCTTTTCACTCACCACGGAGAGCAGTATCTCTTTCGGTGATGGCCGCGACGCCGTGGTGCCAGAAGATGATTCCGCACGAGGTACCGTTGTAGTGCCTGCGAGAGGCTCGGACGTTCCCGTGAGATCTTTCGGCTCATCTGCTGGTTCTATAGTGGGTGACGCATGGATCGGTGAGGGTTCTGAAGCGGCGGATAATGTTTCAGTCACCGTCCGTCCGATGGATGAGATCGGTTCTGCTTCCTCGTGGAGCGGGTTCGTTGGCCAATTCATGGTGTCCTGCACATCCGTCGAAGGTACATCACTTCCACCGAGGTAAGCTCGCATAATGTCCTCTTGAACCTCGAGGAAATGCTCCATCGTCAGCAGGTGATCCTGCATCGCCTTTTGGGTAAGTGCAGACGACTGTCCTGATATGCCAAGAGCCGCAGCATATTGGGTCTGTGACGTAGCAGTTGCTTTTGAGGCTTCTGCGCTTACCTCCGGTGGTGACGGTTCTGATGTGCGGGTTGTTTCAACGTAAGCAGATACACTTGGCTGCGGGGAGGTTGGGGGCGTGTGCAATTGCTGATCCTCGGTAGCCATAGACTGTTCTTGTGAAACCATCGTCTTCTGAGTAGCAGTCGATCCAGATACACGTGAAATACGACGCCGTTCCTCGGCTTCCGGGCGTGCTGACACTGACATAATTGGATACCCTAGGGGCAATAACATCACGCCCACATTGTCTTGTACGGGGATATCTTGAGAAATATCAAGCGTCAGCTTCTTTGGCTCTCTACGTGCATACAGATGCGCTAGATTGATGGACATCTTTTGCGCCGACAGCAAACCCAGCACATGGTTCAGTTGAGAAATCCCTGATCTACGTTGCACATCACTGGCCAATGCCAGATGCGGTCTACCGCGCAGGATATCATCCACGAAAGACGTCAGGTTCCCTTTTGGCCCAATCTCAACGAAGATGCGAGCGCCATCGTCATACATCCGCTCAATGGTCTTTCGGAATTCCAGGGGCCTGGCAAACGTTTGAGATGCCATATTCAGGATTTCTTCTGTATCCTCAGGATAAAGATCAACAGTCGTGCAAGAATAAAGCGAGATCTGTGGTACTGAAAACTCCAGAGAAGAGAAATACTCCCTGAGTGGCTCGCACATATAGGTAAAAACCGGGGTGTGGTAGCCACGCTGATAGGGCAATTGTTCAAACATGATGTTCTGTTGCCGTAAGATGATGAGCATCTCTTGCATCAAGGACTCTTCGCCGACGATCACTACCTGATGAGGACAGTTATCATTGGCTATGTAGATCTCACCATCTATACGTTCAGCAAGCGAGATGACAGTATCTCTATCTGTTCCGGCAGCAACCATGATCGCTTGAGGAATCGTTGCATCTCCAACGACTTGATGGTAAATTCTATCCAGGCGGTTCATACTCTGAGTAAACTCGTCAGTATCAAAGATCCCGGCGGCAGCCATGGCGATCCACTCGCCCGCGCTATGTCCTACCATCATGTCAGGGCGAAGCTGAAGGTTCTTAAAAAGCGTATAGATGGCTCCATCTGCTGTAAGCACTGCTGTGGTTGCACGGTCAATCTGCCAGAGGCGCGCTTCCGCTTTTTCGCGAGCTTCCTCTGAGAAAAATGGTGGCGGGAAGATATCGTAGGTGGGTGGCGACTGATCTTCTCCGTCGAAGACCTGATCCGCAGTATCGAAACATGCCCGCACCTCAGGAAAATGAACGCACAGTTCCGAAAGCATGTTGAGATACTGGGCCCCTTCTCCGGGAAAGAGAAACGCTAATTTGCCGGCCAACGGTTGTTCAAAGTAGTAAATCCCCTGTGTATCCTTGATCTGCAGGCACTCCGGATCTGATAGACGTTCTAGAGAACGGATCAGCTTCGCTCCGAGATCCTCTATTGAGGATGCGACAATGGCCAGTCGATAAGCCTGCTGCGGTTGTGTGTTCAGAGAATAGGCAAGATCACGAAGTAAGTTCTGAATCGATGGCGATTCCGTCTGTATGGCGTTTTGTATATACTCCTGGACATCGCGCATCCGTTCAACCAGTGCCTGCCGCGTTTCCCCTTGGATCAGTAGGAGTTCTGTTTCCCAATCCTGGAGGTAGGTATGGGTTTCCAGGTCTTCCGCGCCTTCATACTCTTCCAAGATGACATGTGCGTTGGCGCCTCCGAAGCCAAAAGCATTGATACCCGCACGCCGTGGTGAGGTCTTAAGGCCGTGAATCCAGGGCCGCGTTTCTGTGTTCACGTAGATAGGTGCCTCTGTCAGCAGAGGGTTTAAGGACTCACAGTGCAGTGTGGGAGGGAGCACTTTATGATAAAGTGCGAGGGCTGTTTTAATCAGCCCTGCTGCTCCGGCCGCGGGCATCGCATGCCCGATCATGGACTTGATGGTTCCCAGGGCACACCAGCGCCAACTTCTCTTGGCATCGGTAAAGACACGGGAAATCGTCTCCAGCTCAGCGGCATCTCCGGCAGGCGTTCCGGTGCCATGACCCTCGATGAGACCGATGGTCTGCGGTAATAATCCCGCATCTGAATAGGCACGTCGCAGCGCAAGCTCTTCCCCCTCCACTCGCGGTGCAGTGACACTTACGGCACGTCCATCGCTTGAGGTTCCAGTGCCCTTGATAACAGCATAAATACGATCTCCATCGTGTTCTGCATCCTCCAGTCGCTTGAGGACTACAATACCAACACCTTCCCCGGGCATGGTGCCATCCGCCTGTTCATCATAGGGACGGATTTGCGATGTAGGAGAGAGAGCCTTTAACGCTCCAAAGACCATAAGGAAAGGTACGTTGGTGAAGATATGTACGCCGCCTGCGAGGGCTAAATCGACCTTCTCTGAACGAAGATCACGGACGGCTAAGTCCACAGCAAGAAGTGAAGATGCGCACGCCGCATCTATCGTGAAATTCGGCCCCATAAAGCCGAGACGATTGGCAACACGTCCGGTCGTGATGTTGGGAATGATGGCTGGAGCCGTTTCCGATTGAAATCCGGGCAGGGGGGCGCGCATTTCCCGTCGTATTTCCTCAAGTTCGGCTTCGGAATATTCAGGATGCAAAGCTTTGAGGATCTGTAATGTCTGTTCGGTGATCTGGCCACGCTGTATTAGATTGGTAAGACCCGCTCCAAGGTAGTTGCCTCGCCCCATGATGAATTCAGCGCGTTCGCCATCGATCTCCCGGTCCAAATAGCCCGCGTCTTCCATCGCGTCATAGGCCACACGTAAGACCAGAAACTGATCCGGTTCGCCGCCTTCAACGGCTACTGGCATCACGCCGTAGCGTAGCGGATTGAACGGAATCTTTCCATCCAGATATCCGCCTTGCTTGCAATAGACTTTGTCTTCTACAGCCGGATCGGGATCGTAGAAAAGCTCAGGATCCCAACGGTCGGGCGGTACATCCCTGACAGAATCTACCTTCGCAATGATATTCTGCCAGAAGGTTTTTAAGTCAAACGCGCCTGGATACATACAGGCCATCCCAATGATCGCTATATCTTTGTTCCCCATTAGTTGTCCCATTATTTTTCAGAAAGTCGATTGAGTGCTCGACTACACGTCACTTGCATATCTTCAAGCAGACCCAGCAGTTGTCCTTGCTGGTTCAGAAATGCGATATCCGCGTGGATCAGATATTTGGAAGTCTCCGGCCGAATGTGCACTTCACACCGAACCTGTTGCTCCTGTATTGGACTGATGCGATTGTAACGAGCAAATTGAGAGGGGAGAGGTGTCATATCCCGATAAGTACGTGCCCATAGGATCAGCAATTGTAGTCCGCTGTCTACAATCAGAGGATCGATCAACCAACTACCCTGAACAGGAGAATCGATATAGCCTTCGGGAGACGATGTTGCCAATACAGCGATAACCCCGTTCGTGCCGATGGCTTCTACCTCTCGGATCCCCTGGAAAAGCGGACCATGGAACAACCATTGCCGGTAGGCGTCTTTGATAGTCATTGGCAGTGGCTGGCTTTGGACTATTTTGAGCGGCGCGTAAGAGCGGGATGCATGATTCTCCCATTCGATCTCTGCCTGATAATGGACACGATCTTCCTCACCAGGATCTGAGATTTTCACAGAGAGAAGCCGATTGGATTGTGACTGAGCGCCAATACATATGGGTTGGGCGCCATTCCTAACCGTAATCCCCTGCAACAAACGCATATTTCGTACGCCGGTCAGATCACGATCCGGCCAGCCGAGGATCGCTGCCTGGGCGGACAGTTCAAGCGCCATTGCCATAGGCATGACGGGTGTACCGTCCAGTACGTGATCACGGAGATACCTGTCATAGGTGGTATCAAGCTCACGTATGATCTCTATATATTCACTCGATCTGTGGGTTATCCGTGTTTTACCATTTGTTAATAACACTGGTTCTCCGAGACGTCTTCCGCGTGCTGTCCTGACGCTGAGATCCATATCCGGGGATGGGGTAGAACGGCGACGCCGAAGGGCTGTTTCCCAACCGCCTCCGCCCAGGATCACCTCAACATCACCCTTCGATCCGAATCGGAGTTCCTCTATCATTTTGTGAGGCCCAACGGAGCGCGGAACAAGCTGGATGCCGTATTGGGCGAACTGCTTCTGCAATTCAGGAGAGACCATACCGTCTGTACTCCCCGAAGCTTCCCACGGGCCCCAGATGATTGACACAACTCTGGCGGACCAGCGTTTGTCCAGCCACAGTGCAAGCTTTCCATAAATCTCGTTTGCAGCCGCGTAGTCGCCTTGTCCTCGGTTGCCAAACCGACCAGCAACTGATGAGAAGAAGACCAGGAACTTGAGCGAGTCGGATCGAAGCTTACGGCTCAGGATAAACGCGCTTTCCACCTTTGTATCAAACACCCGATCAAAGGAATCGGGCGTCTTGTCGCGGATCAGCTTGTCTTCGATAATTCCAGCACCATGAATGACACCGTCAATCGTACCATAGGTCTCGTAGATCTCGTCAATGAATTGACCAAACGCATCC
The DNA here is from genome assembly GCA_024278235.1 of Candidatus Poribacteria bacterium. Taxonomy (GTDB): domain Bacteria; phylum Poribacteria; class WGA-4E; order JAJRTO01; family JAJRTO01; genus JAJRTO01. The sequence goes on from JAJRTO010000253.1 coordinate 9,814, forward strand.
TCATCACACACATCAACGCTGAAGTAGTGGATCCGTGCTCCGGCTGATTTAAGTGCCTGAAGGTTCTCGCGGATCTCTCGATCTTTGCATAGACGAATATATTTCTTCTCCACCTCAGCAGGGACGAGTTTTTGGCCGGATTCTCGCATCTGAGCGATCAATCGTGCTTTGATCTCCTGAGGGGTGCTCAGAGAGGCAAATTCCTCGGGTTCTTCAGATGCAGGTAGCGGAGAACGCCCCACCAGCAAGAGAGTCGGTTGATAATGCTTGGCTAACTCACGAGCAACTTCTGCTGTGATCCCTCTGGCACCGCCGGTTACTAAAAGAACGGAGGAATGATCTATCTCCAACATGTTCTCATTCATGCCCAGAGGTGTCTCCACTGGCCGAAGTTGCAGACGGCGCGAATGGCTGTCATAACCGACTTCAACCTGTTCATCATCCGATAGAATCTCTTGCAGAAGACAATCAGCAATAGCCTCACTGGACATCTGTGAACAGAAATCGATGGCTCGTACCCGCACATTGGGCCATTCATGGAAGATCGTCTTCGTGAGTCCGGCAATCCCTCCCTGTCCCGGGAAGAACGAAGCATCGCTGGAGGTGCTTGCAAAATCGCCACCCATGGCTGATACTGACAGGAAACAAGCTCCGCCTTTACTCGCCATTTCATTGAGTTGTTGCCCAAATGCCTTAGCAAGGTAAAACAGTCCCTTGACACTTGGGCGAAGAGCATCCCGCCATTCCGGCAAGCTGATCGACGCGTAGTCAGGTGTTTCCCTAAGTGGCAACAGATGAATGATGCCGACAACACGGAGACCCTCTGCTTGCAATGCCTGTGCAAGCGATGAGATCGATTCGAAAGAGTTGAAATCGACCATATACTGTTCTGCCGCCACAGCTTGACACTCAGCACCCATGCGTGCAAGTACCACCTGATGGCCTTGTTGCCGGAGTTTCTCGGCAAGTCTTACTGCACAGCCCTGTTCATCATCTGTAATCAACAGGGTGCCTTTTTCCGCCAATGCCCCGGGAACAGGATGGATCGGTGACTCCTGACGTGCCAAAATGTAGCGTGGTACCGTATTATCCATAGTGGGTGCGGAACTTACTGTGGCTAGCACTGTCTGTGTGATAACCGTACTTTGAGCTTCTGCTGAGCGTTGCATCCACTCGATGATGCCGCGTAAGGTCTTGACGCTTGCCAGTCCTTCCATATCCAACTCATCACCGGAAATGTCAGTGACTTCCTGGAAACGGCTGAGAATCTCGATGCGCTTGATCGAATCGATACCCAGATCAGCCTCCAAATCCAAATCCATACCAAGCATCTCAGCGGGATAACCTGTTCGTTCACTGACAACCTGAAGAAGATGAGAAGTCCATACTTCGACATCGATTTGCCCGCCCAGGATCAGTTCGCTGTCCGTGGCCATCTCTCCGGCAGTATCCCCTTCTGGCGGTTGTACGCTGGATGCAGTCGGCGAGGGCGAATCTACTGTCGAACTTACAGCCTCCGCTGAGCGTTGCATCCACTCGATGATGCCGCGTAAGGTCTTGACGCTTGCCAGTCCTTCCATATCCAACTCATCACTGGAAATGTCAGTGACTTCCTGGAAACTACTGAGAATCTCGATGCGCTTGATCGAATCGATACCCAGCTCAGCCTCCAAATCCAAATCCATGCCAAGCATCTCAACGGGATAACCTGTTCGTTCACTGACAACCTGAAGAAGATGAGAAGTCCATACTTCGACATCGATCCGATCTTCTTTTACAGGAACATCAGTTGGAGTCGCCGCTTCAGGGGTTTCCACTGACGACGGCTGTGTTTCTGAGGATGTGGCTGAGTCACGGATGGGTTCTAGAACTATCTGTTGAGTATCCGGGATAAAGGTGGTCTGCTCCTCTCTTTGAGAGAGAGAGGCATCCTGCGATACCTGGTGGATCTGTGATTGTACCGCTGCAGATCCCTGATTGGCCTGGAGATAAGCAAGCATGACATTTCGTTGAGTGTCCAAGAAACGGTTCATCACCTGTTGAAACTGGCCGATAATCTGAGCTGTACCACTACCGTTTCCCTGAGCAGATGCAACCGTCGGCACACTGTGTGCGCTGGTAGGTGGTATCTGCTGAGGTTGTACCTGAGATTTGGCTGATGGTTGCGAATTCATGCCAGTCTGAGACTTCGTTGCTGAGGGCTCAGACCCGGATGGCGCATGCGTCGTAGATATCATCGTCTGGTTCCGCTGTTCGCCTGTGGTGTCTTGGTTGGTGGTCAGCGTATCCTGTTGTTTCATCTCCGGTTGCTGTTTCACAGCCGGCTGTTTTTTCGTGGTTGGTGTATTCACTTCTGAGATCGGTTTGGAACGCGTGCCATTCACCAGCCAGGAGGCAGAAGATGGCTCTCGTATAGCAGCAACTTGAGAGAGTGTCTGTACCTGGCGGCCTTCGTAGAACCGATCTAGTTGCACAGGCATCCCATGCGATGCCAACTGTCCGAGCAGGTGGTGCAATTGGGTCAGCCCATGTCGCTTGGGTTGATCGGATGTAAGCACAAGTTTAGGGAGGTCTGCGAGTATCTTGTCGGCAAGTCCCGTAAGCACGTTCCGAGGGCCAACTTCAACAAATATCCGGGCTCCGGCCGCATACATTTGTTCAATTTCCTGGACAAACTCGACCGGATTCACCAGATGCTCCACCAACCGCTCAGCAATTGCATCGGGTGTTTCCGGATACATTTCAGCCGTTGTGTTTGAGAAAACCGGAATTCGAGGCGAACGGATCTCGATCTGATTCAGAAAATCTGCCAGTTGATCGCAGGCGGGTGTTACAATCTCCGAATGGAAGGCACACGCTACAGGAAGAAGAGTTGCACGCCTTCCCTGAGCTTTGAAACGATCGACAGCTTCCTCAATACTCTTCTGAGGGCCACTGATGATCGTCTGGGTAGGAGCGTTGAGGTTGGCGATCACAACCCCGTCAATACCACGGATGACATCTTCCACCTGCTCTCTGCCACCCTCAACCGCAGCCATTGTCCCCGGCTCGCTCCCAGCACCCTCCACGATATATCGGCCTCGCGCTTCAGAGAGAGCGAGCAATGTCTCAAAGTCAAAACACCCGGAAGCACAAAGCGCCGCAAATTCTCCGTAGCTATGGCCCGCCATCATATCAGCATCAACTCCGAGCGAGCGTAGCAGGTAGTACATTGCCATATCCACGACCCCGATGGCTGGCTGGGCAACGTTTGTCTGCGTGAGTTCGCGCCGCTGAGCCTGGGCATCTTCCTCTGTAAAGGTTGGGATAGGAAAGACATAGGAACTGAGGGGCTTGGGAAGTTTGCCCATGAGCACGTCATCGGCTTGTTCAAACAGTTCTCGTATCTCTGGAAACAGGATCGTGAGATCCTTGAGCATATTCACATATTGAGAGCCTTGTCCGGGGAACAGAAAGGCGATCTTGCTTCCATACGCCATAGGCTCCGGAGAGAAGTAGACCCCTTGAGGATCGTTGATATTCGTGGTCTGTGGGTCTACCAGAAGCTCCTTCGTGCGTTCTAGTTTCTGAGCGAGATCTTCCACCGAATTCGCCACAAGTGACAAAGTGACGTCTTGATCTGTCAGTTCAGATTGTGCCATCCGATGAACCGTGTAGGCCAGGTCTTTAAGTTCAATCTCCGGATTCTTGTGGATCCAGTTCTGAACTTCCTCAATTGCCGTAACGATCTTCTGTCGGGATTCACGGCGTATCAGAAACAGTTCCGTAGGCCAGTGGGATATTGCGATTTCACGTGTGTCGATGTATCCATCCGAATACTCTTCGAGAACCACGTGGAAGTTGGTGCCGCCAAAACCAAACGCACTGACGCCTGCCCGGCGCGGTGTACCGTTGCCAACGATCCACGGCCTTGCCTCCGTATTGACATAAAGCGGACTCTCTGGAAAATTGATCTTGGGGTTGGGTGAGATGACACCAAGCGTTGGTGGAAGCGTTTTATGGTGCAGCGCCATTGCTGTCTTGATAAGTCCTGCGATGCCGGCGCTACACTTGGTATGTCCGATCATTGTCTTGACCGAACCGATAGCACAGGATTGGCGAGGCGCTCCAGCTTCGTTGAGAACGCGTTTCAGTGATTCTGCTTCGGCCAGATCCCCCACCGCTGTTCCTGTACCATGAGCCTCAAAGAGTTGAACGGTATCCGGGGAAAAACCTGCTTTATGATAAGCCCGTTCCAGCGCGAGCACTTGTCCTGCAGGACGCGGGGCTGTTAAACCTTTGTCCCGTCCATCACTGGAGCTACCGACAGCCTTGATCACAGCATAGATGCGATCTCCGTCGCGTTCTGCATCCTCCAGGCGTTTCAGGACAGCAGCAGCAACACCTTCGCCGATCACGATGCCATCACTTGTTTCATCGAAGGTTCGCGGCTCGCCGGTCGGCGAGAGTGCCATCGTTTTGCTGAAGCACATAAAAGCATAAGGACTCTGCATCGTATCCGCTCCACCCACGATGACCATGTCAGATTCTCTCGTGTCCAGCTCGCGTACAGCAAGCGCAATAGCGGCCATCGAGGATGCGCACGCAGCATCTACGGTGAAATTGGTGCCCCCCAGATCCAAACGATTGGATATCCGACCGGAGATAACATTTAGCAAGATACCTGGGAAAGAATCTTCTGTCCACTCAGGTAAAATCCCATCCAGTTGCTCAATGAGATCATCCGCCTGCGAAGGGTTCCTACCTGCACGCTCCATGTAGTGTGGCAACAGTGCCCGGAAACCATATCCCAGTCCAACATCTCCCGCGCCTCCACCTGCACCAAAGAAAACCGAAGTTCGCTCACGTGGAAAATGACGGTTGATGTATCCCGCATCTTCAAGCGCGGTATTGGCTACTTCCAGCGCGAGGAGCTGCATCGGCTCGATCGATGCCAACGAGTTCGGAGGCATGCCATACTTCGTGGGGTCAAACACGATATCATTGAGGAATGCTCCCCATCTGGAGTATGCCTTATCACGCGTCTTCGGGTCAGGGTCATAGTAAAGTTCCCAGTTCCATCGCTCTTTAGGCACTTCTATGATAGCGTAGACTTTATTGACGATGTTCTCCCAATAAGTATGAAGATCAAGGGCCTTGGGAAAGAGGTTTGCCATCCCAATGATCGCGATATCAGATGGGCGTGTTTCTTCATGCAGCGTGACTGGTTGCCGGGATGTTCCCCATTCAGCTTTGAGTCTCTGGGTGCTACCTAACGCAATATCCTGATGCAATTGCTCGATGGTACAGACCTCGTCACGCATGATCGCCACTTGGCCAATCATATACATTCCCTGATTTTTTTGCACATCTTCAGGAACAGCAGTAAATCTTGGCGCATCAGGATCCTTGCCATAGTCAGGATGGCGTGTAATTCCTTTGGAGGCCATTCGTAATCGACCGAGATTCAGTTCTTCCAGTTCATATCGGATCTCTTCTGCTGATTTGCCCTCCCGGTAGAGCCGTTGTTGTTCTTGCATAAAAAAGTCCACATAAGGGGTCTTGGCACACCGGGAAGCATGTCCGGCTCCTGTTTCGAGTAGAACAGTCTGCTTACACTTGATGATTTCATCCTGGAAACTCTTGGCAATAGCTCCGGTAGCAACAGCTTCTTCGGTAAACAAATAGCTCGTTCCAAGCAAAGTACCAAGACGCACTCCCTGTTCTGCTAGTGGTGCCGCCATTGCTGCTACCATCGAAGCGGACAAGGCGTCATGGATCCCCCCCGCAAAAAGAATGTGTAATTCGGAGGGATCAGCCGCTGATTTGAGATAATCGATAAGCACATCGATCATACTCTCCCACAGGATGAAGCTGGCGCGTGGGCCCACATGGCCACCGCATTCACGTCCCTCAAAGACGAAACGACGTACTCCTTGTTTGAGGAACATCTCCAGTAACCCGGGTGAAGGAACATGCAAATAGGTGGGAATCCCTTTCTCTTCAAGCGTCTGTGCCTGATCAGGACGGCCCCCTGCTATGAGAGCGAACGGTGGTCTATAGGCAAGAATAGCCTCAAGTTGCTCCTGACGCAACTCGATCGGGACGAATCCGAGGATACCAACTCCCCACGGCTGCTCCCCCAGCAGTTTCTGAGTTTCTTCAAGCAGATCCCGGGCATCCTCCCCCTTCAACAAGGCAAGGGCAACGAAAGGTAGTCCTCCGCTATCCGCAACCGACTTGGCGAAGGCAGGAACATCGCTGACACGCGTCATGGGGCCCTGGACAACAGGGTAACGGAGACCATGAGCCTGAGCCAAAGGCGAATCCTCGTCAAAGGGAACCATTCCGCCCGCCAGTTCGCAGTGTCTTTCACTTGACTGCCGAATGGCATCAACAATTCCACCAACAGTAACGAATTGCTCTGCCAACCTTGAGGCAAATGAAGCATCCTGGCCCAGCGGCAGGATATTCTCCTTGACGGAATGCCATCCAACGGACGAATAGACCAGTGAACGCCACTGATCCAGCGTCTCCTCAGAAGAATGCGTTCCTGTGAACAAGCGCACTTCCTCCTCGTGCAGCGATTCGACAGCAAGACAATCAGGGCGTGAGAACATCCGATAACGTTCTCCTAAGAGACCTCCTAAGCAGATCGTCTCACTTCCATCCGTCAAGGCAATTCTGTTCCGGATGATATCAGGCAGATTCGATTCTTTCGCGAGAGCCACCTGCACATCCAGCATCACTCCAGCCGCACCTGCCATGCGACACGCTGCTGCCGTATGCAGACCAATGCCACCATGAACCCATATGGGGGTTGAGAGTTCGTGAACATATTGCTGAAGCAGGATAAAAGCGGTGTCTTCTCCCACTCGCCCACCGGCTTCGTGTCCTTTTGCGATCACGCCATCTACACCGATTTGCTCGCCATGTCGGGCCTGTTCAACACATGACGTTTCCAGATAAACTGTTCGTCCTTGTTCTCGCAGGATATTCGTGAGAGGCAGGATGGAGGGCTCATGATAGGTTAAGACAACGTACTTCAGATCAGGAGGAAGTTCTAAAAGCAATGCATCGAGGGACTCTTTTGAGTTGTGACTATTTAACTTGACTCCATAATCACCCTTGGCAAACCGGCCGAGCTTCTGAACGGCCTCTAATGCGACCTGGGTATCCTGCGTATATTCGAGGTCCAATATACCAACCGCACCTGCGCGGCTAGCAGCAATCGCAGTGGCCGGATCTACAAAACCTGGAAGAGTAGACACAACAATTTGAAATACTTTCATAAATCACCCTTTGAATTGAGCGCGAATCTCCATTAGACTCTTACGGGTTCCGGAGATTACTTTCATGAATCTTCTGCCCTACAGCTACTTCGCTGCAGGCTACCCAAGAGAGACCATAAAGACAACTATGAATTGTCCGCTGGGGATATAGGATGGAACATGACTTGGTATCACCTGCTGGCGTTGCAGCAAATACACCATCCTGAACGAAGGAACTTATAATCGCACCTTCGAAAGCATGCTTAGTATCATAATTGACAATGCCATCCATTGCAGCAAAGAACCATGATTACACAGTTCCTGTTCAGTAAATCCGACAAACAGGACATGAAATATAGTGATAATGCGTCTTAGGAGGGTTAGGACCAGATGGCTGATTATAACATCCACCACCATTCGATGTCAATATATGATCGGGCAAGCTATCCTCGCGAAATTGAAATATACAGGGCTGTATGATATAGTGTCCAAAATCTGCAATTTTATCAGACTTTGTCGTAAGTGTCGAAGGTGTTTGCAATAATCATACCGATTCGGAGGCGAAACGCATGAATTGGAACCAGAGTTCCAGTCTGTATTTTCGTTTCTGAGCATCATACCTCACTTGGGAAAATCGCCTCAGAATCTTGAATTGATCCGCTATTGTGTGTCTTTTGCCCCGTGAAGATGCATTTTGGCACATCCCGCGTATGGTTTGCACAATGATGCCGAATGAGAAGTGGAGGCACGAGGAGATCGGGGTTGGGCTCTCTGAAGTCTAGACAATTCCCAGAAGTCCGGGAGGCTTCTGAGGCTCGTAGACAGAGACCTGATCATGGAGGGAGAATTTCTTACTAGAGGTTTGAAGTCTGTCAATGATAAGTTCTGTAAGTACAGTGCCTTGAGAAACGAGGGTTGTTCCTGAGGGTGCTGTAATGGATCGGGCAAGTTTCATCCCGGGTTTCAACTCCTTTAGATTCACAGAACGTACTTGCATCCTGGGTTTGGAAACGGTGGAATATTCATGATACTGGTAGCTCCCGTACGTTTTAGAGGTGCTGTGTCTATCTCCCCCATCTTCATGGATATCTCCCACCTTCTCGTCTGCATTGTCAGGTACGGATCCAATCACCTGCAGGAAAGCGTGAACCAACTGGGGGTCAAATTGTCTACCGCGCATCTTCCGTAAGTGCCTGATCGCTTGATCTTCAGAGAGTGATTGCTCGGGATCACGCTTAAAACGCATGGCATCATAAGCATTTGCAATCGCGAGGAGACGAGCCTCATATGGAATTTCTTCTCCTTTCAGTCCATCTGGAAAACCAGAACCGTCATAATATTCATGCTGAGCACGGATGATCTTGCCTACGCTATCCAGACGTTTGATGGACTGGAGTACCTGCTGCCCATACTCCGGGCTTTGCTTGATCAAATCAAAATCCTCGGTCGAAATATGCACGCGATTTTTCCGCATGAGGTCCGGAGAAATACCGACGAGCCCAATATCGTGCAATAAAGCACTCATTTCAATGGTACGTACCTGTTCCTCTGGAAGATCGAAATGTTTCGCCAGTGTAATGGATAGAGCCGCCACACGTTTCACGTGTGCTCCAAGGAATGGCTCATACAATTCAATCAACCCAATAAATACACGGATCGCATCATAGAAACTCTTCATGAGTTCCTGATGAAGCCGCCTCAAGTGTTTGTGCTGTTGCTTGAGCTGATGTGTTCGTTCCTCGACTTTTTTCTCCAGGTTCTTCCGATATTCTCGGTTCTGAATCACCAGTTTCCGATGGTCCAGCGCGCGCTGAATAGTCAATACGAGTTTATCGAGATCAAACGGCTTGAGAATATAGTCAAAAGCTCCCTGTCTCATTGACGATATGGCCGTTTCCGCCTCCGATACCCCTGTTAGCATAACCACCATCATATCAGGATATATGCCCCGGACTTTTTGCAAGAGTTCGACACCATTCATGCCCGGCATCCGGATATCAGTGATCATCAAAGCAAATGGCTGAGTATGCAATATCTTAAGTGCATCTTCTGCATTTGAGGCAGTGACACAACTGTAACCGGCATGGGTGAGCTTCCTGCGGATCACCTCTGTGATAGGTAACTCATCATCGACCGCTAAGATTGATTTGGTGATATCGCTCATAGAATTGGCTCCTTGGAACCTCCAGCAGCATTCATCGGTTCGTTTGGTAACAGTCCGATTGTCGACAATTCCGCCCCCGTCTATCAAAGGGTGACCCGGGATGAATGATGATAGGATAGAACTTCAGTCGTTCATCCCAGGTCAGCTTCATGGACCACCAAATGTAACGTTGAACTGTCACATTCCAACTCAGAATCTATACAAGGTGATCCACAAAAGCAATTTGTGTGCCATGTATGGGCGAAAGGGAAGATCGTTCTGTGGAAGTCGGGGGAGATGAATATGTATGATGGGAGGTGGCTAGAACACTGCCTATAATTTGCAGTCTGCTATTAGATTAAATTGTCAGGTCAGTCGGACAAGATGACCGGGCAGGTGGACAAGATGACCGACAGCATAGATCGTACTCTATACACGCACCATTTTGGGGATCTGTAGTGCCCTATCACTTGTCTTCAATGATATTATATCTGCGAAGTTTACGATAAAGCGTCCGAACGGAGATCCCCAGCTCGGCAGCGGTAGCATCACGGCGTTTTTCATTGCGCTCAAAGACACGCTGAATATGGTATCGTTCAATTTCGGTCAATGTCCAGTTTTCAGAGTAATCAGCGGAAGTGTTCGGAAGATCGGTAGATACGAGGTGAAGATCTGTTGGCGAGATTTCATTCTTGGTGCATAGAAGAACGGCGCGCTCGATCACATTGCGTAGCTCGCGGACATTCCCGGGCCACTCGTAATTCTCCAGAATCTGGAGGGCATCATCCGTAAAACCTCGAATCGTCTTACCCAGGCATCGCACGTTCTCCGCAAGAAAATGATGTACAAGCAGGACAATGTCTTCTTTTCTCTTCTGCAGTGGGGGCAAGTCAATCGTCACGACATGTAATCGAAAAAACAGATCACTGCGAAATCGGCCTTCGTTGACCTCTGCTTGAAGATCCTTGTTTGTTGCCGCAATAACCCGTGCATTTGTGTAGCGTGTATGGTTGCTCCCTACGCGGCGGAATTCGCCCGATTCGAGCGTCCGGAGCAAACTAACCTGCATTGGGTGAGACATCTCAGAGAGTTCATCCAGGAGTATCGTTCCCTGATCGGCAGCTTCAAAAATCCCCATTTTCGTTTGAGAAGCACCCGTGAAAGCATTTTTCTCGTGGCCAAAGAGTTCACTTGCAAGCAGCGATTCAGGAACCGCCGCACAGTTCAACGCAAGAAATAGTTCCGAACGACGGTTGCTCTGCTGATGGATAGTCCGAGCCACGAGTTCTTTACCTGTACCCGTTGCTCCCTGGATCAGTACAGTACTGTCAACGGTAGCGACTTGGTCAATGAGCTGACGGACCTGTTGCATCGCCGGGCTTTCCCCGAGGAGTTGCACCCAAGAGTCCTTTTTCTTAAGAGCTACTCGGAGATGAGCATTTTGCCGTTGAAGACGAGCTTTCTCCAGAGCTTTTGCCACCACTAAACACAGTTTCGTCGTATCGGGAGGCTTGGTTAAGTAATCATAGGCCCCTAATCTCATCGCCTCGACAGCATTCTCAATGGTGCCGTAACCTGTCAAGATGATCACTTCTGTATCGACCTCTGTTCTCTGTATCTCGCGCAGCAATGCAATGCCATCAATTCCGGGCATCCTGACATCCACCAGCGCTAAAGCATAGTTCTTCTCCTGTAGCATCACGAGGGCTGTTGCGGCATCGGCTGCAGTCTCTGTCTGGTATCCCTGACGTCGCAGCAATGTTTGCAGATAATCCCGTACAGCCGCGTCGTCATCCACTACCAGTATGTATGTCGTCGACAGATCCATATAGAATAAGGCCCGGATGACCTCCAGATTTATCTGAAATCAATGGTTCACTAACCATACAGTAATTTTCTGGCCAAAGCTGTTCAATTCTATCAAGTTTTGATCCGCAAGTCAAGAATGTTTCCCCTTCCCGGTGCTGTTTTCTTTCTCTTCCCCCTCCCAAAGAATATAGGGTATAATGTAGTTGACAGTTTCATCTTCAAAAAACATCCATCGTGTACGGATTTACTCCGGTCAGGAGAACCCAATGGAATTGCTATCCAGCCGTGAACGATTGCTGCGCGTCTTCCGCCGGGAACCTACGGATCGCATGCCCGTGCGTATTTGGGGAATTGACCCGATGTTCCCATCCAGCCAAACAAGTTGGCAACCACTTTACGAGATGGCCGAGGAATATAGCCTGGATGTTATCAGGAATTGGCATCCGACCGCGGAAGAACAAGATCCGCCACTGGTGAAATATCATACGGAGCGGATCGAGTCGGACAAACCGGATATGTGGCTGAGTCGAACGGTTATGGAAACGCCGGCAGGCGAGTTGATACAAACCTATTATTCGCCGAAAAGTGGGCATCCCGGGAGAGTCAGGAAATACTATATCGAAACGGTCGAAGATGCAAAGAAATGGCTCTCTATCCCCGTCGCTCAACCCGGTGTGCGAACAGATTCTTACTTTGAGCTACTGCGGAAGACAGGGGATAGCGCGATCCTGATGGTAGGGATAGGTGAGGCAATGTACACAGTTCAGGCGTTGATGGGTTCCGAGACCTTTGGTTTCTGGCTCATGGAGGAGCGTGAACTACTGCGCGAGTTGATCGATCAGGCCTACCAGCGAATTGCCAACTTGACCAAGCATTACCTTGCTCAAGATGTGGGGGATTGTTACGGATGGGTGGGGCCGGAACTTTGTATTCCACCTCTCTCTTCTCCACGCGATTTTCGCGAATTCGTGTTTGACTACGACAAACGGATCATCGATCTGATACATGACGCTGGAAAACTGGTCTGGATACACTGTCACGGTGATATGGGGCCGGTACTGGAAGATTTCGTGGAGATGGGGGTTGATTGTCTCAATCCGATTGAACCTCCTCCTGTTGGTAGCCTGACGTTGGCTGAAGCCAAAGAACAGATCGCCGGGCGCATGAGCCTGGATGGTGGCGTTCAGGATGGGGATTTCTATACGTTAGAACCGGACGAAATGGTACGTGTCGTCGAAGAGACCGTGGAGATGGGAAAACCAGGCGGCTGTTTTATCCTTTGTCCCACCTCCAGTCCAGGTACGGTTCCTGTTCTGAGTGATAAGGCCGTTGCGAACTACCGCGCCTTTGTGGAAACCGGGATGCGACTAGCGAACTATGACTGACCCCTTCGGAGATTGCATGACACAGAAATCGCCCCATGAGAGAGATGGGCATGCTCTATCGCCGAAATGCCCACAAGTCTTCCTGATCCTTGTTTTTGCGATTTTGATCTTGACCGTTCCGATCTTTCAATTGGTCAGTGAGCTTGTGACCGACAAACCGCTTCAGGAATTCGATCTTTTCAAGCGTACACCAACGATTGAAAACCTGCGTGGCTATGAAGATAAACTCGCCGAGCAATCCATCATCTCACGGCAAGTCCGAACTGAATATCAACTGTGGCTGACCCGTCTGTTGAATCGCGGAAATGAAAAGGTTGTGATCGGCAGGGAGGGCTGGCTCTTCTACCGTCCAGGCATCGATTACGCGACGGCTCCCGCACGTTCCTATTTGACAGGCGACATCGAACGCGCCATTATGTCATTCCATGCAAATCTGCAAGCCCAGGGAGTCGATCTGATCCTGCTGCCAACGCCTGGAAAGGCTACGATCTATCCGGAATATCTTTCAACGCGGTACGATCCCAAATGGGGGCCAGCGATCAATCGATCTACTGAGGAGTTCTTCACGATTCTGAGAGATGCCGGCGTGCAGGTGTTGGATCCCACAAAGCTGTTATGGAATGAAAAGTCGAAAACCGATGAACTGCTATACATCCCACAGGAAACTCACTGGACACCCTATGGGATGAAACGAGTCGCTCAAGCAGTGGGGCGGGAGATCCAAGCAGGCGGATGGATAGACAACGTGCCGAAACAATCCTATCGCACGGAGTCCATGACAGTCGGGCGTTATGGGGACATCTATGATATGCTCCAATTGCCGGACAGAGAGAACCAAAGATTCGCACCACTTCAGTTCCAGATCGAACGTGTTCTGGAGCCTCGTACCGGAGAACCCATTGCACCGGATACAGATTCACCTGTTATCCTACTCGGCGACAGCTTCACGAATATCTTTTCACAGGAAGAGATGGGTTGGGGTGACCATGCGGGGTTTTCTGAGCATCTGTCCCTGGAGTTGGGGATACCACTCGACGTGATCGCGATCAATGGTGGCGGAACCACCAAGTGCCGAGAGACGCTTGCGCGTCGAGCAAATGCTCTCGCTGGCAAGAAACTGGTCATCTGGCAGTTTGCCCAACGCGACTTGACCTCCTCCGATAGCGAATGGAAGGTCGTTGAGATGCCAACGTCACAAACACCCGTTACCCAAGAAACGGGAAAACTAACGGTGATCGGTGAGGTGCTCCTCGCATCTCTGGTACCGGAGCCGCTCCAGGTTCCATACACGGAATGTCTGACCTATGTCAAATATCGAGTTGTCTCCGTGGAGAGTGGGACCTATGAGCCACAGGAGCTTCTGGCCGTGTTCTGGGGTATGCAAGACTCGCAGTTGATGCCTGCGGCGCGCTTTCAAACAGGGCAGATCCACCGTTTGATCATGGAAGCGTTGGATGTTCATCCTGAGCTTGATCACGTCATGCGTGCCGATGATACGGACGATTATGAACTGATACCTTTTTGGGTGCTGGAATGGGGCGCGGCCAAATAATTGAGCGCGGAATCTCCCCGGTTTCCAGCTTGACTTTCCCCAGGTGATATGATACATTTGTTCCGACGAGGCTTCCAGGAAGGGAGAAGAAAGCATGCCAATCGCAGCACCACGCCTCATTGTCGAGATTTATCAACATCTGTTTTACCGGGGCAGACGGGCTATCGTAATTGATCCGATACGTTTCACCGGTGAAATTGGGATGCAGGATAACATCTCCTCCATGCGGATTTTCAAAGGGCCGGGATTTAATGCAAGCCCTAACTACAAGGCCATTTTCCATGAGCACGCGAACTTCCAGGGACGTAAACTCATCCTTGGACCGGGCTTCTATCCCAATATCCACGATGTCGTCCATGACTTTGCCGATCGCATTTCCTCCATCAGTTTTGGTGATCCACTGGTCACGACCGGCCCTGAGTGGGGGAGTATACCGGTCATTGTGGAAGTCTATGAGCACGCCGATTTCAAAGGACGCAAGTCAGTCATTATGCGGGATATTCCACACACGGCCCAAATTGGTCTGCATGACCGAATCTCCTCGGTACGCATTTTGAAAGGGCCAAACTTCCCACCCACTGGCTGCAAGGTTCAGTTCTACGAGCATATCAACTTTGAAGGTGCGATACTCCCGATTGAGATCACGCCGGCAGATGTACGAAAAGAAATCCCGAATCTGCATGTGTTACCCCAGAGTTTCGGGGATCTCATTTCTTCGGTTAAGATCGAGGGATGGTCATCCTCCGGAGAGTTCATCGACGTAGAATTTCAGGAAGAGTTTATCGGGACGCAATTGGATCCACAATGGGAATGGGACGATCCTCACGGGGGAGGTTCCTGGTCCCAACAGCAAGGCTATCTGGTGATGAACGTTCAATCCGGTCAGGATCTGTGGATCGGATCCAACTTCGATGCACCGCGCATCTTGCGACCTGTCTCAGGGAACTTTGCTATTGAGACTCGCATTCCCGTGACACCCCAGTTAAAGGAACATGGCGGATTGATTGTTTGGAAAAACAATCGTCGACTTATCAGGCTTGAAAAGACGTCCGGCCCTCATGGTTTCCGAGGGGATGTCCGTTTCGAGAGGCATATCGGTTCCGCACAAAACGTGATGGTCGGCAGAAGCTCCGGCCTACGGCAAGTCCGTGAGCTTTATCTCCGTCTGGAGCGCAAGAACCACGTGTTCAGTGGATACGCGAGTGGGGACGGCACAAACTGGATAAGCGTTGGCCATACCAATCTTGGTATGGCGGATCCTGTCATGGTAGGTCTCCATGCCCTCTGTCCGGGCAATATCCCACCAACACTGACCCGTTTCGATTACTTTCGCCTGATGCGAAGTACCAAAGAGTCACATCGCTACATGACGGCAGAGCAAAGACAGCAGCAGTACCGAACTCCTCTTCTGCGTCCTGGGGAAGTATCGCGGTCTGAGCGGATGCGGATTCTCAGACAGGTGATTCGTTAGTGCCATGCAGAATTTGCGCAGGTGCGCAAATTCCGCACGGTTGGACTGTTGTCCGTTAGCATGCTGCAAACCACGGGTATCGTATGTGTGCACAAGCACAATGGGCGTGATGCTTGAAATGCGGAGGGTGCCACATTTAATCACTCAACCTTGGCATGCTCTTTGCTTATTCAGGTGATGGACTCGTCAAGAGCCCTTTGCCTGGATGACGCGATTGGAGGACCAGGCATTTGTCATGCTTTGGTTCCTCTATCGCCTGTCTTCTCAAACTCATGTCACTTCCTCTAATCACAATCTTCCTTGTTTTTCTCGCTTCTGTCAATCTCGTTGCTGCCGCGATGAGCTTGAGTGTGACAGATGGTTACACGGCGAGCACCATCTACTTTTATCTGGTTGGCATCCTCACATGGGTCGCGGCTTCGCGCGCCTGGATCCGCCGACCACATCCCTTGAATATTCGACTCTCTTATTTGATGAGCCTCGGCCTGATGAATGTTTGTTCCGTGGGAGCTGTTTATCAACTCGGCGAAGGAGGATGGGCGAGCCATCTGGTCCCGATAACACAGTTTCTCACGTCAGCGTTCCTGCCGGCGATTTTCCTTCACTGCTTTCTGATTGTACCTGCGCCTATTCCTCATGTTTCTCCTCGTGTCCGCCAGATCATCTACTTACCAGCGTTCTTCTTCTGTTTCGCTTGGCTCATCCGCTACTACCAGGGCATCGAATATCAGCGAAGTTTCTTCCTCATATCGATTCGCCCATTCAGAGAACCATCGCTGATCTATTTTACGATCTACATGTTTGCGGTCCTGGGATGCCTGATTTATAACCGTATCAAAGCTCCTACTCGTGCTCAACAGCGACAATCAAAATGGCTCCTCATCGGTATCACAACGGGTCTTCTTCCCGTCTCCTATCTCGTTTCTGTTCCTGAGATTCTTGGGTTCGACCCACCTCTTGGCGAATATCCTGCCTATACGTTGATCTTGATCCTTATCTTCTATATCGTGGCCATCATCCGTCATCGACTGATGGATATTGAGCTGATGCTCAACAAGAGTGCCGTGTATGCCATTGTGAGCAGTCTGGCAATCGGAACATATCTCTTGGGAATTCAGATCTTTAACCGCATATTCCCTTCTCTCGTTGGCCCTTCCGATATGGTGTTTGACATGCTTTCCGTGCTGATGGTTGCCGTGCTGTTTGCACCTGTCAAAGGGCGCGTCCAGAACTGGATTGATAGGGCATTCTATCGAGAGCAATACAATTACCGGCAGACCTTACTCCGCCTCAGCCGTACCCTGAGTTTTATCCTGTCGTTACAGGAGCTGGCTGATACGATCCTGACAGAGGTCTCTGAAGCGATGCATATTCGGAACGCCGTACTCTATATACGAGAAGATGACCAATTCAATGTGCAGGCAACTCAAGGTTGTTCTCCCCAACAGGCGGAGGTCTCATCCCAGGATCCCTGGTTTCGATACTTGCAGGACGTGCAGATGCCACTTCGCACCCGTGCACTGCCCGGATCTGAGGTCTCAACAGCGATGACCCGGTTGCAACAACAGATAAATCCCGAGGTTTGGGTGCCCTTTCTCTTGCAAGACCAACTGATCGCCGTGCTCATACTTGGGGAGAAACTGTCTGAGGAACCCTATACACATGAGGATCTCTCACTGTTAGGAACACTGATGCACCAGGGAGCCGTGGCGATCCAGAACGCGCTTCTCTACGAACAACTGCGCATACGTACCGAGGCTCTTGAAACAGCCCGTATGCAACTGATGCAGACCTATGTCGATACCTATGGTGGTACACCTCCCGAGTCCCATCGGGATGACGTGGTTGCCGATTTTCAGAATATCGCTATGGCCCTCAAACAGAGCTATGAACGATTGAAGGAACTGGATGAACTGAAGACTCAATTTGTCTCCAACGTGTCCCATGAGCTGGGCACACCTCTGACTCATATCAAAGGATTCGTAGACAATCTCCTCCAGGGCATCGGTGGCCCGCTCACCGACAAGCAAAAGCGTTACCTCAGTCGTATTGTTGATAACTGTGATCGGCTGATCCGCCTGATCAACGACCTGCTGGATCTCTCACGTATCGAATCCGGGAACATCGGACTTTATCCGACGCAGGTGAGATTGATCCCGCTGATTGAGGATGTGGTGCAGAACATGCAAGATATCGCTCAGACACAGCAGATTCAACTTGCCTCCCATCATGCGCATAAGGGCTTGACGATCTGGGCCGATCCGGATAAACTGAAACAGATCCTCGTCAATCTTTTGGACAATGCCCTGAAGTTCACAGACCCGGGAGGGAGGGTGACTCTCATTACCGAGCAGATCAACTCCCAGATGATTGCGATTCACGTCGAGGACACGGGTATCGGAATATCAGGGGAGGAATTAGACAGGATCTTCGAACGCTTTCATCAGACGCAGGGCACCAAAGACCGAGGAATCCATGGTACCGGGCTCGGACTATCTATTGCCAAGTCACTTGTTGAGTTACACGATGGTGAAATGAAGGTGGAGAGTACAGTTGGCAAGGGAAGCCGGTTCAGCATCGTATTGCCGAGACAACCACAGAAGCGCGCCGTGATCGACAGCCCTTGATCGTTTGGAGGATTCAATGGCCACAGAAAGCATCCTGATAGTGGACGATGAGCCAGATGCCCTGGAAATCCTATCGGATCGGCTGGAAATGCATGGTTATGATGTGCGGGTCGCAAGGGATGGTATGGAGGCCCTGGAAACCCTGGATGATGAGTGCGCCGACCTGGTCCTGTTGGATATCCAAATGCCTGGCATGGACGGCATGAGCACGCTCCGCGAGATGCGCCGCCGCTACCCGGGGCTGCTCGTCGTGATGTTGACGGCACACGGCACGATTGAGCTGGCCGTGGAAGCCATGAAGCTAGGGGCGCTCGACTTCGTCCGTAAACCGTTCGATCAGGAACTTGAGGCAAAGATCCACAAAGCCCTCGAACATGGCGAACAAGATTCTCCGTCGCGGGAGAACCTTCAACATGCCTATGATGAAATCATCGGCGAAAGTGAGGTGATTTTACAGGTACTTCGTCAGATCGAACAGGTGGCCAACGTCGATGTTCCGGTGTTGATCGAAGGGGAAACCGGCACCGGCAAGGAACTCGTCGCCCAGGCACTCCATCACAAAAGCCTGCGAACGGAGAAACCATTTGTTGTGCTCAACTGCGGTGCTATCCCACGGGAACTCATGGAGAGCGAATTGTTCGGACATGAACGGGGGGCATTTACCGGAGCGACCAGCCAACGTCGAGGCAAGCTGGAACGCGCTCATCAGGGAACCATCTTCCTGGATGAGATTGGCGATATGCCATTGGAACTCCAGGTGAAACTGCTCCGGGCCGTTGAACAGCAACAGTTTGAGCGCGTTGGTGGAGATCAGGAACTTCAGGTCGATGTCAGGGTGATCGCAGCCACTCACCGAAATTTGCGTGAAGATATACAGCAGGGCCGATTCCGGGAGGATCTCTATTTCCGGCTCAATCTTATGGTCATTTCGTTGCCGCCTCTGCGGGAACGCATCGAGGATATTCCTTTGCTTGCGGAGCATTTTCTGCATCAATACAGCCGGGCATATCATCGAGAGATCCATCTCATCAGTCAGAAAGCAATCCAACTGTTGACAGGTTATGCCTGGCCCGGCAATGTGCGGGAATTGAACAATGTTGTAGGACGCGCCGTGCTATCGTCCCAGGGAGAGGTCATCCTGCCGAAACATCTGCCCGAAGAGATACAAACACAGACTTCGCCCCCGTTGACCCCTCCAGTTGGGACAACCCTCCATGAAATGGAAAAGGATCTGATCCTACGCACCCTGGAGGAACTCGATGGGAACCGAACTCAGACGGCGAAGCTGCTCGGTATCGGATTACGTACGCTTCAATACAAACTGAAAGAATATGGTGCAACATAAATGGGGGACAACGGTGAATCAATTGCGTTTTTTAGCTCGCATTCTGCTTCTGATCCTGGTGCTTGGTCTGTTTTTCCTGAGTATCGAAATGATGGGGGATTCCTTCAAGCTGTTCGGCAAAGACACGGCTAAGAATCTGCTTGGAGCGACTTCAAATCCTCTGGTTGGACTATTTGTAGGGATTCTAGCAACAACACTCGTGCAAAGTTCTTCCACTACAACATCCATCGTTGTTGGCATGGTGGGAGCCGGCATGATTTCAGTGTCCGCTGCGATACCGATCATCATGGGAGCGAACATTGGAACGAGTGTCACGAACACAATTGTTTCCCTCGGACATATTACACGTCGTCAGGAGTTCCGCCGAGCATTGGCAGGAGCTACGGTGCATGATTTCTTCAATTTTGCAGCCGTTCTGATACTGTTCCCGTTGGAGTTACTCACCGGTTATCTCAATCATCTTGCGCATTTCGCCGCTGGGTTGCTGGGAAATATTGGGGGGCTTCAGTATGCAAGCCCTGTGAAGATCGTCATCAAGCCTGTGAGCAATACCATCATCCACCTGTTCGGTGATAATGGCATTCTCACACTCCTGCTGGCGCTGGTGCTCCTGTTCATCTCTCTGAAATTATTGGTAAGTCTGCTGAAAACGCTCATCCTTCAGCAGGCTGAGCAGTTCATCCACCAGTATATCTTCCGCGTCGGACTGACAAGTATGCTGTTTGGTTGTCTCGTGACCATTATGGTTCAGAGTAGCTCCGTGACCACATCACTTGCCGTCCCCTTGGTCGGAGCAGGCATTCTGACGCTACAGCAGATATTCCCTTACACCCTGGGGGCAAACATCGGTACGACGGTGACAGCGATGCTTGCAGCGCTTCTCACACAACGGATGGAAGCCGTTGTCGTTGCGTTCGCGCACCTCTTCTTTAACCTTACCGGTGTGCTCATCATCTATCCGATTCCACAGCTACGGCGTATTCCGCTCTGGCTCGCTGAACGCTTCGGCGAGGCTGCCTGTAAACACCGGGCTTATGCAATTGTTTACGTTCTGGTGGTTTTCTATATAGTGCCCGTTCTCTTGATCCTGATAGAAAGGTTACTGTGATTTTCAGAAGAGCAGACCCGCGTGTCCGTCCAGGATATATAACGCATTTGAATAGGAGGCTTTTATGTTTCGAGGATTACTCGACAGGAAGAGACGCACCTTGCTGCTCTCCCAGTCGATACAAGATGTTTATTCCATGCTAGAAAACGAGTCGCAGATGTTTGACGTTGCCTGCAATTTCCTGCTACATGGTCGCGAAACACCAGGTGTGAACATCCATAAACGTGATGAGGATATCAACGCCGGTGAACGAATGGTTCGACGAGCTGTTCTAGAGCACCTGGCGATCAATCCAAGTCAGGATCTGCCGGGGAGCCTTGTGTTGCTGAATATCGTCATCTATGTTGAACGGATCGGGGATTATACCAAGGAGATATGGCAACTCGGTGAGAAAGGGATTCAGCTCGGGAAGCAAGTGTACCTTGAGCAACTTCAAGGCATCCAGTCCCATATCGAACCGATGTTCCAATGGTGCATCAGAGCGTTCTGTGAGGATGATGTGGAAAGCGGTAACAAGGTCATGGTACGCAAACGGGAGATCGAAACCAAGACGGATGCTTTGCTGGATGCGTTACTTGCTAATGAGAAACTGAACACGGCAGAAGGGATCGCTTATGCCCTGGCAGGACGCTATATGCGCAGGATCAGTGCTCATCTATCGAATATTGCATCCAGTACCGTTGCACCGATGGACAAGATCGGCTTCGATGAAGAGAGTTAGTGCCACACCCATTCTTACGGAACAGGAGAAACACAACGGGCATAGGATGCAAGAGAAAAGTAGGGGCAGGCCATAATGCCTGCCCTCATAGGTGACCACAGAGGGTTTCCTTGTGGGTTCTCCGGATAATTTGTGAATCTGTATCGAGGAGACGGGTCCTTTTACCGAGCCACCTTAACACGTCCCCACATACTTGCCAGCTTACCAGCAGGATCAACGGGATAAGTATCCAGAATGGTGAAGTTATCGAACTCGGCTTGTTGCGCATACAACTGGATACCAACATAGCCGGTGTCATAGGAATGATCTTCCGCACTGATACTGAGACCATCCTCACGTGTGAAAGTAAAGGAACCGCCCGTCACCTCGAGCGTCCAATGGAGTTTTTGCCCTTCCTGATAGGGAACATAGGTACGATCCATGGCCCCCAAAAGCTCATACCAGGGATTACTGTTACTGATGCGTTTGGAGATCTTCATGCATGGGCCTTTCACTCCATCCACCGGGACATCAGGCCATCCATCATTGATCATGATCGCCCGGTAGTGTTGACTCGTATCTGAGTAAGCCCAGACAAGCCCCATACCATCATTGTCATTGGCAACCACATCCACATCGATAACAAAATCTGTGAATTGCTCACCCTTGTAAATAATAAAGGTCCCCATCAAACAACTATCGGTCGCATCACCCCAGATGTTGGAGCCTTGATAGAGCGCCTTGCCATCAAGACCGAGTTGACTGTTACGGATTTCCCAGGTAGATGGACCTGCATCACCTAGATCCACATCATCGATGACTTCCCAGGC
Source organism: Candidatus Poribacteria bacterium (assembly GCA_024278235.1). GTDB lineage: Bacteria > Poribacteria > WGA-4E > JAJRTO01 > JAJRTO01 > JAJRTO01. Next base: position 32,034 of record JAJRTO010000253.1, read on the forward strand.
ATCCAGGTTTCCATCTTCAAAATCAAGGACGAGCTGAGCCTGAGATACTCCTGTTATGAGTATAAGCCCCAGGAGAACTAAAATCATATCCGCCCCGAGTTTCAATCTAAACATCGTCTTCCCTTCTTTCCGAAGAGTTCTTCAATACAATGAGAAACCCGTCTCCTCTAAGAAATAAGAAAACGGGTTTCACCTATCTACCTGGACATAACGCTTAGGCTGATCCCTAACGGCTTTCCCTGATAGCAGCCCAGGTCGTTGACATCTTGCCTGCTGGATCCACCGCAGTAGCACTCAGCGGGGTGATCGTGAGATTGTCGAACTCGGCCTGTTGCGCGTACAACTGGATGCCAACATAGCCACTCGCATAGGACGTATCCTGAGCGCTAATACTGAGACCATCTTCGCGTGTGAACGTGAAACTACCGTTCTTCACTTCGAGCGTCCAGTGGAGGCGCGCGCCTTCCACGTAGGGGACGTAAGGACCACCATCACGCCCGGGAACGACTTCAAGCAACTCATACCAGGGGGCTTCATTGCTGATGCGCTTGTCCATCTTCAAGAAGGGGCCACCCTGTCCATCAAGTGGATCGGGATCAGGCCATTTGTCGTTGATCATAATGACACGATAATGTTTGTCGAGGCTCTCAAAGGCCCAGACAATCCCCATACCGTCATTGTCGGATGCAGCAACATCAATTTCCAGCACAAAGTCTGTGAACTCCTCACCCTTGTAGACGATAATGGGACCCAACAACATGTTGTCGGGTGGGCTCCCCCACGCGTTGGAGCCTTGATAGAGTACTTTACCATCGAGTCCCAACTGGGTATCCCGAATCTCCCACGTAGCCGGGCCTGCATCTCCCAGGTTCTCGGCAGGTTCCTCCACCACTTCCCATGCGTTCAGATCGCCGTCCTCGAAGTCGAGGACAACCTGGGCGTGAACGAGACCCGCAAAAAACAATGCGGTGATGCAGACAAGCAATATGTTAAATCTCTTACTCCATTCCATTTCCACTCTCCTTGTACATGATAATCCTGAATGTCATCTCATAGGCATTCAGACTACATATGAACATCATCAATTGATGAAACGACATCTATTATAATAGTGTATTTTGGCTGGAATGTCCAGGCTATTTAAGGACTGCCGGCACCTGGAATTGACAAAATTCCCCGATTCTGCTCAAGCGACATTCAGAAATGGATATCAAGTTTCAAACACCAAGAACCCAGCAACCACAGTGTTTTTCTAACGTTCAACGTTCAACGTTCAACGTTCAACGTTCAACGTTTCACGTGAAACTTGCTTATGTACAGCAGTATCATTACGGCCACGGAAAGAACGGCGCTGGTACATTCGCCAGCCAACTGATCAGCGTCCAAAGTATCGCCATGCTGAACTCACCGAAGATCATCCCCAGGAATAGTGGTCTCATCTTCTGGTAGTTGCGCAATCCTCCATAGCGGGTAAGAGGGTATTTAATAAGCCATGCGAGCAGAACCGGGAACCAGAACACGATCATCGTCCATGAGGCGGAGAGGGCATATCCGAGCGGATGGAATGGCCACCACCAATAGAAAGCACGCATAGCGGCCAGGAACAAGGTGACGACGACACCTACAGTGAAAAATGTCGGTCCTGTCCAGCTAAAATCCGTTCGATAACCTTCAACGGCGGATGCATGTTCCTGAAACGCCCAGATTGGATTGGCCCGATAGGTATAACCGTACATGTAATTGGCACCGTGACGATAGGGCAACCAGAGATGAATGGCACCCGCGCTGATAAGCGCTGCCAGTATGGCGATAGTAAGGACCAATAACAGGGAGCGTCGTCTGAGTCGAACCCCATCCGCAAACTTGAGAGCATCGAGGAACCCTGTGAGTAACAATCCCCGCTGATCCAGGGTAAATATCGCATCGAACATTCCCAGAAAGGTCAAACTCGATGCACCTAGACTCGCCTTGGAATTCACCAGCAGATAGAGATCCACAGGACGGAAGGATGTTTCTGTCATGAGCATACCACACTC
>JAJRTO010000254.1 GCA_024278235.1 Candidatus Poribacteria bacterium
AATCAGCAGAACCGTCCTACCTTCTCTTTGCGTACCACCTTCGAGGGAAATCAAGTTGAGAGCAGACTCGTTCTTGAGCAGCGTTTCTAGTTCCCAACCTCATTGAATTTACACAATTCCGCTGCAGGGGCAAGCCTCTGTATCTGCCGTAGGTGTGCCCCTGTCCCTGCCGCCATGCGATCCGCAATGGACTCAGAACTCCATATGTATGCCTGATTGTAAAGCACAATTGTGAGGTCCTGAGACTCCTCTTCTCCCTCAGCAAGGGAGAGATCCCCTTCTCGAAGGTATTGACATCATAGCCGTTCTTCCAACTACGACAACACGCCCGATGCAAATGGTACCCATCCAACTGACGCACTGGTACTCCTCCAAAAGATAATGGATTCCGTTCAATGGAACGTAACAAACAACAAGATTTCTGTTGTACACAGTGCAAAGATCATGTAAAATGAATTTTGTTGGAGTACCAAAAGAGCAACGGCAGACATTGAGCATTGATTTCAGCCGTTGCTGCATAGCGTAAGTCTCAGCAATAGGTTCACACTCTAGGAGGGAATCATGGAACGAAGGAATCTAAAGAATGGTCGCCAAACAGTCGTTGCTCTCTGCGTATCAATCGCGATGTTCTGTACGCCCCTGTTAGCGCAGCAAGCTGATCCTGATCTCATAGCGCAAGCACGTGTCGATGCAGAAAGGGATGCGGCGATGCGTACCAATACGACTCTCTGGTTCGCTGCGGGATGTTGTGTGGGTATAACGGGGCTCATTGTTTCTTATATCTATGAACCGGCTCCACCAGCGACAGGATTGCTTGGTAAATCCCCGGAATACGTGGCGTATTATACGGAGTTCTATAAGGCAAAGGCCAAACAAATTCAGACAAAACAAGCACAAACTGGTTGCATTACTGGAGCCGTGACGTATGCTGCATTGTACGCAGTATCAATAGTGTTAGCCGAATCATCCTACTAACTGATTGGTGGCTCCCCTGTTCGGGTGCATATCGCGATTGCTGAAGGGATCAGGAAAACGCCGGCTGTGAGGAGCAAACTGTGTCAACATACGTGGTTACGTTATTTCTGCTATGCTCTCTCCCCTCAAACCTTGTCTATGGTCAGACAATGAGTAACGTGAGTGTTGAGTTCACACGGACAGTAACGAGAAACACTACCCAGGAGGTGGTGAAAGGAAGCATCTATTATCAATCGCCCGGTAAGACTGTCATAATAGTTCATGACCCCATCTCTCAGTGGATGGTGTTCCAACCTGATGGATTGCTCATCTACTACCCCAATGAGCGGCAAGCATTTCGATTTCGTAGCAAGAGCCCCTTCGCCCTGCCATTCTTTGAGGCATTTGTCGGGATAGTAAAGGATGATTTCGGACTCTCAGAAGCGGGCTTTACTTTGAGTCGCAGTGAGGTAAGAGATGCGATGCTCCTCACTTACTGGAAGCCACCCAAACGGGTAAAGGGAGTATTGGGGCATGTTATCATCGGATTGGCGGAAGATCGACTTGTACTCATGGAGATGCGGGATGCAGAGGGAAAAACGCTGGCAAAGACAACTTACAGCAAACACATTCAGTATGGTGAGACTTTTTTTCCACTGGAGGTAGTCTCAGTTCAGTATCAGAAGAATAACTCCATAGTTGAGAAGGTTGTGTATACCAATCCTCAGTTCAATGCTGTACTGCCCGGAGAAGTAGTAAGTTTCGCAATCCCGATGGACGTTGAAGTAAAGGAGGTCAAATGGTAGGAGGTTATCACTTGGCCTTATGTTGCCTGATTCTGATCTTGGGAGTATTTGCTGTCACCCATGGGCAAGTTGCGGAGGACCTGGATTTCATCATGGCCCACAATCCAATCGAACCAATCAGGAAGAAAGACTCTCCCGCTTTTGCGTTCAACGATACGAACGAACTCAGGCTTGCCTTCATGGGACTCATCCGCATTTACCAATGGTTCATTTCGACGCAGGATATGCCAGCCTGCAATTTCACACCGAGTTGCTCCAGATTTGGGATGGCAGCACTCAAACAGTATGGTATCCTTCATGGTATCCTGATGACTTCCGACCGCCTACAGCGATGCCACGGAAGGGGCAGGACATATTACACGATCCACCCAGAAACAGGCAAATGCGATGATCCCGTGGAACACAGCTTTCTGGGGGATGAATGACAAGAACGTTCATCGCTTCCATCCTCTTTTTCCAGTTGTTTCTTCCGGCGATAAGTCGGGCAGAGGTGGATTATTCCGCGCCACAATACGTGTATGAATTCGCGGAATATCTCTATCAGGAAGGGGATTATCTACGGGCTGCCGGTGAGTTTCAACGCTATTTACTCTTGGCAGAAGATTCTACACATAATGCTGCTATTCTGCTCAAGGTTGGGGAATGTTACCTTCTCGGCGGTCAGTATCAACAAAGCATTACCTTCTTTCAAAGGGTCATTGACGAGAACCCACCAAGTAATTATAAAGAGAATGCGGCTTATCAGATTGCATACTCGTACACCAAGTCGGGAGATTACCACCAATCGGTACGCTATCTCCATGAATATCTGTCTCAATGCTCGACGATATGTGGTAAGTTCAGTGATCTGCTTGGGATTAACTACCTGTATCTGAGGGACTGGGAAAAGGCCCATCAGGTTTTCTCGTCACGGATCAATCAAGGAGGGCAATCTTTCGATTCTCTGGCTCCGTCGTTAGATCGTCTTGCGTTGGCCGGAACCCAGATTTCCTACAAGAGCCCACTTGTTGCTGGTATGATGTCCTCGTTGATTCCAGGTGCAGGGAAAATGTACGCCGGGCGAATGAGCGATGGTCTGTATTCTCTGATTACGATTGGCCTGACCGTATGGCAGGCCTATGGAGGGTTCCGGAACAACGGAACTCATTCTGTCAAAGGATGGATCTATGGATCACTGGCAGGTGTGTTCTACCTCGGCAACATCTATGGTTCCATTGTTAGCGTCAGGATCCATAACGAAAATCTTGGGGATGAGTTGCTGAGTCGAGTTAGCCTCTCTTTAGGTTGGGAGTGATCGTTGAAGAAAGAACTGTCGTCGTTGCGATTATATCAGTATGCCATGGTGTGGTTTCTGATTGTGTCCTCGCCTTCAACAGCAATGGATCTCGCACTTGAACTTGCGGAACAGCTTTACGAAACTGGGAATTACTACGAAGCGATCACCGAGTATAAACGCTTCATCTGTTTCAATTCTGAGGACGAAAGAGTGAGCCATGCCTACTTTCAGATCGGCATGGCTCATCGCAACCAGGCTCAATGGGAAGAGGCAGTGGATGCATTCCGCAAGTCTCTACGTACAGTTGCCAATGATGAACTGAGAGATAAGATCAGAGTGAATATTGGCATCGTGCTCATTGCAAGTCAGAATTACAGTGCTGCGGAGTTTGAGCTACTGCGTGTTTCCACTTTTGGTAAGTATGCATCAGCCAGACGAAGAGCGACTTTCCTCCTCGGCATCTGCTACCTCTATACATTCAGGTGGGAGAAAGCACGAGAAGCTTTCCGTGACTACTTCGATAGGACACAAGTATCAGAGTGGGCCGACCTGGATTCACTTCTGGCCACAATGAACTATCCTGAGCCCAAGTCTCCTGGACTGGCAAAGTGGCTTTCCACTTTTCTTCCGGGTAGTGGTCAGATCTACGCAGGTGATGTACGGAACGGACTGAACGCTTTGGCAATTAACTTGGGGATGGGCTATCTTCTGCTTCACTCCGTCTTGGAGCATAGGTATCAGGAGTCGCTTATCACTTACCTGCCCTTGTTTGTACGCTACTATGGTGGGAATCGTTATAGGGCAGGGAGAATTGCCAGGGGATCAAACGAACGAATAAACAGGGAGTACAGTAGCGAGGTTCTGGTCTTACTATCTCAGCTAATGAGATCCACAGATCATGATCCATCAGATAAGAAGGAGTGAACAGCAATGAGATCCATCATATTATGGTGCCATCTGTGCGCACTCGTGGCAGTTTTGTGCTTCGCAACAACATTGCCCACCGATGCCGGCGCTGGAAGAACAGCCGCCCAATTTCTTGGTCTTGGTGGCGGCGCGAAGGCATCCGGAATGGGAGAGGCCTACACTGCGATGAACGGTAATGTAACATCTGCCTTCTGGAATCCTGCTGGGCTAGCGAATATTCAGGAGATCCAGGGGGTTTCTTCTTACAATAATGCAGGTGCACGATTCGGTGAAGCGGGCGAGGGAATCTATTATAGGTTCCTCGCAGGCGCACTTCCCCTGGGAAACGGGGGAAATAAGAACTCACTAGATCTTGGAACCATCGGTGCTACACTTCAGCTTAACGGACAGGGGAGCATTGCTGTAACGGAGGATTCACCTTCCGTGGTCCGACAACTCGACCTGGGAACGAACTGGGCACTGACGGGACTCTATGCAAACCGCTTATCGTCACGTTTGTTGCTGGGTGTTTCAGGCAAAGTGATCCGGCAAGTTCTTGCTAGCGTCTCCGCCACAGCCTATGCGGTTGACCTGGGAACTCAATACCATCTGTTGAACTTCTCATCTTCTCAGACGGAGGGATGGGATAAGTTTCCTGACCAGAGGATCACCCTAGCGGCTGCTCTACAGAATCTGGGGACGAGGATCCAATTCAAGGATGCGAATCAGAGTGTTCCCCTTCCACGCACGATGCGCATGGGAGCGTTGTGGAGTATCCGTATAGCATCACAAGATTTCTTGAGCGATAAGACGATCTTCCCATCCTACTGGAACATCCTCAGGATGAACTTGACAGCGGATCTAGTGGCGTTTGTTGACAAACTCAAGGAAGATGATGAAGAAGGGCTTCAGCAAGCTGTCGAGGATCGGCTTCTGTTAGAGCAAAACCAGGGGAAAACGGAAGAAGAGATTCGTAACGAACTTGAGGCAGAACGCGGTGTCGGTATTCACGCTTTCCGCTGGCGGAATCTCCAGAAGAGCGTTGGTGTTGAATCTTGGCTCCTGGATATGTTGGCACTGCGCCTGGGATACAAAGACGATCCATATATCCCCAATGCTGAGTTTAAGGACCGGCTCTATGTTGGGGCAGGTGTGCGTCTGCCGATTGGTGTCCTACTTCAGTCGCTAAGTGGGGATTCGCTAGAAGGAGAGGATAGGTTGTTTCTGCAAGGGGATGTGGCTATCATCCCCGGTGGTGGTCCTGAGAATAAGCGGTTATGGACCGTCGATCTATCAGGGGGATTTTGACCTAGATCTGGCTCTCGATCAGATTGCAGCAACCCCAATCAGAACACGGGATAAGGTTGACGCACAAGCTTCGAGACTCAGGAAGGCACACCAATCATGCGGATAACAGCAAGCAGATACGTCACGCAGTGCTGCATGCCTTTGTGTCTGCTTCTCCTCGTGCTCGTAGCTCAAGCTTCTCCCATCCCGATTGGTCCCTCAAAGGTTGACCCAAGCTTAGATTGGAGAACGCTAGAGACGGAGCATTTCTCCATCCACTTCTATCAAGGTGAAGAGCAACTCGCCCTCCGAATCGCCACCATCACCGAAAGAGTTCGCAAGCGACTCACGCAGGCGATGCAATGTCGGCCCAGTGGAAGAACGCATATCGTGATCAACGACAGTGTTGATGTCGTCAACGCTGTCGCAACCCCCATGCTCTATAACCAGATCTACGTTTACCCGACACAGCCTGTATTGGGGCTTGGGCACTTTGAGGATTGGCTAGAGTCACTACTCTTACATGAGTACACCCACATTCTGGACATGGGACAAGTGGAAGGGCTCACGGAAATCGTTCAGTCTGTCTTCGGTAAGCTCTGGTTCCCCAAAGCACTCAACTCCAGGCTTTTTTTGGAAGGTTATGCAGTCTATAACGAAACGCACTACTCGAACGGGGGTCGAGGGCGTGACCCGTATACTGAGATGTTCTTGCGCGAGTCCTTTCTAGCGGATGACGTTCCTTCATTGCGTCGACTTTTGTTTTGGGGAATCTATCCGGGCGGTCATCAGCCATACACTTATGGGGGCGCGTTCTTCCGCTACATGGATGAGAAGTATGGTGCTGCTTCATCTCACACCTTTCAACGGTACCTCGCCAGTGATCTGTGGCCCTGGAATGCGGATGGCGCAGCGAGGCTGTCAACTGCGCGTCCACTGAGGCTGCTTTGGGAGGAATGGAAGCAGGAATTGCTGCAAAGATATCGTCAACAAGAGGCAGCGGTCCGGCGGCAGGGGGTCACAAAATCTCAATCAGTAGTAAATTCGAAGTCATCCAAGTGGAGCCCAATCTGGAGTCCTACGGGAGATAATATCTATTACTTCAGTGCAAAAACGGATGCTCAACCGGAGATCCGGCAGATAGAACTTCGATCTGGCCGGGATACTTCTGTTACTGACCTGCATACACTCACCAAGCATGTTGGATTGTCGCTCTCCCCGGATGGAACCCAGTTGCTGTTTCCCCAAATTGGCTTCCACCGAAGTTTCTCTGTGTCTCATGATCTGTGGATTCGGGATCTTCAGCGTAACAAAACGTGGAGACTGACAGAGGCAGAACGCGTGACAGATCCGGCCTGGAGTCCTAATGGTCAAGTGATTCTGGCTGTCAAAAATGACCAAGGCAAAACACAGCTAGTGAGCATCGAACCCAAGATGAAACGAATTCGGATGCTCCAACCCCAGAGCCCTGAGCTTCGATTCTCCGAACCTGCATGGGCACCAGATAGTAATGCCTTTGCTGTGTCGGCGTGGCAGAAGGGCGGATACCAAGACATCTGGGTGTTCGACACGGAGGGACAAACAGGTTATCCGCTACTGCATGACAAAGCATGGGACGTTTCCCCCTGTTGGACTCCTGATGGGAAGTATGTGTTGTTCGCGTCGGATCGGACAGGTGTCTACAATTTGTTCGCCTATCAGTTGGAGACGAAGCGATTGTACCAGGTTACGAACGTACTGAGCGGTGCATTTGATCCCTCTGTCTCCCCTGATGGTACGCAAATCGCTTTTGTTATTTACTCAAAAGATGGGTTCAACATTCACACGATGGCATTCGATCCGGCGGAATGGAGACTTGTTCATCAGGATAGCTACACAGATCCATCAGGGGCTCTCTTTTTCACTGGGTATCAGAAGGTGACGCAGAATGTGGATGCTACTCAGAATATGCAGGCCAATCAACCAGTACCATATCGAATTCATCCTTATCGGTCGTTCTCAACACTGTTACCCCGCTTCTGGATTCCGTACCCAACGGCGGATGAATCCGGGCTTGCAGTTGGTGCACTTACAGCAGGACGCGACGTACTTGGGAAGCATAGCTATGCAGCAGTTGCACAGTATGGCGTATCCAGCAGGAGGCCGGGTTATTTCTTGCAGTACGTCAACGACCAGTTCTATCCCTCTATTGGTCTGACCTTCTGGGATATGCCAGAGATCGTTCACTTCCGAAGCAGGCCGGAGAACAGACTCTTTACTTGGCATCGCTCTCGCGGCGTCTCTGCACAAATTAACCTCCCACATACAACGGTAGGTTATCAACAGGAATTCCGCCTGGGAATCGAAACAGAGAGGTCGGCGTTTCAAGATTGGCCGCAAGATGTCGAATTCCCCTTGGCAACGCGCTTGGTCGACCTATTCATAGGTTGGAACTTCAGCAATACACATCGCTATCCACGGGGAATCAGCCAAACTAACGGAGTCAAGTGCTCCCTGTTCTACCGGAAGTATCTCGCTCGTCTCGGAAGCACGGTCAATCTATCTGAAATCCTCGTTGATGCACAACTTTATTTGGGAATACCATTCGACCGACATGTCCTGGCATGGAAAGGAAGTTTGGTCTATAATAACAGGGATCTGCCCATGTTTCAATCTCAGCTTAACGCCCTTGCTATTCGCAGCTTCGAGAGTCTGTACGTTGGCAACCAGTTTTTCAGTACACTCGAATATCGGTTCCCGATCATCGAAATCCGGCGTGGTTGGCAAATCTTGCCGCTGTTTCTTGAGCAACTACACGGTGCAATGTTTGCTGACCTTACAGGAACTTTATCCTCATCCAACCAACAACTGGCGATTGGTAGTGAGATGCGCCTTGATGCCAGCGCCGGTTACATCCTGCGATCCACGCTTAAGTTAAGCCTCGCTCTGAAGCTCAAACCCAAGCGAAAACTACGGGCGTTTGTCCAGATAGGCGAGACATTCTAAACCAAATGTGAGCCTGGAACTTGGATTCCCCCGATTTACTCAAACAGCCCCTACTGCTGGTCAGTGGACACAAGCCACTCAAGTTCACAGAGTCTGAACGTGCAAATCTGAAAATCTATCTGCTTGAGAAGAAAGGACTCCTGTTTGTGGATGAAGTGCCCGGGAGCCCGTGAGAAAATGTGAATGGCTAAGGCTAGAATCCGTCGGTGTTCCAGAACACGTGATGAGATTGCAGTCCCTGGTTCCACGCTTCGGGCTGACAGTGCAGCAGTTCGGAGATCGACCCATCGTTTTCCGGCAGGCGGGATGCACAGATTACGCGGTATTTCGGGCCTCCGTGCTCGTGGATTTTGTCAGCATGAAACCCATCCGCAACAGGGGCAGGCCATACCACATCAAAGGTATCTTTCCCCATCGCTGTGAGCAGATGACTGATCAGCGCATCGAACACATGCTTTCCACCATCCTGTGCAAACATCTCCTCTGAGGCAAGAAACTCTTTGACGTACAGGTTCTCATCATTGCGTCGCACGGAGATATAACCGTAGAGCGATCCGGCTTGCTCGGCAACCCATGCTTGCGGCGATTCTGTGCGAACCCAGCCGGACCAGTACTTCGGGTGATCCCTCACAAAAGTCCCATTGAATCGACGGGAGTAGTCGCCATATAGTGTGGCGATTTGCTCAATCTCAATCTCGGACGCATTGTTCACAGGTCGGATCTGGAAAGTGTGTTCATAGGTTGCGGATTTTCTCGATGAGGCATAGTAGCGTGTGACATTTTCCCAACCGAGAGCTTCGTATATCGACCTGCCTCCGTGCAGAGACGAGATCGCGATCTCACGTTCCTCCATGAACCGGATAGCATCCTGCAAGAGCCGGGTGGCGAGACCACGACGTCTGTATTCTGGGTGAGTGCTGACTTCCCCAATCCCACCAGCAGATACCTGCTCCCCATGCAGGTACATCTGGCGTATGAACACACGCACCGTACTGACAATCCTGCCATCTTCAACAGCCACACGAATCCCTTCCGAGTCTTTCCAGGGATCGTTCTCCCAATGATTCATAAAGTATCGCCGTGAACCATGAAACACAGAAGTTACATGGTCATACCATGCTTCTATCTCCCCGGGTTGGAGAGCACGGAATTCCATCGGTTGTTCGCTCCTCGGTTCATCAGGGTTCAATGTGGAAATGGGATGTTAGCGGTTAGCAATCAGTTCTCAGGATTCAGGATTCAGTAACTGGCTTGTTTGCTGACACCTGATGCCTGAAGACTGGTGGCTTCTAGTTGCTGGCGGTCTCTATCTGTGTCAATGCGTTTACACTATCTTCATCATATTTGGAGCCAGCGTTCATTTGCAACTCTTGAAGAGTTTGTTCAATCGTGAGGGGAGGACGGTAGGGGCGTGAGGATCTCATCCCCACAAAAGCCTCCGCCACGGCGAGTATCTTTGCGTCGGTCGAAATGGCTGATATGCTCAATCCATCGGGGTATCCACTTCCATCGAGCCGCTCATGGTGCTGGCGGATCGTATCCCGATAACCACGGAGGAAACGCACGGCATTACAGATCTCATAGCCTGTCTCCGGATGCTTTTGGACTTCCGACCATTGATCTTCTGCAAGCGTTCCTGTTCGTGGTAGAATTCTGGGGCGTGTTTCCAGTTCCCCCAGGTCATGAATCCAGCCCGATTCCCGCAGATGTTGCAGTTCCTGATCCTGGAGTCCTAATTTGTGCCCAATGCGCACTGCATAGTCCGCGACGCTGTCGGAATGTCCAGCAAAGTACGAAAAGCGTCGTTCCAATGCACGGCACATATTGGCAGCGGACGTCACAAATGAGACCTGTGGAGAATGAAGTGGGGCCGCCATCGCCTGTGCCAGGTCCATAACGGTGTCCAAATCTGATTTATCAAATGGCTGCCCGCTCTGTTTGTCTGCCAGATTCAGAATCCCCATCACCCGCCCATTGCAGATGGGTACGGAGAGACAGGAGCGCGTTCGGTAACGATCCGTGTATTTGGACACATACTCGCTTTCAGTCACATCCGTCAGGATCATCGGTTGACCCGTAACGGCTACCTGCCCGGCAATGCCTCTACCGACTGGCTGGTGCACCTCGTGCAGCGCGATATCTCCATCGAAGCCCTTTCCTACCTGCAACAGGAGGTTCCGGCCCTGTGGTTCCATCAGCATGATGGAGGCACGCTCACTCTCCGTTGCACCGGCTGCCAGTGCCATTCCCAACCAAAGTAGATCCGTTTCCAGCAGAGACCACGGCGTATCCTCTGGCTTCGATGGTACCATTCCAATATTGAAACGGCGCGCGACTTCCTGTAGATCCGGATGATAAGACACGATCTCAGCCTTGCGCTGTTCCTGCTTTTCCTGGGTCAGGATCTCTGCCGCTGTCTGTATCAGGACATCCGCCTCGATGCCATCCTCCGGGCAACTAACCACTCCCATGCTAACGGTCGGTGCAACGGCTTCTTGATGGTCAGAACTGTTATATCGGTGCTCTGTGATTTTGGTCTGGATGCGTTCTGCAACGAGATAGGCCCCCGTTTTATCCGCACCAGGAAGACCAACCAATAATTCATCGCTTTTATGGCGTCCGAGTAGATCCTCCATCCGCACTGTCTGTCTCACTGCAGTTGCGACCTCGGCAAGTACCTTATCCCCTGTCGCATATCCATACTCCTGATTTATCTCATCGAGTTCATCCACGTCCAAAAGCAACAGCGAGACAGGTTCACCTGCCCGCTGAGCCCTCTGGATGGCACACCGGAGCTGTTCTGTGAAGAAACGTCGCCTGTGGAACTTCGTCAGAGGATCTACCAGAGAATAGGTTTGCCGTTCGGACTCATGCAGATGCTGGATGGACTGACCGGCCCGTCTTGCAATCATAACGAAAAGCTGAGCATCGCTCTGCGTGTAAGTTTGATCTGTGGAACGCGCAACCTGTAGTATCCCCCATGTTTCCCCGTACAGTTTGAGGCATGTCGTCATCACGGTCACATGCTGCCTGCCAAATGGGTAGAGGCTCATTCCCGTCGTTTCTGTTATATCGGAGATCAACAGAGTATGACTCGACCGCTGAAAGGCTTTCTCTCCACTGGATGGCTGGGAATCCATTTTGAGTGGCAAGGCACTATGAAAACCGG
>JAJRTO010000255.1 GCA_024278235.1 Candidatus Poribacteria bacterium
ACCAGGGCTGCAAGTGCCACGGACTGGTCATAAAGGATGGTCATGCGCTCCCGAGCCATCTTGTTGGCGCGACGTAGCTTGCTCATGTCCGGAAACTTGGCGAAATAGGCATCCACCATCTCGGTGATCTCCACCGTCATGGATGGGATGCCGAGTGCATCCACTACCTCCCGGGCATCTGCCAGGCTCTCTGGACTGCTCGTTTTGTAAGGCATCATGATCGCACAGACATTTTCAGAGCCGAGAGCACGGGTGGCTAAGTAGGTCGATAAAGCAGAATCGATGCCGCCTGAAAGCCCTACGACGACTTTCTGAAGCCCTGTTTTGCCAAGTTCTTCCCGGACAAACCCCTCCAGGATTTTAGTTACCAGCGACGATGAGATCCGCAGTGGGTTTTGAGCAGCGTGGCCTTTGATCGGATCAGTCATATCGCTCATGGCAGATCCTCTGTAATTCCCGTAGTGTGAGTTCAGGTCGTTCGTCACGAAGTAAAGGCGAAAAGATGCGGCTCCGCCGGATCCGCTCTGTATCGAGTTCCACTACCTGGAGATCGGGTTCAAAGTAGGGAGCTTTAGCCACACATTCGGCCTCAGGGTTGAGGATTTCCGATCCTCCCCAGAAGCAGATGCCATCTTCATATCCCACCCGATTCACATAGATGATATACTGGCAGAAAGATTGAGCATACACGCGATTCATCCGCTCCCATGCTTGGGTTCCATACAGTTTCTCGCCGCCTTCCATACCACGTGACGGACTCGATGAAATTGCGATGAGAAACTGAGCCCCATCCAGTGCGGCGATGTAGGGGACGGAGGGATGCCACATATCCTCACAGATGAGCATGGCCATGCGACCCCAGGGGGTATCGAACGCGCGGATCCGATTCCCTGTGGCCATGTAACGTTGTTCATCGAACATACCATAGGTCGGCAGGTAGATCTTACGGTGCAGATGCAGGATCTTCCCATCATGGATGAAGACTGCGGCGTTATAGAACTGGTAATCGGATGACTCTTCAATGAATCCGACAACCATTGCTATCTGATGGCTCAAGTGCAGGAGCCGCTCAAATGCGGGTTCATCGAATCGCTGTGAGACAACCGGCACCATATCTCTCAATGTGTAACCAGTGAGACTCAATTCAGGAAAGACAAGCAACGAGACTCCCTGTTCGACAGCCGTTGCAGCCTGTGTCTCATAGATTTTCAGATTATATTCCACGTCCCCCAGATGAGGGTACACCTGGGCAAGACCAACTTTGAATTTCATTCCCTATTATCCGTCATATGTAACGATTGTCCGGTTTCTGATTGTCTTCTGTATTCCGGACGTTAGTGTAACTCAGGGCAGGATTGAAGTCAAGGCAGAGATAGGGAGATGCCTGCTATGACTTTCTCCGATAAAGAACTCCGACACCTGTCGGTTCATAGTGTTTCTGAATATACTTCTGCACGACTGGCAGTAGAGATTTCACCGCGCCATCATATACGATGATCTTGGGTCTCTTGGTCTCAAGCACCTGGACGACATCTTCCCCCTTCTGTTTTTCATCGAGCATCGCGAGCAGTTCACTATGGAGGAAGAAATAGAAATACGCATGGGGGCGGAACACGCCGCTTCCACGCCATCCAGTGAGTATCGTATCTTCGGGTGATGTGTTTTCGAGGATATATTCGATCTCTCGCAGTATGCCATCATTGCGGCTTTTGAGCTGTTCGCACATCTGCTGGAATGGAAATGCGAGCATCCCAACCAGGAGCAGTGTGAGGGCCAGCTTACGAGTATGAGTCCAATAACACAGTGCTGTCAGGGCCAATGCCGGTAGCAGGAAGTAGATGCTCAATCCGCGTAAGGGTGTGGAGAGATAGCCCACGGCAAACAGCCCGGCAAATGCGAGCGAGCGCATCCAGCCCCGGGGCAGCCAGGCTGCAGGAAGTAGCAGAAGGAGCCATCCCCACATCCAGGGATAGTGTGCGGGATTCTCGCGTAGGACTGGATGGCTATAAGACAAACTGGCCTTCAGCCCCCAGCCGATGAACAACATACCGATACCCCATAGCAGAATCATGGTGCGTTGGCGTGTATTTTTCCAACGTTCGAGGAGTTGTCCAATAGATGGGATTTTAGTGATTTGCCACAGCAGGTGAGCTGCGTAGATGGCCCAGAGCGGCAGTATGAGCTGATAGTATTGACGATAGGGCACTGGCATGACGTACAGACCGATGAGAAGTGTTACTGTCGCGGCTGTTGGCACAACCATGCCGCGCCGTATGTTTTCCCAACGGAGGAGACTGAGTACACTGAGCAGCCATCCTCCCAGACCAAGTACAGATAGAAACGGATTCTGTTGGATAAATCGGCGGATGTAATTGTAGGGCCAGAACTTTGTCTTCCACTGGGAATTCATGATGAAATTGTAATCGATGAACGCTGTGAGCCCGCCCTGCACCAGGAAAAACAGCATCGTCAGAACAATGGGTACTGCAAGTCCCGCGATAAAGAGTAGCGTGAATTTCCCTTGGCGTCTCCAGGGAAGCGTGAATCGATGATCGATGTGCATCCATGCCATCGCAACGAACACGCCGGCGATTCCGAACAGCGCCTTCTGTGTGAACATCACGGCGCCACCCAGGGCCAGCCCCGACAGCAGATACCAACGTGGCTGATCGTTCCGGATGCCGTGGATCAGTGCGATGAGTCCTGCCAACCAGCACAACACCTCCGGGAGATCCGGGCGGATCTCAAGCGTCTTCTCCAGGAAAATCAGGATATACGCGAGCAATAGGGTGCTGATCAGCCCGACATTTTTACCGTAGAGTTGCTTTCCAAGTCGATAAGTGAGATAGAGGATCCCCACGGTGAAAACAAGCATCAGTGCTCGTGCCGCGAAGATCGTCGTAAGCGATGTCCCCCAGATGGGGAACAGCCAGCGTAGGATGTAATGGAGCCAGGGAGTATGGTGTTCATAGTAATCTTTGTAAGGAACCATACCTTGAGAAATGCTATAGGCTCCGTGTAGGTGCTGGAATTCGTCTGGGTCGAAATATCGATGCTGAAGGAGGGGGATCCGTATTCCAAGGGCAAGTAAAATCAGGACAAAAACCAATATACGCCAGGTTGGGATAGTGTCCATGGTGATCTTAGTCATCATCGATTCCAATGAAATCATCCAATGGCGTATCTATCATTCTGGTCCGCAGATAATTTCCAATGTCCGAT
Organism: Candidatus Poribacteria bacterium; assembly: GCA_024278235.1. Lineage (GTDB taxonomy): Bacteria > Poribacteria > WGA-4E > JAJRTO01 > JAJRTO01 > JAJRTO01. The sequence goes on from JAJRTO010000255.1 coordinate 3,223, forward strand.
TGTTTCATGGTCACTAATTCGTGTTCGTAGCCAGCTCACAACAATAGTATATCCGATACGTCAATTGGTGAGCAGTTGATGGTCAATACGTCTTTGGCTTCCTTGCCTATCCACGATTTTACATCTGAACGCATGAACTCAACGCCTGATCATCGTTCCCCATGTTCCTATGACCCAGATACTAT
>JAJRTO010000256.1 GCA_024278235.1 Candidatus Poribacteria bacterium
GCTGATGGGCTTCCTCACGGGGAAGTCCAAGTGTCTCTGCAACAACGATAGAATAGTCTATTCCCAACTCCTGATGGTGCTTGAGAACAAGATAGTCCGTCGCATCGAGTTCGTGAAACTCCGGATCCATTGTCTCTTGCTCGTCTTGTTTATCAGCTTCCTGGATCTCCTGCCAGGTTACATGTAAGAGTCGTTCGTTTGCGAGTCGTTTCGCCGACTGACAGTGAGAACTGTGAACGGCGATAGTACCGTCCGCTTTGAAGTAGCCGATGATCTCCTGGCCTAACCCGGGTGAACAGCACTGCGCCAGTCTATAAGTCAGTTCCTGAGACATATCGGCATCCTCGGCAGCTATTGTCCAAATACCTGACGCCCCGTCTGCTGATTGCCTGCCGCATCCCTGATCTTGATCACCAGGGTATGCTGTCCGTTTTCCAGTACAGGTGTCAGGAACGAAAAGGACTCCGCCAGAGAGTCGAAGACTCCATCTTCAGGAAAGAACACGCGCCAGTCGCCGCCATCGATGGAGTAGGTTCCCGCTGCAACCCGGTTCGTGGAATCCTGGGCCTTGCAGGTGACTCGGAATCGCCCATTTCCTTCAGATGTGACGGTGATCTCGCTCAGGGTTGGCTGGGTATTATCGATCTCAAACGGATCACTGATCCGCTCATAACTCAACTCCATGCCTTCCGGATTGCTCCACTTGTCCGTCACCACGACTTTGATCTGATATTCGCCATCAGGCATTGCCGTCGCATCCCATGTGTATTTGGTCTCTTTGAGTTCTTCTTTGAGTAATTTCCACACGGACTCGTCCATCTGTTTGTAATAGAGAGTGTACTCGAGGCTATCATCGTTGCGGTCGCGAGCTTTCCATTGAACTGTGCGCTTGGTTCGATCCGGAGGTTGATTCTCCCGCCCCTTCCCATTCGCTCCGAAGCTGATCTTAATGTCACCGAGGTCCGGTTCAACGTTCTTCTGCACGTAGGCAACATCCACTCGCCTGAGCACCGGTGTGATAGTGGCATCTGAAGTCGAAAGGTTCGCACGCCATTGAATGTAACGCGCCATCGGACTGCTGATCGGTGTTCCCTCCGCAGTCGTGTAGGGCTCAGACCACTCGCTCCATGTCTTATCTGGTTTCTCCGTATTGCCGGTGCGAGTCGTGAGGTTCACGCTTGCCCCCATTGGAACATCGGCTTCCCATCGGATGCGTCCCCAGATGGAGAGAATCCCGGCATCTTGTACTTTGGATTCAAGAGTCCCTTCTGAAACATAGCTGGTCGCAAGCTGGTAGATTTTACCACCATTCCCTGTCCCCAGGAACAGATTCCCGGCGGCGTTCTGGAGGAATACCAGGATTTGAGATTCATCGGTCTTGCCGATAAAGGTTGGCTCCCCATCGGGAGTCACTTCATAGAGTTTCCCCTGATCTCCGGTCCCCACGATGAGATTTCCCGTTTCCTGGATCGCCAGAGCAAGGATCAGTGGCTCGGGACTGGACCATACCTGAAAGGGGATCCCGTCGGGATCTACCATGAAGATACGCGCTTTAGGTTCCTGAGGTGGAGCACTCCCGGGAGGCGGTCCACCGCTGTTTGACCTCGGTGCTTTCTGGGCAGCCTCTCCGGTGGTCGTTGCGATATAGAGGTTCCCGGTCGAATCAAAGAGGATGTTGTGGACCTCTTTCTGACGAGTATGGTAGATGGCAGAAGCCTTGCCATCCTGAATCTTATAAACGATGCCGCTCCCTTCGGTCCCTGCGTACAGCGCGCCTTCACGATAGAGCAGGCACATAATATGCGATTCCTCCGAATCGAACAGTTCGCTCGTTTCTCCTGTGGGAGTGACCTTATAGATTTTGCCCTCAGGACCTGTTCCTGCATAGAGATTTCCGTCGTCATCCAGGACGAGATCCCAGACATATTTCTGCTTGGAGATAAGTACCGGGACGAAATTGCCATCCGGAGTGATCTTATAGACGAGACCATCGGGTGCTGTTCCCGCGTAGAGGGTCCCGTCAGCGGCAATTGCCAGGCTTCTTATGTCGATTTCAGGGGTATCCACAAAGGGCTTATCGCCCAATGAGCCATCAGGCGACATCTTGTAGATGCGTCCTTCTTTCCCTGTTGCCACATACACATTCCCCTCTACATCTTCCACGAGATCCCATACATAGGATTCCTTGAGATCCGCCAACTGTTTGAGTTCAGGCGATAGTCGCACCCATCCTTTGGCAGAAATAGAGACAGAATCTGGTTTCCCACTATCGAAAGATTTCTGATCCGCCTGAGTCCAGATAGATGTTTGGACAGCACCACCGGTAGCCGCGAAGGTAAACAGCATCGCGGTAGATAGAACCAAAAAATAGAAAAGTTGCTGGTATTTCATCAATTCGTTCTCCTTCTTGGAGTCGTACACATCAGGCATGCCCATACATACCACTAACGTGCATTCCGATCAACGGTGATGCGGAATGTACGGCTTCCAGCAATAACATAGGGCGTTGTGTGATACTGCACAGACAAAGTCGTTCCCCGCGTGAAGCTGCTCTCACCAGACTGTGTCGGTGAACTCATAACGTACAACATGGAGAAGGGCAACTCCGGATATTCCTCACCTTCAACCGTCATTCCGAGTTTTGGCACAAACAGTTCGCTCACAATGTCGTAGCTGCTCTCACCTTCACGGAGTATGTCAAGCAACTGCTCGACATCTCGGGGACGATAGTTCTCAGGTGCGCGAGTGCGTTGCCAGTTCTGGTGCGATGCTGCATTTGTGATCATGAGGTTTACGGGGCCATCTGCTACATCATCTGGTATCTGAATACGAATTGGCTCAAGCACCGGATCTTCAAGATAAGGGCGCAGAACCACTGTCGCCAGGATCTCCTCACCGGGTCGAAAGATGTTCTTGTTCAGGCGTACTTCCTCTATGCTGGCGATATGGCGTTTATCACGTAGAGTGACATCAACGTTCATATTCTGCACAGTGAGAGGCGTGAACTCATTGTTCGTGATCGCAGAGAGAAGCGGGGAAAGCGATAGATACGCTGCCGCTGCCGGTGAAGCACTCCCGGAGGCTGCAATACGTTTGACAATGGGATCTTTCCCTTCGATGGCAATGTTCACCTGAATGTCCGCCGTATAATCTCCTGAACCACGTTCGGCTGACTCAATGGAATTCCACACCAACGCACCCGCAATGGCCCCTGCAAGCCGCTCATCGCCCAGGAACACATTGTAATTGTATTCACGAACCGTTCCCGAATCGGGGTTGACGCGTACTCTCAAAGGAGCCATGGGCGGCACTTGCCCCACAACACCTGCGATACCAGAAGTTCGGTCCTGAACCAGCGTTCCGCCTATTTTACCAATACTCCCCTGTTTGGAGGAGATCACACGGCTGGCAATGACATGATCGACCCAACCACCTGCAATAGGATAGTAGGTCCGGCCTTCATTGGATGCAGGATGTCCAAAGGCCAGTATCTTGTTCCCTTCGCGATAGGTAACCGTTCCATACCCGTAAAGAGCCTGGTCTCCGGTCGCGTACACCATAGCAATCAGCTTGCCAGGATCAAGCGGATAGGTCACATCCTGCTGACTGGTATTCCCCCCTTGCATCGGTACGATGTTCTGATCTGAGAAAAACGGTCGTAGTATTTCGATGGCTCCCTGTTGAAACCCGGCGAACATCAGAGGAATCTTCAACCTCTCCGGAAAGACCTCCGACGGTTGCTGAATGGCATCAGACTTCGTCAGGCGGATTTGCCCATCCTGCAAGGCGCCGAGCGTCTCCAGATACTGACCAATGCCAAACGAGGATCCTGCACGGCTCACACGGGGAGACATCTCCCGGTTCAGGATCGGGAGCATCTCTTCAATGGGCGTGATCCCGGCCCAGGCATCCTTTGCATTCGGATACGTATATGCTATCGCTCCGATCAGTCGATTCTTGATATAAACGGGACTACCGCTCATCCCCTGAGCGACACCGGTATGCTCGATGCGATTCCCTTTCCCGAGTGCCCAGACGATGCGCCGTCCCTGCCCCGTACTGCGGATACTCATGATTTCCAGGTCAAACGTCTCTACCTTTGTGCCGGAGAAAACCGTGTGTGCTTTGGCTTTCATCCCGGGTTTGATTTCATCGACGGACATAAACTTGCTTGCGTCCCACTCGAAGGCATGGGTCCAACCTGCAAAAACAAATAAGAATATAAAGATCCAAAATCGTGGTCTCAAAAGCTTCTCCTCTGTCTCTACCATAGGATAACCAAAAACGATGTTATGATAGCAGTTGTGTCCCTCAATGTCAATGAATTATCATGCCAGACAAGCATAAAGATTCTGTCTGTAGAGAGGACATATGTTCGTCAACGGAACCGATGTATTAAAACTATTTTGCATGTTGGATGCAGATGTGATACAATGAGAAATATCAGTAAGTAATTTTCGACTGCCTGTTTGAGAAAACCCTCTGATTCCTGCTTACCGCATATGAGAGATACCAGAAACACCGATGAGGAGTAATATGGACAAAGACACCATTGAGACACATGTAATTGAAATGGACAAATTCTATCCGAATACAGCGGAAATGGGTGAAGAATTATCGATCTATCGACGTCTCGCCGATATCTATGATGCGACGGCTGTGGCAATACGAAATGCTCAGGGCGAATTTATTGGATACCTGGATCGTGAAATAGCAGAAACCGTCGTGATTCCCGCTATCAAACAGGGAACAAAGTTCCAATGCGTCGTAACTGGCGAAGGAGAGATTCCTAATTCCTTACGGGTCCAACTCAGCGAATATCAACCGATGGATGAATCTGCTGATGAAGAGATAGATCAGGAACTGGATTTAGATGATCTCGAAGTTGATGTATCCAAAGCCGATGTATCCAAAGCCGATGTATCC